>JADJTL010000001.1:0-300000 GCA_016711215.1 Pseudomonadota bacterium | reverse complement strand
TGTCGACCACCAGGGAGGACTTCCCCGAGCCTGAGACACCAGTGACGCAGACGAGCACCTCGAGCGGAATCGCAACGTCGAGGTCCCGCAGGTTGTTCTGGGTCACACCCCAGAGCGAGAGGTGCTGGCGGCCCCCGCGACGCCGTCGGCTCGGCACCGCGATCCCGCGCCGACCGGCGAGAAACTGCCCCGTCACGCTGCGCGGCGCCGCCATCAGTTGCTCGACCGTGCCACAGCCGACGACCTCGCCACCGTGCACGCCGGCCGCCGGGCCGAGGTCGACGATCCAATCGGCGGCCCGCATGATCTGCTCATCGTGCTCGACGACGAGCACCGTATTCCCCAGATCGCGCAGGCGCAGCAGGGTCTCGAGCAGCCGAGCGTTGTCGCGTTGGTGCAGCCCGATCGAGGGCTCGTCGAGCACGTAGAGCACGCCGACCAGCGCGGCGCCGATCTGCGTCGCCAGGCGCACGCGCTGGCCCTCGCCGCCCGAGAGCGTCCCCGCGGCACGGTCGAGCGTGAGGTAGCCAACACCGACGCCGGAGAGAAAGGAGAGCCGCGCGACGAGCTCAGCGACCAGCTTCTGCGCCACCTGCGCCGCCGCACCCTCCAGCCGCAGCGTGCGGAAGAGCTGCAGGGCCGTCTCGACGTTGAGCGCCGTCAGCTCGGTGATGGACCGGTTGGCGACGAAGACATGCCGTGCCTCGCGGCGCAGGCGGGCGCCCGCGCAGTCGGGGCAGACGTTGCTGCACATGTAGCGCTGCAGCTCTTCGAGCGCGTCGTCCAGGGCCTCGACATCAGCCGCCTGCGCGCCCTCCGACCAGCGGCGCTGCTGCTCGCTCATGCGGCGCTGCAAGTTGGGGATCACGCCCTCGAAGCCCCGCCCGCCGGCGGGCTCGCCCGCCCCGTGCATCAGCAGGCGCCGCACATCCTCGCCGAGCTGCTGATAGGGCTCCACCAGCGAGAAGCCTCGCTGCTCGGAGAGCCGTTCGAGCAGCCCTTGGTAGTACGCGGCATTGCGTTGCTCCCAGGGCTCGATCGCGCCCTCGCGCAGCGAGAGCGTCGGATCCGGCACGAGCAGCGCCTCATCGAACTCGAGCAGGGCGCCGAGCCCGGCGCAGCGCGCGCAGGCGCCGTGCGGGCTGTTGAAGGAGAAGAGGCGCGGCGTGAGCTCTGGGTAGTTGACGCCACAATCGGAGCAGGCGAAGCGTTCGGAGAAGGACAGCTCCTGGCCCTCCGGCCCACCATGGTCTGGCGTCGCCACCTTGACCACGCCGTCGGCGAGCTTGAAGGCCAGCTCGAGGCTCTCGGCCAGCCGTGAGCGCACTCCGGGTTTGAGCACGAGCCGATCGACGAAGACCTCGATCGCGTGGCGTTGTTGGCTGCTGAGCTCGAGCGCTTCGCCGAGGTCGCAGACCTCACCGTCGATCCGCGCCCGCGTGAACCCGTCGCGCCGAAGCTGGTCGAGCAAGCTGCGGCAGTTGCCTTTGCGCTCGACCGCCAGCGGCGCCAGCACCGAGAGGCGCGTCCCCTCGGGCAAGCCCAGCAGCTGCGTCGCGATCTGCGCCACGCTCTGCCGCGCCAGCGCCCGGCCGCACGACCAGCAGCGGGCCTCGCCGACGCGCGCGTAGAGCAAGCGCAGGTAGTCGTGGACCTCCGTGATCGTCCCGACGGTGGAGCGCGGATTGCGCCCGAGGCCACGCTGCTCGATGCTGATCACGGGGCTGAGGCCTTCGATCGTATCGACGTCGGGGCGGGCCAGGCGCTCGAGGAATTGGCGCGCATGCACCGAGAGCGACTCGACGTAGCGTCGCTGACCTTCGGCGTAGATCGTGTCGAAGGCCAGCGAGGACTTCCCGGAGCCAGAGAGCCCGGTGATCACCACCAGCTTGCCGCGGGGCAGATCGAGGTCGATGCCCTTGAGGTTGTTCGCGCGCGCGCCGCGGATGACGAGTTGATCCATGGGTCTTGGCTGCCACGCCCGCGCTCGCCAGCAAGTCAGCGACGGGGTTTCGGGGCAGGCGGGAGGCTATCACGACCGAGGGCGCTCTCGGGAAGGACTAGAGCCTTCAGTGGGCGATTAGCCGTCGGTGGGCGATCAGCCGTTCAACTCGGCGTGCTCTGCAGCCCCGTTGCGGTGGACCCAGGCGTCGACCTCATGACGCTTGAACTTCCAGTGGCGGCCCACGCGATGCGCTGGCATCTGCTTGCCCCGGATCCAGGTGTAGATCGTCTCGCGGCTGACCCCGAGGTGCGTCGCCACTTCCTGCACGGAGAGCCAGCGATCGCCGGGCAGTAAAGGCTGTGGTGGGTTCATCGACCTCGCCTCGATCCGTGGCTGACGCGCTCCTGTTGCTCTTCATCGCCGGTTTGCCGGCGGCATTTAGAGCGGAAGCGTGTCGGCTTCAGACCGACATCGGCCCGAGCCACCGCGGGAGCGCGGAGCGCAGCCGCGCGCCGAACGGGCCGGGTCAGCGCGGCCGGATCGGCCAGGCCTCGGCGGTCAGCGGGCGACTGAAGTAGAAACCCTGCGCCTGGTCGCACTTGCGCCCGCGCAGGAAGCGGACCTGGGCCAGGTGTTCGACCCCCTCGGCAACGACCTTCTTCTTCAGCGTATGCGCCATCGCGATGATCGTGCTGGCGATCGCGGCGTCATCGTCATCCTCGGCGAGGTGGCGCACGAACGATTGGTCGATCTTCAACACGTCGATCGGAAAGCGCTTGAGATAGCTGAGCGACGAGTAGCCGGTGCCGAAGTCGTCGATCGAGAGGTTGACGCCGTGCGCCCGCAGCTCGCCCAGGGCCGCCACGGTCTCTTCGACGTCGTCCATCAGCATGCTCTCGGTGATCTCGAGCTGCAGATGCTTCGGAGGCAGCCCGACATCGGTGAGGATGCGGCGCACCGTGTCGACGAAGGCGTTCTGGCGAAACTGGCGACTCGAGACGTTGACCGCCAAGTGCGAGGGTGCGCCGAGCTGTCCAACCCAGCGTCGCGCCTGCTCGCAAGCCGTATGCAGCACCCACTCGCCGACGGGGACGATCAGTCCGCTCTCCTCAGCGACGGGGATGAAGGTCGCCGGAGGGATCAGCCCGCGCTGGGGATGTTGCCAGCGCAGCAGGGCCTCCGCTCCCGTGATCCGACCGTTGCGCAGGTCCCACTGCGGCTGGTAGTGCAGCAGCAACTCACCGCGCGTCAGGGCGCGTCGAAGGTCACGCTCGAGGCCGAGGCGCTCGGTCGCCTCGTCGTTCATCTGCTCGGTGAAGAAGACGCAGCGACTGCGGCCAGCAGCCTTGGCCCGGTACATTGCCGTGTCCGCGTTGCGCAGCAGCTCCTCGCCGGTCGTGCAGTCGGGCGGATAGACGGAGATCCCCACGCTCGCTCCGAGGTGGCTCTCGTGGTCCTCGATGACGAAGGGTCGGGCGAGCGCCGCCAGCACGGTGTCGGCGACCACCTCCGCGCCGCGCGGGTGGCGCAGCCCCGTGACGATGATGCTGAACTCGTCGCCCCCCAGCCGCGAGACGCTATCCGTCTCGCGCACGGCCTCGACCAAACGAGCGGCCGCTTGCTGCAAGAGCTGATCGCCGACCCGATGGCCCCCCGCATCGTTGACCGAGCGAAAGCGATCGAGGTCGATCGAGAGCAGCGCGACCAGATGCTTCGCGCGCCGCGCGTGGGCCAGCTCCTGCGCGAGGCGGTCGACGAAGAGCGCGCGATTGGGCAGCCCGGTGAGACTGTCGTAGCTGGCCTGGTGGCGGATCGTCGCCTCGGCCGCGCGATCGTGGCTGAGGTCGCTGAAGACGCTCACGTACTCGGTCGTCGCCCCCTGCTCGTCGGCGACCCGCGTGATCGCCAGCCACTGCGGATAGACCTCGCCATTCTTGCGACGATTCCAGATCTCGCCCTGCCAGCGTCCGTCGCGCTCGAGCGCGCGCCACATCGCAGCAAAGAACTCGGCGTCGTGGCGGTCCGACTTGAGCAGCGACGGGTCGCAACCCAGGACCTCCTCGGCGCTGTAGCCGGTAATCTGCGTGAAGGCGGGATTCACCGCCTTGATGCGGTTGTCGAGCCCCGTGACGAGGATTCCCTCACGGCTGAGGCCGTAGACGGCCTCAGCCCGGCGCAGGTTCGCCCGGACCAGCGCCGGCGGCGGTCGGGCGTCGGCATTGTCGCCGGCGGACCTTGCCTGCTCGCGCTCTTCCATCTCCCCCTCCCGCCAGCCACGCAGCGCACCCCGGCGTCATCGCCGCAGCGAAAAAAACGTTAGCACGGAAGCGCGAGCGGACCGTAAAAGGCCCCTGGTCGCCGCTGCCGGAGTGCGCGCTCGAGGTCGGTCTGCCGCGGCCGGTTGCTTCGCGGAGCCTGACTCGTACAATGCGCGCACCGGCGGGTCGCTGGACCCGTGAGGTGGAGGACTGCGATGGAGCTTGAGGAACTGGTTCGTACGCTGGAGGCGAAGGCGCCGCGCTACCGGGTCGACATCGTCGAGATGATCGCGGCGGCGGGTTCAGGTCATCCCGGCGGCTCGCTCTCGCTGATCGACCTGATCAGCACGCTCTACCATCATGCGCTGCGGCAGCGACCCGACGAGCCCCTCTGGCTCGATCGCGACCGCCTGGTCCTCAGCAAGGGCCACGGCGTGCCCGCGCAGTACGCGGTGATGGCTGACCTGGGCTACTTCCCACGGGAAATGCTCTGGACCCTGCGCCAGCTCGGTTCGCCCCTGCAGGGACACCCCTGCCGCACCTGGCTGCCCGGGATCGAGGCCTCCACCGGATCGCTCGGCCAGGGCCTCAGCGTCGCCCAGGGCATCGCGCTCGCCGGCAAGCTCGATAAGAGCGCTTGGCGCGTCTACTGCGTGATGGGCGATGGCGAGACCCAGGAGGGTCAGGTCTGGGAGGCCGCGCTCTCCGCCGCGAAGTTCAAGCTCGACAACCTCACGGTGATCCTCGACTTCAACAAGCTGCAGATCGACGGGTTCACCCGCGACGTGATGAACCTCGAACCGCTGGCCGACAAATGGCGCGCCTTCGGCTGGCACGTGATCACGATCGACGGTCACAACTACCGCCAGATCATCGCCGCGCTCGATCAGGCGCGGCAGGTGCAGGGTCGACCGACCTACATCATCGCCCACACGATCAAGGGCAAGGGCGTATCGTTCATGGAGGAGCGGGCGAGTTGGCACGGTGTGGCGCCGACGCGCGACGAGGCCGACCGCGCGATCGGCGAGCTCCGCGCTCGCGCTGGCCTCCCGCTAACGGAGGCAGTGCGATGATCAACAGCAGCGATAGCGTCACCAGTGGCCCCGAGACCGCCGCCGCCTGCGCCGCAGCGCCGCCGGCACGGGCGACCCGCGACGCCTTCGGCGAGACGCTGCAGCAGCTCGGCAGCGAGCATCCGCAGATCGTCGTGCTGGACGCTGACCTGAGCGAGTCGACACGCTCTGCGATGTTCGCCGCCGCCTTTCCCGAACGCTTCTTTCAGCTCGGGATCCAGGAGGCGAATATGCTCGGCACCGCGGCTGGTCTGGCCGCGACCGGCAAGCGCGTCTTCTGCTGCTCGTTTTCCTGCTTCGTCACGGGCCGCTTCGATCAGATCAAGGTCTCGGTGGCCTACAACGACGTGCCGGTGACGATCGTGGGCACCCACTCGGGCTGCGCCGTCGGGCCCGACGGCTACACGCAAATGGCGCTCGAGGACATCGCCCTCCTGCGCACGCTGCCGAATATGCTCGTGCTCCAACCAGCAGACGACCTCGAGACGGTCCAGATGGTCGAGCACCTCGTGACGCGCCACAGCGGCCCCGCCTTCTTGAGGCTGACGCGGCAGAAGGTTCCGCGACTCCACGATCAGCGCTACCGCTTCGTTCCGGGTGCCGTGGATCGACTGCGCGTCGGCCGCGAGCTGGCGATCTGCGCCACCGGCGCGTGCGTGGCCGGCGCGCTAGAGGCGGCGGTGCGGCTCGAGCGCGAGGGCTGCTCAGCGACGGTGCTCAACGTCCCGACGCTGGCGCCGCTCGACGGCGCCTCGCTCGCCGCGGCGCTCGAGGGCTGCGATCGCGTGCTCAGCGTCGAGGACCACTCCGTGATCGGCGGCCTCGGCTCCGCGATCTGCGAGGCCCTCGCCGAGCGCCGCCCGACCCACGTCCGCCGCGTTGGGCTGCGTGAGTTCGGCGAATCTGGGGCGACCGAGGCGCTCTTCAGCAAGCACCACCTGGACGGCCCGGGCATCTACGCGGAAGCGAAGGCGCTGCTGGCCACGCGGGCGGGTTAGCAGAGGGCATGCAGCGCTCGCGTGTATACTTGCCACCGTCGAGCCGGGAGCGCAGGGCAAGTGGAAATCCTCGTCGGCGACAAGCAACACGCCTGCACCCGCGGGCGCCTGCCCTGCCTCGGCGACGTGGCCACGGTCAATGTCACGCGCGGTTGCGCGGGACAATGCGCTTATTGCTACGCACGCTGCTACACGGGGACCCCTGCCCCGGGCAAGCTGCTGATCTATCGCAACCTCCCGGCCTTGTTGCGGCATGAACTCGATAGCGCGCGGCGCCGACGCGCCCTTCCCGACTTCGTGCTTTTCTGCAGCGCCGGCGACCCTTTCCTGGGCGGACCCGAGGTACTCGAGCTCTCGCGGGCCTGTCTCGAGCTGCTCTTGCGCCGCGAGATCGGCGTCTCGTTGACGACCCGCGGCGTTATCCCCGAGGCGATCCTCGCCCTGCTGGCACGCCACCGACCACGGGTGCGCATCAGCGTCGCGCTGGCCTCGACCGCCGATGACTACACGCAGCGTTGGGAGCCGGGCACGGCGCTGCCCCAGGCCCGGCTGCGCCTCCTGCAGCGACTGCTCGAGCTCGAGCTGGCCCCCCAGGTCCATATCGAGCCGCTGATCCCCTTCGTCAATGACGGCCAGGAGTCGCTGCAGCGGCTGCTCTCTGCGCTGGACGGCCTCGGCGTGCGTCGCGCGATGGTCAGCCTGCTGCAGCTCCGGCCCGGGGTCGCCGCGCAACTCGCGCGAGAGGCACCCCATGGCGTTCAGCGACTGATTCTCGGGTGCTTCCCCAGCGGGCGACACGGCGGTCGCCGCAGCGAGTACGATCACCTGGTCCACTCACACGCGCTGAGCATCCTGCGACGCATCAGCAGCGCCGCGGCTGACCACGGTATCGTCCTGACCGTCTGTCACTGCCACAATCCCGGCCTGGCGGGTGGACGCTGCGAGCTTGCGCCTGCACCGGCGACACCCGGTGCTACCGCCCAGGCGGACCTCTTCTCGCCCGCATGACGCCCCGGGCTCAATGCCGCCCCTGAGCCATGCGGCCATCCGGAGCGCCGGCGTCGCCGTGGCTTTCGCGTCGCGGAACCTGCATCGCCTCGCCGCGGGCTTGCTCCTCGGGGCGATGCTGCTGGAGCTTGGCGCCTGCGCTTCGGCGCCTGCGGGTCGGCGCTGGATCGATCGCGTCGAGCTGCGGGGCACGGCCCAGCTCGAGGCGTCGAAGATCGTCGCCGGATTGGAGACCCAGCCCACGCCGTGGTGGTGGTGGCTCCCGCTGCTGGGCGGACGCCGCTATTACGATCCGGCGGCGCTCGACAGCGACCTGCGGCGCATCGAGCGCTACTATCGCGCGCGCGGCTTCTTCTCAGTGCGTACGCTGGACGAGACGCTGGTCGACAAGCGTGACGGCCAGGCCGTCGACATTCGGCTCGAGGTCGACGAGGGGCGGCCCAGCCGCGTACTGACGATCGCGGTCGAGGGTCTCGCCGCGCTCCCCCGAGCGAGCAGGCAGGCCGTCCTGCGCCGCCTGCCCCTGCGCGTTGGAGGCCGCTTCGATTACGCCGCCTACGGCGCAGCGGCCTCGCTGCTGCGCGCGCGCCTGAGGGCGCTGGGCTACGCCTACGCCACCTGCGCGGGCACGGTGGCCGTCGATCGGGATCGGCTGACGGCTCGGGTGACCTATCGGGCCGTGCCAGGACCACTGCTGCGGATCGGCCCGATCGTGATCGAAGGCGCAGGCGATCTACCGCTGAGCAAGCTCGCGCGCGCGATCGCCTTTCGCGAGGGGGATGTCTACCGCCCCGAGGCCTTCGCCCGCACGCGGGCGCGCCTTTTGCGCCACCAGGTCTTCGCCGCGGTCGAGCTGCGGCTGCCGAAGTCCCCCGTCGCGCGTGCGCCCGTGACGATTGATCTCACTCCCACCAAGCTACGAGAGATCCGCCTGGGCGGGGGGATGGGCGTCGACCAGCGCTGGCAGGAAATTCATTTCTTCAGTCGCTTCGCCTGGCGCAACTTCCTCGGTGGGCTGCGCAATCTCGAGCTGCGCCTGCAGCCGAAGTTCGTCACCATCCCGACGGCCTGGGCCGCCGAGCGTGGCGGCTTCGCCGGTGCCGGCGAGCTCCGACTGACCCAACCCGATCTGCTCGGCTCCGCCGTCACCGCCTTCGGCCTGTTGAGCTACGAGCTCGGCCTGCAGGAAGGCTACCGCTACCACGGGCCCCGGCTCCAGCTCGGCGCCGACCGCACCTTCTGGGCCGAGCGGGTCCGCGGCGGAGTCTCCTGGAGCTTTCAGTACCTCCGCTTCTTCGACGTCACGACCTTCGACGCCTTCGAGAACCCTCTCGGCGTAGGCGTCGACGGGAGCAGCGCCTATCGCTTGGCCTGGATCGAACCCTTCCTGCAGCTCGATTGGCGCGACAGCATCATCGACCCGCGGCGTGGGCTCTTCGCCGAGCTGCGGGTAGAGTGCGGCTTCCCCCAGCTCGGCGGGCGCTTCAGCTACTTGAAGTTCACCCCGGACCTGCGCGGCTACCTACCCCTGGGCAGCAGGCGACTCGTGCTCGCCCTGCGCGCGATCTTCAGCCAACTCGTCGCGCTCGATGACGGCAGCGCGCTCGGCGCCGGCGAGGAGTTGACCCCCGTGACGCGCCGCATTTGGTTTGGCGGCGCGACGAGCCATCGCGCCTTCGGCTACCGACGACTTTCGCCGCAGGTCTTTCAGACCAAGACGATCACCCCGCCGAACGGGGGGCCCGCCGAAACCGTCGAGACCGGCCGCCTGATCCCGATCGGCGGCGACAGCGCCGTGCTGCTCTCGGCCGAGCTGCGCCTGCGCACCTTCAAGCTCTACGATCAGTGGCTCCAGCTGATCACCTTCTTCGACGCCGGCGACGTGGTGGAGGAACTCGACGCTCTCGACCTGAAGGCGCTGCAGCTCGGATTGGGTGCAGGCGTGCAATACCAGACACCGATCGGCTCGCTGGGCGTGGCGATCGGCCTGCGGCTCAACCGTCGGCGCTCCGAGCTCAGCGCTAGCGGCCGCCCCGTCGACCCCGATCCGCGCGACAACTACGCTTTCCATCTGACCCTCGGTGAGGCGTTTTGATGACGCGGCGTCAGGGCGCGCTGCGGCGCACCGCGCGGCTTGGTGCTCTTGGGCTGGGCTGCGTCCTGCTCGTGAGCGTGCTGCTGCTGCTGGCCGCTCTTGGCTATGCCCGCTCGTCGAGCGGCAGGGCGCGGCTGCGCTCGCTGCTCGTCGAGCTCGTGCGCCAGCGCCTCCCCGGGTTTCAGCTCGGCGCGCTCGGCGGCGACTACCTCGGCTCCCTTGTGCTGCAAGACGTCACGGTGAACGACCGCCTCGGCGGTGCGGCGATTCAGATCGGCGCCGTGCGGCTGCGCTACGATCTCGGCGGTCTGCTGCGACGCCGCCTGCGTATCGAGCAGCTCGTCGTCGAACGACCGTGCGTGCTCCTGCGAGCCTTCCAGCAGGGTGGCTCGAATCTGGCCCAGCTGGCCCTGCCCCCGTCGGCCGCCACAGGGGCGAAGGTGCCGAAGTCCACGGAGCTGTCACGATGGACCGTCGAGCTGAGCGAGCTGCAGGTGACCGATGGCAGCTTCGTGGACCAGCGCGCGGCGAAGGGCGCGAGCCTCCGCGGGCTGAGCGGTCGAGCCGCCGCCCGGCTCGACCGCGGGGCAGTCGAGCTGACCCTCCATCAGCTGCGCGCAGTCCTGCGGCTCGCGGGGCAAGAGCAGCTCACTATCGCGCTGCAAGGCGCCGCGCGCCTCAGCTCGTGGCGGCGCGTCGATGCCCGCCTGCGCCTGCGGATCGCCGGCCTGCCGGCAGGTCCGACACAAATGCAGGTCGTCCTTGCCGGTCCCCTGCAGCATCTCCAACTCCACGCCCACGCCGAGCTGGGGCGCGCCGGCGCGCTGCGCCTCCAGGGCTGGCTTGAGCCGCTATCCGCGCAGCTGCGCTATCAGTTCGGGCTCTCTCTCGATCACTTCCGGCCCGCTGCCCTCGTAGCCGCACTACCCGAGACGCGACTTGAGCTGCGCCTGGAGGGACGGGGCCAGGGCCTTCCCCTGCAGCCGGCTAGCGAGCTGGCGGTGCACCTCGAGCTGGCAGCGGGTGAGGTCGCGGGGCTCACGCTTCAGCGTTCCACGCTGATCGGCCGCCTCGCCGCCTCGCGCTGGGCGATCGACCGCCTCGACCTGCGAGCTCGAGGCGTACGGCTTCAAGCGTCGGCGAAGGGGACGCTCGATCAGCTCGAGGCCACGCTCAGCGTCGCCGTACCGGAGCTGGCGCGCGTCAGGCTGATCCAGCTGCAGAGCCTGAAGCTCGCGGGGCCGCTGCAGCTCGCCGCTACCCTTTCAGGGCGCTTCGGCGATGCTCTCAGCCTACGGCTCAACGGGTCGTCGCAGGGGCTGCGCGTTGCGGGCGCGCGGCTCGGACGACTCGAGTTCGCGGGAGCGCTCCGCGGGCTGCCCGGCAACCCGCGCGGAAGGCTCACCGTTACGGCCCTGGCGGCCCGCTCGGCAAGCCCGCCTGCGCGGGTCGATTACTTGCGCGTCACGTTGAAAGGCGGGAGGCGCGAAGGAGAGGCTGCCTTTGTCGCCCGCGGTCTGCTGGGCGGCGCGGCCCAGGGCCGGGCCTCGTGGCGAGATCATGGACCGCAACGGGCTCGCCTCGAAGCCACCCTGCAAGCCCTTCGACCAGCGGGGCTGCCCCGCCTCAGCGGTCGTATCGTCGCCGTGGCCGAGGGCCGCTCGTTGCGCGCACACGCCAGGCTGCAGCTGACGGACACCCAAACCCGGCTGGCGCTGGAGGCCAACCTGCCCCTGACCTATGCTCCGGGGGCGTTGCTGCCGGTGTTCGCCGCGCAGCGACCTGCCAGCGTCGAGTTGACGGTGGCAGGGTTCGCGCTTGAGAGCCTGCCACGCCTCGGGCTGGGCGCGGCCGGGCTCGGCGGCACGCTCGCGCTGAGCGCGCGACTGGCGGGCGAGCTGAGCAGCCCGCGCCTGAGCGCCGACCTCGAGCTGAAGGACGCTCGGCTCGCGGGCCTCAAGGGCGTGAACGTTCACGCCGTGCTTGCGCTCGACGATCGCCTCCGTCTGAGGGCCGACGCGACGCAGGGCGCCTCGCGCCTGCTGCAGCTCGAGGGGCGCTTGGCGCTGACCGCGGCCGAGGCGCTGGGGGTCGGCGCCGACCCCCTCGGCCGCCTGGGCCGCGCCCCGCTGCAGCTTCGAATCGAGAGCGGCAGCGTGAGGCTCGAGCAGCTCACCATGCTCCTGCCCTCCTTCGCCCCTTTGGCCTCGGGGCGTCTGCGGGGGCGTGCTCACCTCGGGCTGCGCGCCGGCGGACAGCTCTTCGATCCCCACGTGGAGCTCGAGCTGCTGCTCGACGCCGCGCGCCTCGACCGGCAGCGCTTGGGCGACCTTCGCCTGAGAGCCCAGCTCGGCAGCGCAGAGCCCGCCGCCTCCACCCGGGCAACGCTGCGCTTCGCGCGCGACGGGCAGGTACTCCTTCGCGGGCGCGCTGCGCTCAAGCGCGGTGTCGAGGAGCTGCTGCGTTTCCCAAAGCGCATCGGCGAGGCAGCCCTCACAGGCACGCTCGAGCTGCCGCAGACCCCCTTGCGGGGTCTTGCGCAGCAGGACGGGTGGCTCTCCCAGCTCGAGGGAGGCGTCCTCACCGGCCGCGCCTCGGTCGCTGGAACGGTGGCCCAACCCAGCTTCACGGCCGCCCTTCGGCTCCATGATCTCCGCGTCGCGGGCGGCCCGGTCGGAACCCTCGAGCTGCGGGCTGAGGGGGCCAGGCGGGGCGTCAGTGGGCAGCTCACCCTGCGGCAGCCGCACGGTGGCTCGCTGGCTTCCCGAGGGCAGGTCGCGCTGACGCCACCCGAGCCGACGATCGACACGACGCTGCGTGGAACCAACCTCGACCTCGGCTTTCTCGCCGCCTTCCTCACGGAGGTGCAGCGCACCGAAGGCCGCCTGACGATCGAGGGCAGCGCGCGCGGGCCGCTAACCCGCCCCAGAGTCAGGGCGCGCGTGCAGCTCAGCGACGGTCGCCTGCGGGCGCGAGGGCTCCCCGAGCTGAAGGGGATAGCGCTGCGCGCCTCCCTCGATCCTCAGCGCGCTCGGCTCGAACGTCTCGTCATCCACAGCGGCGCGGGGCGCCTGGTGGCCACCGGATCCGCGCGTTCGGCGGCGTTTCTGCCGCGAGACTTCGAGCTCAGCGCCAAAGCCCAGCGCTTTCGCTTGGGCGTCGCGCCCATTGCCGACGCCGTCTTCGACGGCGACCTCCAGGTCTCCGGTCGCCTGCAGGACATGACGCTCGTCAGCCAGGTGACGGTCGACAAGGGGGTCTTGACGCTGCCGAAGCTCTCGTCGCCTCGCCGCCTGCATCCGACGAGCACGCTGGCTGACGTGGTCTTCGTCGATGCGGACGCGCGCGCCGCGCGCGTCCGCAGGCAGCGCCGCAAGGCCCTTGGCGAGGTGACGCAACGAGCGCTGGACCTGACCACGCGGGCTGATTCGCTGATGGTGCGCGGCGAGGACCTCGACGTCGAGCTGACGGTCGCACTCCGCGTCAAGGCCGGTCCC
Organism: Pseudomonadota bacterium; assembly: GCA_016711215.1. Classification (NCBI taxonomy): domain Bacteria; kingdom Pseudomonadati; phylum Pseudomonadota; species Pseudomonadota bacterium. The sequence continues at coordinate 287,126 of JADJTL010000001.1, read as the reverse complement.
GGGGCGGCGCCACGGATCGTTGGCAGCGCCGGCATTCGCCGCGGGCAGGTCACGGTGCTGGGCAATGCTTATCAGGTCGAACACGCCGTCGCGCGCTTCTCGGGACGCGAGCCGATCGATCCCTCGCTCGACGTGCGGCTGCGGCGCGAGTTCGCTGAGGGGACGGTCTCGATCGTCCTCCGCGGCACGCTCGCGCAGCATGAACTGATCTTGAGCAGCGAACCGCCGAGCTACGATCAGTCGCAGCTGCTCAGCCTGATCTTGACCGGCAGGCTCGATCCCCGCGCCGGCGAATCCGGGGGCGACAAGGCCCTGGCGCTCGCCTCGGCGGTGGCGCAGGCGGTCTTCGGACTGCTCGCCAAGCAGGTCGCGGGCAAGGTCGGGATCGATGTCACCCGGGTCGGCGTCTCGCAGACGCAGGACGAGAAGAAGAGCGAGGCTCGCCTGCGCGCGGAGGCGGAGATCGGCAAGTACCTCACGCGTCGGCTCTACGTCGCCTATCGCCGCGTCTTCGGCGCGGCGGAGACCGAGAACGCCAACGAGGCCCTGGGCGAGTACCGCATCTCCGCGCGCTGGCTCCTGATGGCGCTCTTCGGCGATCGCGGCGTGGGCAACCTCGACCTAGCCTGGACCTATCGCTACTAGCCTGGACCTAGCGCTGCTCGGTCGCCTGCGCGCCAAGCGCGATCGTTCCACGGTCGCTCCCGCAACTTGAGCAGGCCCGGAGAGGGTGCGACGATGCGCCGGTCAATCGAACGGGGGAGGGGCTGCCATGCAGATCGGCGTCGGCTCTGATTTTGCCGGCTACAGCATCGTTCGGCACATCGGCGGCGGCGGCATGGCGCAGATCTATCTGGCCAAGACCCGCGGCCTCGCCGGCTTCGAAAAGTACCTCGCGTTGAAGGTGATGAACGCCGAATACGCCAATGAGGACCGCTTCATCCGGATGCTGATCAACGAGGCCAAGATCGCCGTTGGCCTCTCGCACGTGAACATCGCCCAGATCTTCGACCTCGGCGTCTTCGACGGCGTTTACTACATCGCCATGGAATACGTCGATGGTGTCGACGTGCTCGAGCTGGTCAACGGCCTGCACTCGCGCGGTCAGCGCGTCCCGCTGGAGGCCGTCGCCCACATCGGGCGCCAGATCTGCAGCGGCCTCTACTACGCCCACACGCGCAAGAACCGCCAGGGGAAGCCACTCAACATCGTCCATCGCGACGTCAGCCCGCAGAACGTCCTGGTTTCCCGCGCCGGCGAGGTGAAGGTCGTCGACTTCGGCATCGCGAAGGCCGTCGGCCTGACCAGCAAGACCCAGGCTGGCGTGATCAAGGGCAAGGTCAACTACATGGCTCCGGAGCAGGTCCTCAGCCGCCCGGCCGACGCGCGCAGCGACATCTTCGCCGTCGGCATCGTGCTCTGGGAGATGCTGACGAGCCAGATGGTCTACGCTGCCGATGACATCAACGATCTGGCGGCCAAGGTGCGCAAGGCGGAGATCGAGCCGCCATCCTCGGTGCGCAAGGACATCCCGCCGGTCCTCGACCAGATCGTCATGCGCGCGCTGCAGCGCAAGGCCAGCGATCGCTATCCGAGCGCGCACGAGCTGCAGATCGAGCTGACCAAGTACCTCTCCTCCACCGCGCCGGACTACGGCGGGTCACACCTGGCAAAGCTGGTCGAGCAGGTCGCGCCGCACGAGAGCGCGGTGGAGGCGACCGGCGAGCTCTCGCACCTGCTTTCGCAGGAGGACCGGCTGCACGACCGGCATAGCCTGATCTATCAGCCGGACGGTCATGCACAGCTGGTGCTCCTAGCCGGCGCCGAGGAGGAAGTTCATCCGCTCCACGACGAGCTGACGCTCGGACGCGCCGGCGATCTCGCGCTCGCCGATGCGCGCGTTTCCCGCCGGCATGCCCGGGTGCGTTTCAATGGGAGCTGCTACCTGCTCGAGGATCTGGGCAGCGCCAACGGGACCTTCCTCAACGGCGAGCGCATCAAATCCGCGACGCCGCTCAAGCCTGGCGACCGCGTGCGGATCGGCAACACCGAGTTGATCTTTCGCGCGCAGACAGCCACACCGAACGAGATCGTCAGCGCAGCAGCGACGCCGCTGCTGCCGGCGCTGCCGCAGCGGATCAGCCTCCGCGACGGGCGCGGCGAGGTGCTCGAGCAGCCACTCGAGGACGGCCTCGAGCTCGGATACCGGCTGCAAATCGGACCTCTGCACTGGAATGGGACGCACCTGCGAGTGCTGCAGCGAAACGACGGCTGGTGGGTCGACGCGGGCACTGCGCGGGGGCCGGTGAAGATTAACGGGGTGGCGGCCACGCTACCAGCCCTCGTCGCGGTCGGTGATCAGATCGAGGTCAACGGCGTCACCCTGGCCGTCGTCGGATAGGGACCTTGAAACCCGTCGCCTTCGGCAACTACACGCTGCTCCGCGGGCTGACGAGCGGCGGCATGGCCGAGCTCTACCTCGCGCGGGTCCGCGGCCCCACCGGCGCCGGACGCCTGGCCGTGGTCAAGCTGTTGTCGCAGCATCTGGCGGATGACCCGGCGATGCGCGACATGTTCCGCGACGAGGTTCACATCGCCGCGACGCTGCACCACCCGCAGATCGGCCAGGTCTACGAGGTGGGCACGATCGGCGGGCAGTACTTCCTCGCGCTCGAGTACATCCACGGCCGGGACCTGCGCGCCGTGGTCAACGCCTGCCGCCTGGAGGGCCGCAGCGGCCTGCCTGCCCCGATCGCCGTCTTCATCGGGACGAAGGTCTGCGCCGCGCTCCAGCACGCCCACGAGGCGCGCGGAATCGATGGACGGGCGCTGGGGATCGTCCATCGCGACGTCAGCCCAAGCAACATCATGGTGACCTTCGATGGCGACGTGAAGCTGGTCGACTTCGGCATCGCTCGGCTCGCGAATCGCAGCGCAATGACGCACCCGGGCTACGTCAAAGGGAAGGTACGTTACCTCACTCCGGAACAGCTCCTGGGGCGCCCGGTCGACCACCGCGCCGACATCTTCATGCTCGGCATCTCGCTCTGGGAGGCCACCGTCGGCGAGCACCTCTTCGCCGGCGAACGGGAGAACGACGTCTATCGGCAGATCTGCAACGGCGAGGTGCGCCGCCCGACGACCATCGTCCGCGGTTATCCGGCGCCATTGGAGGCGGTTGTTTTGCGCGCCCTCGCCTTCGATCCAGAGCAGCGCTTCGCCAGCGCGCGCGAGCTGCACGCAGAGCTCGTGCGCGTCGCGGAGCGGCAGCGCTTCACGCTCAGCGAGCTGCGGGCGGCCGAGCTGATGCGCGTCGTTTTTGCGACTGAGGTCGAGGGTTGGGAGGAGGCTCAGCGCCGCGGCGTCAGCCTACTCGACCACCTGCTCGAGACCCTCCCGCTCGAGGAGACGCAGAGCGATGGCCCGGTCGACCCGCCCTTGACGCACGTCGATCAGCTCACGACGGCGCCGCCCCCGTCGACGGCCGGCCCCGCAACGCGTCCGCGGGCCCAGGCCCCGGCGGGCCAGGCGGAGGGCGCCGATCTCCGGCGGCGGACGCTGCTCTTTGGCGCGAAGGGCAGTCGCCTGCCCTTCGCCGATGCCCCGCCGACCAGCGGCCGCCCAGCGAGCGTCGCGCTGGCGTCGAGGACGACGCCCGGTCCAGCCAGCGCGGGGGCGACGCGGCAGCCGCTGCGGGTCTCCGACGACGCCAGCGTCGTCGTCACAGCCGAGGGCGCGGCAGCGGTCCTCAGCGGCGCAGCGCCCGCACCACAGCCAGGCGAGAGCGCCGGCGCCGCGACGCTGATCGGGGCGCGCTCCAGCGACTTCGGGGGCGCCGCCGTTGACGAGCACGCGACGCTGATCGATCCTCAGCCACTGGGCCTCGGCGCGACCGCATGGCAGCCACCAGCCATCGCCAGCCCGGCGACGCCGGCGGGCGATCCGCTAACGACGCTCACGCCGGAGCGGATGCGACGGGTGGCCACCGGTGACTGGTCCAATCGGCCCACGCTCGGCGACCGCCGCCCGGGTACCCATCCCTACTTCCGCGAGCGCAAGACGCCTCAGAGCTCCGTGCTTCTGCCGAGCGGGGCCGCTGGCCCCGGCGCGCAGCTGCCGCCACGCGCTCGGATCGTCGCGACGACGATTGTCGTGGCGGGCATCGCGCTCGGCGCCTGGTCCTTGCTGCTGCTGACGCGCGGCGAAGGCGGCGCAGGCGGTGGCGCCGGCGTGAAGGCCCGGAGCGCCAAGGGGCGCGCTTCGCTGGCGCGCGTGCGGCTGACCAGCGCGCCAAGCGGCGCCACGGTCTACAGCGCGCGGGACGGCGTCGAGCTGGGCAGCACGCCGCTCCTCTTGGAGCGCGCCACGGCGCGAGGGCTGCAGGTCGAGCTCCACCATCCCGGCTACGAGATCCTCGTGGTGACGCTGCGCGCGGAGAGCGGGGCCATTCACGCCGAGCTGCGTCCCAAGGGACCGCGCCACCCGCAGGGCTCCAGCGCCCCCGCGCCACCGCGGCGATCGCCATAAGCGATGGCGCTTGGCGGCATTCTGGGCTAGTAACGCGGCCGGCGGGCCCACGTCGCGCCCTCGAGGTCGGTGGTGAAGCTTCAGCCGGTGCGCACCCGCGATCCCGAGCAGCTCCGGGCGATCGCCCGCGAGCTGCGGGTCTCGATCCTGCGCACGATCCACCAGGCGAAGTCCGGCCATACGGGCAGCTCGCTCTCCTGTATCGATCTGCTGACCTGCCTCTACTTCGCGGAGATGCGTCACTACCCGTTTCAGTCCGACTGGCCGGGGCGGGATCGCTTCGTCTTGAGCAAGGGCCACGCCGCGCCGGCGCTCTATGCCGTGCTGCACCGCTGGGGCTACATCACGAGCCACGACTTGGCGCGCCTGCGCCAGCTCGAGAGCATCACGCAGGGGCATCCTGACTCGCGACGCTGCCCCGGCGTCGAGGCCTCGACGGGCTCGCTCGGCCAGGGCCTCAGCGTGGGGCACGGCATGGCCCTGGCCCTCCGTGGACAGGCTCAGCGCGTCTACGTCCTGCTCGGCGACGGTGAGCTGCAGGAGGGGCAGATTTGGGAGGCGGCGATGAGCGCCGCGCATTTCCGCTCGGCCGGGCTCTGCGCGATCGTCGACGCCAACCGCCTGCAGATCGACGGGGCCGTGGCCAAGATCATGAACGTCGAGCCGATCGCCGCCAAGTTCATCGCCTTCGGCTGGAAGGCGCTGGAGATCGACGGGCACGACATCGAGCAGATCCTCGGCGCGCTCGATCAGTCGCGCGCCAACACCGAGACGCCGACGGTAATCGTCGCGCGCACGATCAAGGGCAAGGGCGTCTCGCTCTTCGAGGACAAGGTCGAGTGGCACGGCAGGGCACCCAACGCCGCCGAGCTCGCGCTCGCGCTCGGGGAGCTGGGCGAGCCGCCGGCGGTGACCGAGCCATGACACGCACGACCCGCCGCGTGCTCTCGACCCGCGAAGCCTACGGCCGCACGCTCGTCCGGCTGGGCGAGCTCAGTCGCGACGTCGTCGTCCTCGACGCGGATCTCTCGAGCTCGACGCAGACCGCGCTCTTCGCCGAGCGCTTCCCCGATCGCTTCTTCAACATGGGGGTCAGCGAGCAGGACATGATCTGCACCGCGGCGGGGCTCTCGCTGACCGGCAAGATAGTCTTCGCCTCGAGCTTCGCGATCTTCATCACGGGGCGCTGCTGGGAGCAGATCCGCAACTCCGTCGCCCTGCCCGGCTGCAACGTCAACCTCGTCGCCACGCACGGCGGGCTGACGGTGGGCAAGGACGGCGCCTCGCACCAGGCGCTCGAGGACATCGCCGTGATGCGGGCGATTCCGACGATGACCGTGATCGTCCCGGCCGACGCCGTCGAGACCCGCAAGGCGGTCGAGGCCGCCGCCTGGTACGATGGCCCGGTCTACATTCGACTGACGCGCGAGAACCTGCCGGTGATCGACTGCGACGAGCGGCCCTTCCGCATCGGCGTCGGCTGGGAGGTGCGACCCGGTCATGACGTGACGATCTTCGGCATCGGCCTGATGCTGCACGCAGCGATCGAGGCCGCCGAACTCTTGGCCGCCGAGAACATCTCGGCCCGCGTGGTCAACCTCTCCACCGTCAAGCCGATCGACGAGCACATCATCGTACGCTGCGCGGTCGAGACCGGCGCGGCCGTCACCGCCGAGGAGCATAACGTCTGCGGCGGGCTCGGCGACGCCGTCGGCGAGGTGCTGCTGCGGCGGCACCCGATTCCCCTCGAGCGGGTCGCGGTGCGCGACGCCTTCGGGCGCTCCGGAGACCCGAAGGAGCTGCTCCAGTACTTCGATCTCACACCCCAGGCTGTCGCCGCCGCGGCCAAACAGGCGATCGCCCGCGCCAAGAGGTGAATGTCGATGCTCCGGCCTGCTCGGCTGATCTGCGGCAGCTCGAACCCCGCGCTCGGCGACAAGCTCGCCGCGGTCCTCGGCCAACCGATCACCAGCGCCGCGGTGCAGCGCTTCGCCGACGGAGAGATCGGCGTGCAGATCAACGAGTCGATCCGCGCCGACGACGTCTTCCTGGTGCAGTCGACCTGCGCGCCGAGCAATGATCACCTGATGGAGCTGGCGCTGCTGATCGACGCCTGCCGACGCGCCTCCGCGGCGCGGATTAACGCCGTGCTGCCCTACTTCGGTTACAGCCGTCAGGACGGGTTGACGGGCCACCCCTCGCCGATCTCGGCCAAGGTCGTGGCCAACATGCTGACGGCCGTCGGTGTCGACCGGATCATCACCATCGATATCCACGCGGCGCAGATCCAGGGCTTCTTCGAGGTGCCGGTCGATCACCTGCACTGCACGCGCCTGCTCGTCGAGCACCTCAAGCAGCTCCCGCTCGACGAGCCCGTAGTGGTCTCGCCCGATGCGGGCGGCGTCGACCGCGCGACCCAGGTCGCGATGGGGCTCGGCGGATCGATCGCGCTGATCGACCGGGGACGGAGCGCGAGCGGCTCGGCGCGCTCGATGCAGCTGGTCGGCGATGTTCAGGGGCGCGACTGCGTCCTCGTCGACGACATCATCGACACGGGGGGCACCCTCACCGAGGCGGCGGCGCTGCTCGTCGCCCGCGGCGCGCGCAGCGTGCGCGCCGCGGTGACGCATCCGGTGCTCTCGGGCGCCGCCGTGGCGCGCCTCGAGCGCTCGCAGATCAGCGAGCTGATCACCACCGATACGATCCCGCTGAGCGCCGAGAAGCAGAGCGCCAAGATCAGCGTCGTCACGGTCGCCCCGCTGCTCGCCGCCGTGATCCGCAACGTCCACGTCGGCGCCTCGGTGCTCGCGCTGGCGCTATGACCCGCGTGGGCGGCGCGCAGTCGTGCCGGGTCCTCGAACGACGCCGTCCCGCTGGCCAGGCGATGCTCGTCGCGCTGCTCGCGCTCGGGCTCCTGGCGCTGCGCACGGGCACGGCGGGGGCGAATGACCGCGCGTGGGGCCGCGACAAGGCCCTCCACCTGACGGTCGGCCTGGCGATCGGCAGCGGCTGCTACGGCTTGCTCTGGGCCGCCGCCGCGGATCGGGCGCCGACGCGCCTCGCGCTCTGCGCCACGCTCGGGCTGCTGCCCGGCCTCGGCAAGGAGCTCTACGACGCCGGACAGCCCAACAACCGCTTCTCACTGCTTGACCTGGCCTGGACCACGGTCGGCGTGGTGGGGGCGAGCTTCGCGCTCTGGGGCATCGAGCGGGCCGTCGAGCCCAGGTCCGCGTCGCGGGCGCGGTGAACGCGCGGGACGCGCGGCAGGCGCCAAACCGCCGGCGCTAGCGTGCCCAAAGGCGGCGCTGCTCGCGCGAGGGGCCGCCCTCACTCGCCGGCAAAAACGATCTCGAGCGCGCTGCGGTCGGAGCCGGTGATCGCAGCAGCGCGCGCATGCAGCCGCGGCAGCTCGCTGGCGCAGAAGAAGCGCGCCGTCTTGACCTTGCCGTCGTAGAAGCGCACCTCGTCGTCGCTGGTCGCCAGGCGGCGCAGCGCCGCGCCATCGAGCGGGTCCACGCCAGCACCCGCGCAGAGCGTGACGAGCCGCCGCCACGCCACCTCCGCCTGCTGCAGCAGCATGAAGGCCACCAGCAGATCGCCGCAGAGCGCGAGGTAGGGCGTGGCGTGCAGCAGCGGCATCAGCCAATCCTTGCGCATCGCGGCGGTCGCCAGCGCGCGGTTGACCTCGCTCCAGGTGACCGTCGCCTGCTCGAGCACGGCGACGGCCTGCCCCAGCGCGACATGCTCGCGCTGCGCCTCGATGAAGGCCTTGACGCGCTTGTAGACCGCCAACATGTTGGCGCCACCGCGCGCCGGCAGCTTGCGCGCCACCAGATCCATGGCCTGGATGCCGTTGGTACCCTCGTAGATCGCGGCGATCTTGCAGTCGCGCAGCAGCTGCTCGGCCGGATAGTCGCGCAGATAGCCGTAGCCCCCGAAGGTGTGCAACGCCCACTCGGTCACGCTGAAGCCCATATCCGAGCCGTAGGCCTTGCAGATGGGCGTCAACAGCTCGACTAGCGCGGCATGCTCGTCACGTTCCTCTGGCGTCGGCGCGCAGCGCGCGACGTCCATGCAGTAGGCCGTGTAGAGCACCAGCGCGCGGCAACCCTCTGAGTAGGCCTTCTGCCGCATCAGCGAGAGGCGAATGTCCGGGTGGCGGACGATCGGCACCCGCGGCGCCTCGGGGTCCTTGAAGCGCTCAACGTCCGGCCCCTGCAGCCGCTCACGCGAATAGCCCAGCGCCGCCTGGTAGGCGGCGTTGGCGAGGGCCACGCCCTGCAGGCCAACGGCGAGCCGCGCGTCGTTCATCAACTGGAACATCGCCGACATGCCTTGGTGCTCGCCGCCGATCAGCGCCCCGAGACACGGCCCGGCGCCGCCGAAGTTCATCGTGCAGGTCGGCGAGCCGTGAATGCCGAGCTTGTGCTCGATGTTGGTGCAGACCACGTGGTTGAGGTCGCCCAACGATCCGTCGCCCTGCACGCGATACTTCGGCACCGCGAAGAGGCTCAGTCCCTTCGTCCCCTTCGGCGCGCCCTCGATCCGCGCCAGAACGCAGTGCACGATGTTCTCCGTCAGATCGTGCTCACCGTAGGTGATGAAGATCTTCTCGCCTTCGATGCGATAGGCGTCACCCTCGCGCGTCGCCTTGGTGGCGACCATGCCGACGTCGGAGCCGGCCTGCGGCTCGGTCAGGCACATCGTGCCGCCCCACTCGCCGCTGTACATGCGCCGCAGGTAGGTCTGCTTGAGCGCCTCGTCGCCGAAGGCCTCGATCAGGTGCGCGGCGCCGGGGGTGAGCAACATGCCGAGGTTGAGGCCAATATTGGCGCCGAAGAACATGTCGTCGACCGCGGTGCGCAGACAGCGGGGGGCGCCCTGCCCGCCCCACTCGGGGCTGTGGTTGAGCGCCAACCACTGCGCCTCGCAGTAGCGCCGGAAGGGCTCATGATAGGAGGGCGGCACGCGCACCTTGCCGTCCTCGAAGGTGCAACCCTCGCGATCACCGGCGATGCCCGCGGGCGCGAAGACCTCCCGCGCCAACTTGCACGCCTCGTCGAGGATCATCTCCAGATCGTCCTGCGTCAGCTCACTGAAGAGCTCCTGCTTGAGCAGGTTCTGGATCTCGATCTGCTCGAAGAGGGCGAACTTCAGATCGCGAAGGTCGATGGTGAACGGAGCCATGGGTCAGCCTCCTTGCTCGCTGGGGCCATACCGCGGGCGGCCGCCGGGGCGCTGCCCGAAGCGCGAAACGAAGCCATCATCTGGGGGAACGCGACCGCGTGGGGCGACTTGGGTGCGTGGCCGTATTACGCACTGCGTCATTGGGGGTTAGTCTACGCAGTACCGGCGCTTTTCGCAACTGCCCGTCGATGAAAACAAGTATGCCAGCCTGCTAAACCAGCACCCGTCCAACCCTCTCGATGGCCCAGTCCAACGCGTCCTCGCCGATGATCAGCGGCGGAGCCAGCCGGATCACGTCCCGATGGGTCTCCTTGCAGAGCAAGCCCTCCGCTAGCAGGCGCTCGCAATAGGGGCGCGCGCCACCCAGCTCGGGCCTGAGCACGACCCCGACCAACAGGCCGCGCCCGCGCACCTCCGCGACGAGGGGCGAGCGCAGCGCCGCCAGACCCGCCAGCAAGCGCTCGCCGAGCACCCGCGCCCGCTCGGCGAGCCCCTCACGCTCGAGCAGCTCGAGCGCCGCGACCCCGACTGCGGCAGCGAGCGGATTGCCGCCAAAGGTCGAGCCGTGATCACCCGGCCTAAAGACGCCCATGACCTCCTCGGTGCCCACCACCGCCGAGACGGGGTAGAGGCCGCCGCCGAGGGCCTTGCCGAGGATCAGCACATCGGGGCGCGCGCCTTCGTGCTCGAAACAGAAGGTGCGCCCGGTCCGCCCCAGACCGGTCTGAACCTCGTCCAGCAGCAGCAGGACGCGCTGCGCGCGGCAGAGCTCCGCGACCTGCGCAAGATAGCCCTCGGGGGGCACGACGATGCCGCCCTCCCCCTGAATCGGCTCGACGAGAAAGGCCACCGTGCGCGGCCCGATGGCCTGGCGCAGCGCGCTCGCGTCGCCGAAGGGAATCGCGCGAAAGCCTGGCGTGAAGGGTCCATAGCCGGCGCGGTATTGGTCGACGGACGAGAACGAGATCACGCTGATCGTGCGGCCATGGAAGTTATTGCTGCAGACGATGATCTCGGCGCTATCGGGCGGCACGCCCTTGACCGTGTAGCCCCACTTGCGCGCCGCCTTCAACGCGGTCTCCACCGCCTCGGCCCCCGTATTCATCGGCAGGACCCGCGACAGCCCGCTCAGCGCCGTCAAGCGCTCGAAGAGCTCGGGCAGGCGGTCGTTGTAGAAGGCCCTCGAGGTCAGGCTCAAGCGCCCTGCCTGCTCGCGCAGCGCCGCGACGAGCCGAGGATGTGCGTGTCCGAAGCTGAGGGCGGAATAGCCGCTGAGCAGGTCCAGGTAGCGCCGCCCCGTGACGTCCCACACCCAGACGCCCTCGCCGCGTGTTAGAACCACCGGCAGTGGCTGGTAGTTATGCGCGCCGTGAGCCTCGGTGCGCGCGATGATCCCTTGGGCACGCGTCATCTGGCTGCCTCCCTATCGCTGCTGCCGCGAGGGCTGTCTCTTGATGCGACTAACCTCCAGTTTACGCCATTCGCTCCTGACTGGCCCGGGGAGCCCCAGATGAGCGCCGAGCTCTGCCCCGTCGTGCTGCTCTCCGGGAAGGGGGGCGTCGGCAAGACCACGATCGCTGGCGCCACGGCCATTCATCTGGCGCGCCAGGGGCGCCGCGTGCTCGCCGTGTCGACGGATCCCGCGCACTCGCTCGCCGACGTCTTCGAGCAGGCGCTCGGCGCCGAGCCACGCCTGGTGGCTCCCAATCTCGAGGCCCTCGAGATCGACGCGACCGGGTTCTTCGGCGCGGCGACGGCGGCTGTCGGCGAGGCCGAGCAGCCCTCGACCGCGCGAGGCCTGGCGCGCGTGCTGGCGCTGGCCAGCCAGGGCCCCGGCGTCGACGAGCTGGCGGCGATTCAGATCTTGCTGCAGGCGCTGGAGACCAGCGCGCATGATGTGGTGGTCGTCGATACGGCGCCGACCGGCCACACGCTGCGCCTGCTGATGTTGCCCGAGCTGCTCGAGGGCTGGATGGGGGCGTTGCTCGATCTTCAGCATCACCTCGGCCGCGCCGGGCGCCTCCTGCGGCGCTGGCTTCCGCGCGGCGCGACCGAGCACGGCAGCCGCGACGAGCTGGAGCGCGGGCTTCACGGCGGACGCCGGCGCCTGACGCAGTTGCGCGAGCATCTGGCGGATGCGCAACGGGCCGCTGTCTTCCTGGTGACGATTCCCGAGGCGCTAAGCGTGCTCGAGACCCTGCGCACCCTGCAGACCTTGCAGCAGCTGCGCGTCGGTGTCGGCGGCCTGATCGTCAACCAGCTGCAGCCCTCCAGCGCCACCTGTCAGCACTGCCAGGGCCGCCATGCGCGGCAGCAGCAGCAGCTCCAGCACCTGCGCGCCGCGGTCGGCGAGCTCCCGCTGCACCTCGTGCCGAGCCTCGCCAGCGAGGTCCGCGGCCTCGAGGCGCTGGCCGCGTTCGCCGCTCGGCTCTGGGATGAGCAGTCCTTCGCGAGCTTGCAGCGCGAAGGCGCGCGTTGCTCAGTCGGCTAAGCCCGTGCCAGAATCGGCCGATGCTCGCCGCTGCCCGCCGGCCTTCGACACACGCGCGACGCGACGCGAGCGTCGGTGCGCTCGCTCTGCTGCTCGCGATCGGGCAGCTCGCCGCCTGCACGACGGAGGCTCCGTGGGGTTCCCAGGGCGCGTTGGGGCAGGGCTGCTACCCCGAGGGCACCTGTGAACGCGGCGGCGCCTGTCTCGCCGGCCGCTGCGAGGCCATCGGCTACAGCGGCCGTCCGAGCGCTGACGGCGGCGGCTCCCTGCCTCCGACCTGCCCCGGCTTGGCCCGCCCGCAAGTCGACGCGCTGGCGACCCCCACCACCCAGGCGCGCGTCGCCATCAGTGGCAAGCTCGGCGCACCGGCGGTCGCCGTCTTGATCGCCGGCGCGGGCGCGCAACGCCTCGCGCCACTGCCGCGTAGCGGCCACTTCTGCGAGGAGCTGAACCTGCCCGCCCGGCAAACGACCCGCTTCGAGATCGTCGCCCTCGATGGCCAGGGCTGCGCCAGCGCGCCGACCACCGTCGAGGTGACCCACAGCCCGACGGCGGGCAGCAACGTGCTCGCGGGAATCGTCCCCTTCGCCAACGGCGAGGTGCGCGGTGCACTCTCCCGCGTCAGCGACGGCGACGTCACGACCTTCAGCGAGTTCGCCTTCCGCGAGCGTGGGGGCCCCGGCCTGCCCAACAGCGCCTGCGACACCGCCAGCTACGTTTGGTTCCCGCTCCGCGCGGCGGCAGAGATCTCCCAGTTCATCGTGCGCTACCCGCCACGAGAGAGCGTCGGCACGCGCTACCTGCGCTGCTGGAGCTTGTTGGTCAACGCCTCGACCAGCGCGGCCATCCCCCGGCCGGCGGTCGGCAGCGCCGGCTGGCGCGCGATCGGTGGCATGAAGGACGGCAGCGCCGACGACTTCCTCTTCAGCTTCCCAGCCCAGCGCGTCGGACAGGTCGCCTTACTGCTCTTCGAAGACGGTGACGATGATGACGACGAGAGCTTTGCCATCGCCGAGATCGAGGCGCTGATCAGCGACGCGGGCCCCGCCTTCGTCGGCTGCTCAGCGCGCTGATCGCGCGCGCCGCACGCTCGCGGGAGCGCGTCACGGCGCTGGCCGATAGACCTTGCGCGCGAGCTCCAGGAGCCAACGGTTGATCATCACGGGCTGCTCGAGGGCGGCGAAGCGCGTCGCGCCCTCGACCTCGCGCTGCTCGCCGTCCGGCGCCGCCGCGGCCAGCGCCCGCCCCGCGGCCGTCGAGGTCAAGCGATCGCGCGTCCCGGTAATCACCAGCAGGGGACAGCCGAGCCGGGGCACGACATCGCTCGCGTCGTGCCGGAGCTGCTCCACCAGCAGACGCAGGAGCACGGCCCTCTCGGCGTTCTTGCGCCCGCCGAGGCCGCGGATCGCGGACTTGCGATCGACCGGCTCAGCCGCAGGGAGCAACGTCCGGAGCACCGCCAGCAGCGCGCGGGGCAGGGGTGCCGTCAGCTCGACGAAGTGCTCGACGAGATCGGGATAGCCCGCCAGCTGAGCCACGAGCTGCTCGCCGGCCCAGGCCAGCGGCAGGGGCAGCGCCGCGCGCAGCGGACGCCCGGCGGTCCCACACAGCGCCACGACTGCAGCGGGCAGCGCAGGCCGCTGGCGCGCCAGCTCGAACGCGACCGCCACCCCCAGACCCCAGCCGACGAGGACGGCGTTGCGAACGTCGACGCGGTCGAGGACGGCCCCGAGATCGCGGGCGAGGCGCGGGGGACTGAGGTCCCCGGGGAGCGGTCCTCCGCGCGCCGCGCCGGTGCCCCGATAGTCCATGCAGACCACGCGGTAGCGGCGCGACAGCGCGGCGATCTGCGGCGAGAGCACCGCCGGTGCGACACCGAGCGCCCCGGCGATCGCGAAGGCCGGCGCCTGCGTCGCTCCGTAGACCTGATACGCCAGCTCCGTACCGTCATCGACGACGAAGCGCCCCACTGCACGGGGCGACGGGGCCGCAGTGACCGTCAAGGGGCTCTCGCGCTCGCTCAAGTGGCCCTCGTCGTCCTGGTATCGCCAGCCCCGTAGGCCTCGACCTCGGCCAACCAGCCGCGCGGGCTCGCGTCCGAGGGCATCCGCCAATCGCCACGCGGTGACAGCGCCACCATCCCGACCTTGGGCCCGTCGGCGGTGCACGAGCGCTTGAACTGGCTGGCAAAGAAGCGTTGCAGGAAGACCCTCAGCCAGCGCTGCAGCTCGGGCAGCGCATAGCGCCCGGCGAAGGCGACCTCGGCCAGCAGCAGGATACGGGTCGGCCGCGCGCCGTGACGGACCAGATGATAGAGGAAGAAATCGTGCAGCTCGTAGGGGCCGATCGCCGCCTCGGTGAGCTGCGCGATCTCGCCGCTGAGGTGGGCGGGCAGGAGCTCGGGCGAGATCGGTGTGTCGAGGATGTCGAAGAGCGTGCGCCGCAGCAGCGGGCCGTCGCCGCTGCTCCACTGCGTCGCGCGTTCATTGGCGACCCAGCGGATCAGCAGCCGGATCAGCGTCTTCGGCACGCCGACGTTGACGTCATACATCGCGATGTGATCGCCGGCGTAGGTCGCCCAACCCAACGCCTTCTCCGAGAGGTCGCCCGTGCCGACGACCAGCCCGTGGTGCTGGTTGGCCAGCGTCATCAGCAGGAGGGTGCGTAGCCGGGCCTGTGCGTTTTCGAGGGCTGCGTCACCGAGCGCGGGTTGCTCGCGCAGGCGCTCGATCAGCGCCTCGGCGCTCGCGATACCCGCCAGCGCCGGATGCTCGGTCGCGCTCAGCACGAGCCGTGTCGACTCGCTGATATCGAGCTCACGCGTGGTGGCGCCGAGCGCCAGCGCCAGCGCCTTGCTGTTGGCGCTGGTCCGACTGCTCGTGCCCAACCCCGGCAGCAGCACGGCCTCGAGCTGCGCGCGCGGCACGCCGAGCTCATCCAACGCGGCCGCAGCGACAAGCGCCGCCTGGGTCGAGTCGACGCCGCCCGAGAGCCCCAGGATGAGCCGTTCACTGCCGGCGGCCAAGACGCGCGTCACCAGCCCCTGCGTCTGAATCGAAAAGATGTCGCTGCATCGTTCCGCCAGCGCAGTCGCGTCGGCGGGCAGAAAGGGATGCGGCGTGACCATCCGGCGCAGCGGCGCGGTCGGCGCTTGCGCGCGAAACGCGACCGAGCGGAAGCTGCGCGCGTGCTGCTCGGCGCAATCACCGAAGCTGCTGCTGCGCAGGCGCTCCTGTTGCAGCAGCTCGAGGTCGATATCTGTCGTCAGACATTGGCCCTCGCGGACGAAGCGCTGCGAGTTGACGAGCACGCGGCCGTCCTCACAGATGAAGGCGTCGGCGTCGAAGACAACGTCCGTCGACGATTCGCCCGGCCCGGCGCCGACATAGACATAGGCGCACTTGCCCCGATCCGACGCGGAGCGCGCGAGCAGGCGCCGCAGCTCGGCCTTGCCAACGGTGGCGTTCGACGCCGAGAGATTACAGATGACGGTCGCGCCGGCGCCGACCTGAAAGGCGCTCGGCGGCAGCGCGACCCAGAGGTCCTCACAGAGCTCGACGCCAACGACGAGGTCCGCCTGGCCCCCGGCCCGCAGCAGCAGGTCGGTGCCAAAGGGCACCTCACGGCCATCCCACTGCAGTGTGCTCGCCGGCGGCACGGCCAGCCCCGAACGAAACCAGCGACGCTCCTCGAACTCGCGCTGCGCCGGCAGGTAAGACTTGGGCACCACGGCCAGCAAGCGACCGCCCTGCAGCGCGGCCGCAACGTTGTAGAGCCCGCCGCCGACGCGCAGTGGCAGGCCGACCAGGGCCAGCGGTCGCAGCCCTTTGCCTTGCTCCGCGAGCCAGCTCAGACCCTCGCGGCAGGCGGCGAGCAGCGAAGCATCGTGCAACAGGTCGCGCGCGGAGTAGCTCGACAGGCCGAGCTCTGGAAAGACGACGAGCTGACTGCCCTCGGCATCCGCACGCCGCCAGAGCGCCAGCGTCGCCGCACAGTTGGCGCTGACGTCTGCCACCACACAACGCGGCACGGCAGCGCTCAGTCGGGCAAACCCCTGCATCGCAACCCCGTCTGCTCAGCAACCCGTCGAGCTCGCGATCCCGTCGCGATCACGCCTTCACGCAATCACCCGGCGGAACGCTGCGGGATCATCGGCTCGGCGACGCGGCGCTGTCAAACGCGTCAAACGAGCGCTGCACAGCGAGGCCCTGCTCACGGCTTCGCCCTTGGTCCGTCGCGCTGATCCTGGTAGGCTCGCCGCCCATGCTGCATTGGCAACCCCTCGACCTTCAGCGTCGTCTCCAGGGCACCGACGCGCCCCCGCTGCTGCTCGACGTGCGCGAGCCCTGGGAGCTCGAGGTCTGTCAGCTTCCCGGCGCCTGCGCGATCCCCCTCGGTGAGCTCGCCGCGCGCCTGAGCGAGCTCGACGCGCAGCGCGAGATCGTCGTCATCTGCCATCGCGGCGCCCGGAGCCTGCGGGGCGCGCTGCTGCTCGAGCGCGCGGGCTTCGCGCGGGTGATCAACCTCGAGGGGGGCATGACCGCCTGGGCTGAAGAAATCGACACGGCCATGGCCACCTACTGACCTACTGAAGGGCGAGAGCAGGCGAGCGATGCAAAAGAGGACGGTCGATGTGGCAGTGATCGGCGCGGGATCGGCCGGGCTACCGGCACGACGGGCCGCCCGTGCCGCCGGTGCGAGCTGCGTGCTGATCGACGCGGGTCCGCTGGGGACGACCTGCGCACGCGTCGGCTGCATGCCGTCGAAGCTGCTGATCGCGGCTGCCGACGCGGCCCATGCGGCGCGGACCAGCGCCGTCTTCGGCCTCCAAACCACCCTCAGCGTCGACGGCAGCGCCGTGCTCCAGCGCGTCCAACGCGAGCGTGATCGCTTCGTCGGCTTCGTCCTGCGCTCACTGGAGGCGATCCGCCGCGAGGGCGATCTCCTCGAGGGCAAGGCCCGGCTGGTCGGCCCCAATACGCTGCAGGTCGACGATCACACCGAGGTCGAGGCCCGCAGCATTGTCGTCGCCACCGGCTCCGCGCCCATGGTGCCCCCGCCCTTCCGCGCCCTCGGCGATCGCCTGCTGAGCAACGACACCATCTTCGAGCTGCCCGAGCTGCCGCGCAGCGTCCTGGTGGCCGGCGCCGGGGTAATCGGCCTCGAGCTCGGCCAGGCGCTGCAGCGCCTCGGCACCCGCGTCACCCTGGTGAGCATCGACGACGCCGTCGGTCCGCTGGCGGACCCGCGCTGCCGCGCGGCGGCTCAGCAGGCCTTCAGCGCGGAATACGAACTCTTCCTCAACTACCGCCTCGACGCCATCGAGCGCCAGGGCGAGGGCGTCGAGGTGCGCTTTCACGACAGCGCTGGCGCGCCGCACGTTCGCACCGTCGAGCGTGTGCTCGTCGCTGCCGGGCGACAGCCGCGCCTGGGCGACCTGGGCCTCGAGCATGCGGGCGTCCAGATCGAGCGCGGTCAGGTGCGCGACTGGGATCCGACCACGACGCGAATTGGCGCGACGAACATCTTCTTGGCTGGCGATGTCAGCGCCTACCGCCCACTGCTCCACGAGGCCGCCGACGAAGGGCAGATCGCTGGGCTCAACGCCGCGCGCTTTCCGGCGGTGCAGGCCGAGCCGCGCCGCACCCCGCTGGCCATCGTCTTCAGTGAGCCCCAGCTGGCGATCGTCGGCGCCTCCTTCCGCGCGCTGGATTGCGAGCAACATCGCGTCGGCGAGGTCGACTACGGCGACCAGGGCCGGGCGCGCGTGATGAACCAGAATCACGGGCTGGTTCGGCTCTATGGCGAGGTCGGCTCCGAGCGCTTGATCGGCGCCGAGATGGTGGGGCCGCGCGTCGAGCATACGGCCCATCTACTGGCCTGGGCAGTGCAGCAGGAGCTCACCGTGCCGCAGCTGCTGCGGCAGCCCTTCTATCACCCGGTGATCGAGGAAGGACTCCGCACGGCGCTGCGCCAGCTCAAGGCGGCGCTCGCGACCCCGCGTGCGCCAGGCGACGACTGCCACGCCCTCGGGCCAGGTGAGTAGCGCCGGCGCCCTCAACGCGGCCTGGCGGTGACTCCGGCCCGGGTCCGCGTCCCGCTTCGGTCGGCGGCACCACGCCGATCCAGCGCCGCTCGCGGCGCCGTGGCCGCAGGGCCAAGGGGCCAGCGCTCGAGGCGGAACCCCGCGCGCAGCTCATCCCGCGCCAGGCGCAGAATCAGCTCGGTAGCCAAGGCGTTGGTGTCGTAGCGCGTCGGGTCATCGTGCCAAGACGTCTCACCCCGGACAAAGCGCTCGAGGATCGTTCCCAGTCCCCGGCGCGCTGCGGCCGGCGTCGCGGGCGCGAGCTCGAGCGTCCCCAACGCCAGCTCGGGCTTGAAGTAGCCCGGATTGGCGCTGGTGCAGCGGTGCACGACATGGCGGTAGGGCGTGACCGTCGGCGAAAAGAGCGCGACGCTGCGGTCGAAGCCCTCGATCCCGAGCGCTGCGGGGGTCATCTCGTCGAGGATCCAGCGCTCGGGCAGGTCGACGATCAGCTGCGGATAGCGTTGCTCCTTGATGCGGTCTCGTAGCCCCTGAACGGCCCCCTCGACCCGCTCGCGATCGCGCTCGCTCAGGCTGCCGGTGGTCTGCACGTAGGGCAGGCGCACGGAGATGCGGTCGAGGCCGAGCTCTTGTGCCAGGTCGGCGAAGCGACCCAACTCATCGACGTTCTCAGGGCCGGCGACGAAGTTGGCGCGCAGCTCGGTCGCCGCCCCTCGCTCCCGCTTGCGCGCCACCAGGCGGCGCGTGTTCTCGACCACGCGATCGAAGGCGTCGACCCGCATCTCCCGCCGATAGGTCTCAGCGGTGGCCGCGTTCAAGCTCAGGCGAATGAAGTCTGCCTGCAGCAGTCGATCGTAGAACGCGGCGCCATCGCTGCGGGACATCGCGATCCCCGAGGTGTAGAGCTGCGCCCGAATGCCGCGCTCGGCGGCATAGGCGATCAGCTCGGGCAAGGGCTTGAAGGTCAGCGGCTCCGCCCCGCCGGAGAGCACCAGGATCGGGTGCGCGACGGGGCTGAGCGCGCGGAATTCATCGATCAGGGCGGTGTACTCGGCGAGGCTCATCGGGCGGTCGCCCTGAAGCTCGTCGGGATAGAAGGGCACGCGCACGGGAATCGTCTGGCGGCTGCGCGCCAGCGCGCCACGCAGCTCGGCAGAGAAGCAGAACGCACAGTCGGCAGGGCAGCGATGCCCGATATGGAGCTCTAGCTTCTTGGGGGGCGCGTAGCCCTCGGTCACCAGCTGCTCGAGCCAGTCCGTATCCTCGAGCTCCCGGCCCAGGATCTGGATGAAGTGCGGATGCGGCGAGAACTGCCGCAGCAAGGTGGTCACCAGCGGGGAGCCGCGCACCATCTCGTAGAGCCGATAGATCGTCTCGCGATCGAGCCGCTGCGCAGCCGCGAAGCGGGCGCTCCGGTGGGCGTGGGGCTCGCGGTAGAGCTTGGCCACCAGCGCGCCAAAGGCACGTCCGTAGGGCGAGCGATCCTCGGGCGCCAGCTCGGCGGCGAGCACGCGATCGGCCGCAGCGGCGTCGACGCCGTCGAGCACACGGGCGAGGCTCTCAGCCCGGGCCACGACGGCTGCCGGCGCGTCACGCTCCTCGGCAGCCGTGCGCCCACCCGTCCAACAGAGCACCGCGGCAAGGCAGAGCGCCCCTGCTGGCCCCTTCGACGGGGCCAGCAGCTCCACCACGCGGCCACCGCAGCTCATCGGCATCCTCGTCCGGGTCGCCTGTCAGGCTCCACCCCGCGGGAACCAGGCCCAACGCGCAGCGGGCTACGACCTCGGCTGGCCAACGCGCGAGCCGAGCGAAATGGACGAAGACGCAGAGCCCCAAATGGACGAGGACGCAGAGCCTATGGTGGCGAGGTGGGCACGGAAGCGCGACCAGCAGCGGGAGGTGCGGGCGAGTGGAGGTTGACTTGCGCCACAGATCGGATATCAACGCGGCGCGTTTTCGATTGTGGTTCGCGGCTGGGTAGCTCAGGTGGTTAGAGCGAGGGTCTCATAATCCCTAGGTCGGCGGTTCGAGTCCGCCCCCAGCTACTCGTTTGGGCACTTCCGGAACGCGACTCCGGGCCGCCACCCGGCCGGAGTCGTGGCGCCGCTCTGCGCACCTTCAGCGCCTGCGTCAGCAGGCCTCGCGCGTTAACCCCAGCGCTCCGCCAGCGCCTGCCTGACGTCATGGAAGTCTTCCCAGCGCAGGTAGGTGTGGCTTTTCCGGTCGAGGTAGCCGCAGAGGCGGTCGCGGGCGAAGACCGTCGAGGCGGCGAGCGCCATTTGTAGGTCCGTGACCGAGTCGCCGAGCGCCACGGTCTCTCGCGCCGGGTGGCACCGCATCACGGCGACCTTCGCCACCAACTCGTCACCCTCTTCGAAAGCGGATTGCACGCGCAGGAAGGGCCCTGCCGTCTCGGCGTCCATCGCGTAGACCGCGTGGACGCGCGCGCGCAGGTCCCCGAGCGCCGCCTCGACCATTCCGCGCAGGCCGGCGGAGACGACGATGAAGGGCACGCCACGGGCGTCGAGGAAGTCCAGCAGCTCGGGCAGGCCCGGCCGCAGGCCGACCTCGCGCACGTGCTCGAGGATCGCCCCATAGCAGGCCGAGGGAATCGATTCGACCAGGCGGCGCACGCCCTCGCGCAGCGTCAGGCGCTGCGCCACCAGCGCAGGGACCAGCTCAGCGGCGAGCTCTGGCGTGAAGCGGTCGAGCATGCGCGTGAAGGTTTCACTCGCGCTGATGGTCCCGTCGAAGTCGGAGAAGACGATGCGCTGATGCATGACGAGGGCCCTTCGCCGATCGTGGAGCGATCGGCGCGTACGCTGCCACAACCGTGGCGCGCCGCCAACATCGCTAGCAACACATCGCGCCGCCAACATCGGCCTGCCCTACGGGCACATGAGGGCAGCCGTGACCCTCCCCTTCGCCCTCAAAACAGGACCAATTGAACCCTGGTTGTAACTCAGATCACGTTTGCTGCTTGTCCCGCGCGCCTGCTCTCGGTTACTAAGGACGGAGAACCGCCTCACGCGCATCAGCGCTCACCGGGGAGACGACGGCCGTGCTACACCGCTCACCGCCGGGCAGGTTGCGCCGCACCCATTCGCCAGCCGTTGCAGGGTCGGCCGCTGCGGGCTTGGCCCTCGCGGGCCTCGGGCTCGTCTTGGCTCTGCCTGCCACTGCGTCAGCGCAGTCGCAGTCGAGCGTCGCGATCACGACCCATACCTACGGCACGAGCAGCGAATCCGCGCCGGTGCTCGACGCCTCCGATACGCGCTCCCGCGTGACCTTCTATCAATTCATCGAGCTGGCCGCCGATGACGTGGGCCTGCCTGGGCTCGAGGTCGACCTCTCCGGCGTCGCCGGCATCGACCTCGCCGAGCGACGCTTTGCCGGGATGGGCGACGACGGGCGCGCGCGTGGTAACGTGATCACCGGCTCGTTGCGCTGGCAAGACCGTCGGCGGCGCGTTTCGCTGGTCCTCGGGCGCCAGTATCTCTTCCTCGGCGCCGGGCAGGCCGAGCACCTCGACGGGCTGACGGTCGGCTACCAGCTGCCCTGGAACGTCGATGTCTCGGCCTTCGGCGGGCGTACCGAGCCCTGGCAACTCGACTACACGCCGGAGCGGGGCAGCGATCCGCATGTCAGCCGCGAGTCGACATTCTACTCCAACTGGGCCACCGGCGGGCGCCTGCGCTGGCGCCTGCTGGACCGGGCCGTAGCCGCGGTCGGTTTCATCCACGAGGCGCATGGCGACGAGGCCGTGCGCCAGAACCTCACGCTGCAGGCCGGCTACTGGAGCTCGGCCAAGCTCGAGGCGATGGCCGGCGGCGTCGTCGACACGCTCTACGGCCTGCCGCAGGAGCTCTGGCTCACGCTGACCTCGCGCGCCGTCGCCGACCTCAAGCTCAGCGCCGACTACAGCTTTCACATCCCTTCGCTGACGATTCCCAAGACCTCCATCTTCAGCGTCTTCACCGACGAGCGCTTTCACAGCGCGCTGCTCGGGGCCCGCTACGCCCTGACCCCCTCCCTCTGGGGTAGCCTCGACGGCGGGCCCCGCTTCTTCGTCGGCGACGACGAGGTGCGCGTCGGTTACGGCGCCTCGCTCGCGCTGGAGCAAGCGCTCGGCGCCGAGCGAAACGGCCGCCTGGGCCTCCGCAGCGAGTGGATCTCCGCCGTCGACCAATGGTCGCTGCAGAATCGCCTCTTTGGCAGCTACCGCTTCGCCTGCGGTCTCTACGCCAACCTCGAGGCCTACCTGCTGCTGCTCGGCAGTGACGCCGCCGCTGCCGCGGCGTCTGACTACGAGCAGCGCCTCGAGGAACATCGGATCTCGCTCGGCACGCTGGCCCTGGCCGGCTATGCCGTTACGCCAGCGCTGTCGGCGCAGCTCGCGGCCAGCGCCTTCGTCACCCCGCTAGCCGAGAGCGACGTCCGCGTGCTCGGCCGGCTGACCTACAGCGGGCTTTGGAGCTGGGCACGATGAGCCGCCACGACCGCTTCGCGCCTCCCACCGCCTGGCTCGGCCTGGCGAGCCTGATCGCCGCGCTCGCTGCCTGCTCCCCATCGCGCGGGCAGCTCGAGCAAGCCGCGCAGTCCAATCGGGTCAGCGTCGCACCGAGCGACATCATCTTCTCTCATGCGCTGCACGCAGAGCAGGACGTCGGCTGCGAGAACTGCCACCAGGGCGTTGAGGGCGCCGGCGCGCTGGCGGCGCGCGCAGCACACCGACCGACCAAGGCCGCCTGCGCCGAATGCCATGACGTCAGTGACAAGGCGGCGTGTAAGACCTGCCACCGCGATCCCGCCCATCCGGGCAAGCTGGCGCGGCGCGCGCCAACGCCACGCCTCCGCTTCTCGCATCAGCAGCACGTCGAGCGCGCGAAGGGCTGCGTCGCCTGCCACGGCGGCGTGATGGTCTCGGCATCGCTCGACCAGCTCCCCCGGCCGGCGATGCGGGCCGATTGCTTCGCCTGCCACAATCACCTGCAGGACTATCGCCAGCTCACCTGCACGAATTGCCACACGAGCCTGCGCGACTTCCCGCTGCGGGCGGTCAGCCAGTTCAATCACGAGGGCAACTTCATCGAGGAGCATGCGCGACCTGCCAGCGCGCAGCCGGAGCTCTGCGCGAGCTGCCATCGACAGCCCTTCTGCGCCGACTGTCACAGCCGTCGCGCCGCCGTCCTGCCCGACCTGAAATACGCCGAGCGTGCGGAGCGCGAGTTCATCCATCGGGGCGATTGGATCAGCCGCCACGCGATCGTCGCCCGCGGCGACATCCCGACCTGCACACGCTGCCACAGCATCAAGTCCTGCGATCGCTGCCACAGCGAGCGCGGCGTCAGCGCCACCGCCGGTGCGGCAGCCCGCAGCGGCCGGTCGCCGCACCCGCCGGATTGGTTGACGCCGGGGTCGCCAAACGGCCACGGGATCGAGGCACGACGCCACATCGTCGAGTGCGCCTCGTGCCACGATCAGGGTCCGAAATCGAACTGCATTCGTTGCCACCGAGCCACCTCCCGGGGCGGCCTGGGCATCAATCCGCATCCGCCTGGTTGGAGCGCCGGTGGTCAGCGGGACAAGCAGATGTGCCGCTTCTGCCATTGAGCCGCGGCGGCCTGAGCGAAGAGGCATCACCGATCCGCCGGCGGCGCGCCGGCCAGGCACTGCACATGGCAACTCACTCTCTCGATCGTCCCTCCCACCTGCCAATCGCGGCGCTTCTGCTCCTGACGGCCGCCGCGGGCTGCTATGGCGAGCGAGCACCGCTGAGCGCGCGCGGCGAGGCCTGTGCCGGCTGCCACGGCAACGGCCCTGACGACCCGGCCCCGCCGCCGGGCGTTTGGCTGCTGGGCGGCCGCAGCTCGACCGCCGTGCGCGGGGTCGGCGCGCATGAGATCCATCTCAAGGGCGGAGCCCTCAGCGCGCCCCTAAGCTGTGACACCTGCCACATCGTGCCGACGACGGTCGGCGCCCCGGGTCACATGGACGATGACTTGCCCGCCGAGGTCACCTTCAGCGGACGCGCAAACGCCGACGAAACGCAGTCGACCTATGACGCGCGCGGCGGCACCTGCAACACCTATTGCCATGGCGCCACGCTCGCCGGCGGCGCACACCGCGAGCCGCAGTGGACGCTGGTCGATGGCAGCCAGACCGGCTGCAACGGCTGCCACGGCTTTCCCCCGCCGGCGCCCCACCCTCAGACGCGGGCCTGCAGCGCCTGCCATCCCCAGGTCGTCGACAGCGAGAATCGGATCGCTGACCGCGCACTGCACGTCAACGGCAGCGTCGAGGTGGTTCGTGACGCGACCTGCAATCGCTGCCACGGCAGCGCGATCAACGACGCCCCGCCGCGGGACAGCGCGGGCCACACCGAGATCAGCGCGCGCGGTGTCGGGGTCCATCAAAGCCACGTCCGCGCCACCGAGCGACATGCGGCCTACGCCTGCAGCGTCTGTCACCTGACGCCGAGCAAGGTCGAGGCAGCGGGGCACCTCGACGACTCGCCTAACGCGGAGGTCACCTTCGGTGGCACAGCGAACGCGAGGGGCACGAGCTCGACCTACAACGTCGTCGCCCTCTCCTGCACCACCTACTGCCATAGTCGCCCGGGGGCCTCCGGTGGCGGCTGGACTTGGACCGCGCCGCAGAGCCTGACCTGCTCGAGCTGCCACGGCTTCCCGCCCGCAGCGCCCCATCCGGCGGGGAGCGACTGCGGGAGCTGCCACAGCGGCGTGGTCGCGGCTGGCGACCCCTCGCGCATTCTCGACCCGACCAAGCACGCCAACGGCACGGTCGACCTCGGCGATTGACCGCAGGAGCGCGCGGCGGCGGGTCAAGGGGCTACTCGCCAAGCCCGCTTTCTGCTATGCCGCCGGCAGCCGATGTCTGACCTGACCATTCGCCCCGCACGCACGGCTCGCGAGCGCCGGACCTTCATCGATCTCGCGTGGCCGCTCTACGCCGACGATCCGTGCTGGATTCCGCCGCTGCTGGCCGACCTCAAGCCCTTCCTCGATCCGCGGCGCGGCGTCTTCTTCGACGGCGGCGAGGCCGAGCTGCTGGTCGCCTGGCGGGGCGAGCGCCCCGTTGGCCGCATCTCGGCGCAGTTCAGCCGACGGCACCGCGAGCACTACGCCGACGGCAAGGGCTTCTTCGGCTTCTTCGAGTGCGAGGACGACCCCGCCACCGCCGAGGCGCTTTTCGCGGCGGCCGAGGACTGGTTGCGCCAGCACGGTTGCTCGCAGGTCGAGGGACCCTACGGCTTCGGCATCTACGATGAAATCGGGCTCTTGGTCGACGGCTTCGCGACGCCTCCCTACGTGATGAATATCCACAACCCGCGCTACTACCAGGCGCTGGTCGAGGGCGCGGGCTACGCCAAGGCGGTCGACTGGTACGCCTACCGCATCACCGAGGAGGCGGCGCGCGAGCGCTGGCCGACGCGGCTCAAGCAGCTCCGCGATCGGATCATTCGCCGACAGGGGTTGACCCTGCGCAACCCCGACATGCGCCGCTTCCGCGAAGAAGCGGCGTTGGTGAAGAACCTCTTCAATAGCGCCTGGAGCCCGAACTACGGCCATCTGCCCTTGACGGACCGCGAGTTCGACCGCCTGGCGTCGGGCCTGCGCCAGCTGATCATCCCCGAGCTGACCTTCATCGCCGAGGTCGCCGGCGAGCCGGTCGGCTTCGCGCTCTCCGTCTATGACGCTAACCCGCTGGTGCGCCAGATCGACGGCCGGCTCTGGCCCCTCGGCTGGTACAAGCTGCTGCGGGGCATCAAGCGTCAGCGACACTTCCGGCTGCTCTTGATGGGGGTGCTCGAGGCCTATCAGGGGCGCGGCTACGAGATCGTCTTCTCGACCGAGGTGGCGGAGCGCGGACTGCGTGCGGGCTTCACCGAATGCGAGCTCTCGAATGTCGTGGAGACGAACGAGCCGATGATGCGCTCCGCGGGCCACCTGCCGGCCGAGCGCTACAAGACCTACCGCATTTACCGCAAGGACCTGATCCAGCGCTAGCCGCGGCCGACTTGCTGGGGGCAGGCCGGCCAGGCCTAGCGGTCGGCGTCGACTGCCGGCTGCTCGCCCGTCTCGCCCTCGGCGGGCCCCTGCGGTACGGCGTCGAGCAGGCCGTCGCGCAGCAGCTTGTAGCTCAGGCTGTCGAGCAAGGCGATCCAGCTGGCCTCGATGATGTTCTCCGAGACACCGATGGTGCTCCAGACGTGTTCGCCGTCGGACGACTCGATCAGCACCCGCACGCGCGCCGCCGTCCCGTCGCCGCTCGACAGGACGCGCACCTTGTAGTCGCGGAGGGTGACCTCTGCCAGCTGCGGATAGACCTCCTCGAGCGCACGGCGCAGCGCCTGGTCGAGCGCGTTGACCGGGCCATCGCCATCGGCGACCGTGTGGTAGACGCGACCGTTGACCTCGAGCTTGACGATCGCCTCGACCTCACTGCCGGCGGGCGTCTGGCGATTGATCGTGCGGCAACCGATCAGGCGGAAGGGCTCGCGGTAGGTCCCGAGGGCCTTGCGCACCAAGATCTCGACCGAGGCCTCGGCGCCCTCGAGCACATAGCCCTCGTGCTCGAGGTGTTTGATCCTGTGCAGCAGGTCCTGCACCGTCGGATGGCGCTTATCCATTCCCGGCAGGAGGTGCTCGATCTTGGCGGCGACGGTCGCGCCTCCAGACTGTTCGGAGAGCAGATAGCGCCGTTGATTGCCCACGAGCTCCGGCAGGCAGTGCTCGTAGCAGAGCGGCTGCTTGAGCATCGCGTCGATGTGAACCCCGCCCTTATGCGCGAAGGCACTCTGGCCGACGTAGGGCTGGCGATGGTCATGGTAGACATTGGCAACCTCGCTGGCGAAGCGCGCGAGGTCGGTCATCCGCGCCAGGCCCTCGGCGCCGATCGTGCGGCGACCGAGCTTGAGCTCGAGCATCGGCACGACGGTGCAGAGGTTGGCGTTGCCGCAGCGCTCACCGAGGCCGTTGATCGTGCCCTGGACCTGCCCGGCGCCGAGCTCGACGGCGACCAGGCTGTTGGCTGCGGCCAGGCCTCCGTCGTTATGCGTGTGGATGCCGAAGGGCACGCGCAGCCGCGCCTTCGCCGCCTCGATCGCCGCGCGCACCGCCCCGGGCAGGGTGCCGCCGTTCGTGTCGCAGAAGACCACGACGTCGGCGCCACCCTCCTGCGCCGCGAGCACCGTCTCCAGGGCGTAGGCCGGATCGGCGGCGTAGCCGTCGAAGAAGTGCTCGGCGTCGTAGACGACCTCCCGGCCCTGGGACTTGAGGTAGGCGACCGAATCGCCGATCAGCGCCAGATTCTGCTCCGGCGTGATGCGCAGCGCCTCCCTGACGTGGAGCAGCCAGCTCTTGCCGAAGATGGTGACCACCGGCGTCCCGGTCGCCACCAGCGCGCGCAACATGCTGTCGTCCTCGGCTGCGTTGTTCGCGCGGCGGGTGCTCCCAAAGGCGGCGATCCGCGCGTGTCGCCAGGGCAGATCGCGGGCCCGCACGAAGAACTCCAGGTCCTTGGGGTTGGTCGGGTTGGGCCAACCGCCTTCGATGTAGTGGATGCCGAGCTCGTCGAGGCGCCGCGCGATCTGCAGCTTGTCATCGACCGAGAAGGAGATCCCTTCGGCCTGGGCGCCGTCGCGCAGCGTGCAGTCGTAGATCCTCACCTGCTCCGACATGACTTGTCTCCGTGGCCGTACCCGGCGGCCTTGACCCTCAGCGCAGCGGAGGCTGGGGGAGTAGGGCCGCGACCTGGTCGAGCAGGCGGTAGGTCTGTTCGAGCTCGTCGAAACTGAGGTGCACCCAACGGCTGCCCCAGTAGAAATTGCAGCTCGTCTCCGCGACCAGGAGATGATCATAGGCGGCGTGCAAGAGCGCGCCCGCGCGCTCGGCGTCAGGGCCCAAGGTGCCGACGATCGCCTCGAAGTGCGTCTTGGTCTCATGGTAGTAGCGACTGGCGTTGCGCAGCTCGTCGAAGCCCTTGCGCTGCAGCAGGGAGCCTGTCCACTGCGTGAAGTCTCCCCCCCAATGCTGATCGGTGTTCCACGCGCCCTGGTAGACATCGACCTCCTCCCCCGCGCCGTAGAGGTCGAGGTACTCGTTGATCGAGATCGGGCGAAAGCCAAGCCTCCCCGCGCGGTGCTTCTCCAGCATCGGACAGTAGAAGTGCCCCCAGAACGCGTATTCGACGTCGGGATTGCGAAACCACCCGCCATTCTCGCCGTCGCTCCAGGTCGTCACCAGCGCCGGGAAATCGCAGTGCTTCGTGCGCTCCTGCAGCTCCTTCTCCCACCACCAGGGGCTGGTGCCCGAGGCCTGCGCGTTCGATAGCTCGCGGTCGATCGGCACGACGACGATCTCGTCGTCGCCCCAACGCGCACGATGGGGACGGTAGCGCATCTCATCCCAGCGCATCTGCCGCTTGGGCTTGATGTAGATGCTGTCCACCAGCACGTAGCGGTAGCCGAGGCGCCGCAGCATCGGAATCATCGCCTGGCAGAAGGCCATCTCGGGCGGACAGAAGCCGGGGAACCAATCGCGCCCGAGCAGCTGCCTTCCCAGCCCCTGCCACCAGCCAGCCTGCGCGTCCCAGTCCTCGCTCGGAATCAAGGGGAAGACGGGATGGTAGAGCCCGCTGCCCAGGTACTCGAGGTACTGGGCGCGGCGGTAGCGCTCGATCAAGTCCGGAAGATCGACGACGTCGCGAAAGACCTCGACGAGCGCCGGGTCCTCGAGCTGCTTGAGCAAGGTGCCGCTGAACATCAGGTGCAGGCGCGCGACATCCGCAAAGCCCTCGAGCATCCGCGTCACGCGGTCGTAGCACCAGAGGATTTGCTGCACGTCCCAGCGCTCCTGGGGATTGCTCGAGTGGTGCAGGCGCAGCAGGTTTCCCGGCGGCTGGTGCAGCGAAAGACCGAGTGCATGACAGACTGGCGGCATTGCCCCACCCTCGCCTCGCCGCAAAGCCGCGGCACGCTATCCTACCCGAGGCGAGCGCGGCGGAACAGGGCGCGCGTGGCGGCGGCAAACGTTGACACCCGCGCTGGCGTCGCGTACGTTTTTCGATGCTTAACACTAGCTTAGCTCAACCTGGCCGATATCACCTTCCCCCGGGTCGCTGCACGACGAGCGCTCCACGACGAGCATGGATGGCCGATGAGAATTCGCTACGCCGCCAAGACTGACGTGGGCATGAAGCGCACGCACAACGAGGACTACTTCAGCCTGATGGAGGACGAGCAGCTCTTCGTCGTCGCTGACGGGATGGGGGGCCACAGCTCCGGCGAGGTGGCGAGCCGTCTCGCCGCCGAGACCGTGAGCGAGTTCTACCAGCGGACCAAGGATGAGGAGGCGACCTGGCCCTACAAGATGGACCGCAGCCTGAGCTACATCGAGAACAGGCTCGCCTGCGGCATCAAGCTCGCCAACTACAAGATCTACGAGGCCGCGTCGAAGGACATCCGCTTCAAGGGAATGGGCACGACGGTGGTGACGACGCTGGTCAACGGCAGCAAGATCTACGTCGCGCACGTCGGTGACAGCCGCTGCTACCGCGTTCGCGGGGGGCAGATCGAGCAGCTCACACGCGATCACTCGCTGCTCGAGGACTACAAGGACGCCAAGCCCGACATGACCGAGGAGGAGGAGCGGAACTTCCCCCATAAGAACGTGATCACGCGGGCGCTCGGCATGCGCGAGGCCGTCGAGGTCGACATCCATACCCACGCGGTGCAGGACGGCGACATCTTCATCCTCTGCTCCGACGGGCTCTCCGGGATGATCAGCGACCCGCGACTGCTGGAGCTGGTCAAGGGCAGCACCGATCTCGAACGCACCGTCGCCGAGCTGGTCGACGAGGCCAACCGCGCCGGGGGCACGGACAACATCACGACGCTGCTGATGGAATGTACCGAGCTCGACGGCAACGCCGTCGCACCCGAGGTCAGCCCATAGTGCGCCGTCGAACGACCGTCGCGGCGGCCAAGGGGCCCGGCAGAGAGGAGCCGCAGACCCATGGGTGAGCGTTGGCTGCGAGCTACGGCGGGTTCCCGCGCCGGTCAGCAGTTCCGTCTCGGCCGACGAACGATCCTCGGACGCGGCATCGATGCCGACATCCAGCTGCTCGAGAAGAATGTCTCGCGCCAGCATGTGTTGCTGGTCGAGCAAGACGATGGGCGCTTGATGCTCTTCGACCTCTCCAGCACCAACGGGACGCGCGTCGGTGACCAACTCGTGACGCAGATCGCCCTCGAGCCGGACGTCGCCTTCACGCTCGGCCAGTCGACCTTCGTGCTCGACCAGGTCGAGACGGGGACGCCTTCGGGCAGCGAGGATATCCGGGTGCTCTCGGGGCCTGCGCTCGAGGCTACCGCCATCGTCCTCGCCAGCCCTGCGCCGCCCGAGCTGGAGAGCTTTGCGCGCGCCGAAATCACGGCAACCGACCATCCCGTGGTGCCCATCGCCACGCCGCCCCGCTGCGGCGATCCGCTGCACGCGGTGGCCCAGGTTTCGGGCTGGAGCTTTTGCCCGGCCTGCGGCGAGCGCTTCCGCGCCGCAGGGCCCTAGCGCACGCCGTCGACCGAGCGATCCGCCGGAGCGCGGGGCAAATCAGGGCTCGCGCCAGCGCGGCAGGCGAAGCACGAAGGTCGTCGCCGCCACCTCCGGATCGAGCTCCAGGCTGCCGCCGAGCAACGCCGCGATCGATTGCGCCACCGAGAGGCCGAGCCCCGTCCCCTGACCCGGATCCTTCGTCGTAAAGAAGGGCTCGAAGATGCGCGATCGGTGCGCGGCAACGATCGGCCGGCCATTGTTGCTCACGCGCAGCGCCACCGGCGCGCCGGGGGGCGCATCGCCGGTGATCACGACGCGCCCGTCGCGCTCGATCGCATCACCAGCGTTGAGCAGCAGGTTGACCAGTACCTGCACGACGCGCTGCTGGCTGGCCGCCACCGCCGGCAAAGCCGCCAGCCCCTGCTGCTCGACGACGACGTGGCGAAAGCGCCGCTGGTGCACCACCAAGGCCACCGCCTCCTCGACCGCAGCCGCCAGGGGCACCGCCGCGGCGTGGTCCTCGACCGGACGAGCGTAGTCGAGCAGCCCGCCGATGATCGCGTGGATGCGTTGCGCTTCGCGCTGGGTGCGCTGCAAGAACTCCTCGCGCTGCTGCGCGTCGAGGTCATCAGCGAGCAGCAGATCAGTGAAGCCGATGATCGCCTGCAGCGGGTTGCCCACCTCATGCGCGACGCCGGCCGCAAGGTGGCCGACCGAGGCGAGCTTCTCGGAGCGGATCAGCGATCGGCGCTGTTGATCGAGCCGCTCCAGCTGCTCGCGCAGCGCGCCCACCATCCCATTGAAGGAGGCCGCCAGCGAGGCGATCTCGTAGGCACCCTCCTCGCCCAAGGTGCCGCTGAGGTCGCCGGCCGCCACGCGCGAGGCCGCACGTTGCAGCGCCTCGATCGGCCGTGCGACGTAGCGCGTGATGACCACACCGACAAAGAGCAGCAGCACGACGCTGTTGGCGGCCATCAACAGCCAGAAGAGCAGCGGCGGTCGCTGAACATCGACGCTGAGCGGCAGCTCGAGGTGAACGGCGCCGGCCACGGCGGCCAAGCGCGGCGCATAGACGGGGGTCGCGACGCGCACGCTGCCGCGCTCCGGCGCTCCAACCATCACGAGCTGTTGCTCGGTGGCGATCGCGCGCCGCAGGAGCTCGGCACCGGCCTGCCCCGGCGGCCAGGCCCCGACCGCGACGCCGAGGGGGCGCAGCGCCCGATCGACGACAGTGAAGCGCGCCGGGTAGGCCCCGCCACCGAGCTGCGACACCACCATCTGGAGGCTGGCACGGTCCTCCGCCGTGCCGCTCAGGCCGGTCGACGCCAGGGCGGCGAGCGCCTTGCCGAGCATCCGTGCATGCTCGACCTGCCCCTCGGCGAGCTGCTGCCGCGTCGCCCAGTGGGTGATCAGTCCAACGGAGAGGGCGGCGACCGGCAGGATTACCGCCAGACCGAGCAGCAGTTGACCGCGAAGCGTCCGCCACCAAGGGCCCCGCCCCAGCGCACGCGCTTCGCTCGCTCCAAGATCTCCCATCGCGCGCGCTCCTCGACCCGAGCTCGGCCCCGTCCGAGCATACAGTATTCGCCCGCAGGGCTCCGTCTGTTCACCGACCCTCGGCGCCCGCGCGGCGCGGGAAGGGCCGCGACGCGCGCGCCGATTGACCAGGCGCGCGCCGTGATCTAGGTTGCGACCCCGTGGGTGCAAAGCAGGCCGAAGAGAGCCAGCCGGAGTCGGCAGTCGCGCCGATGATCGAGCCGGCAGTCGCGTCGAAGGTGGGCGTTCCCGAGCCCGGCTTCGACGCCATCTTGACCGACTTGCAAGCGCTGGTCGAGGCGCTCGAGAGCGCAGATATGCCGCTCGAGCGGTCGCTCGAGGCCTTCGAGCGAGGGGTCGCGCTGGCCCGCCGCGGGCAGCAGATTCTCGATGCGGCGGAGCGAAAGGTCGAGCTCCTGATGCGGGATGGATCGACGGCGCCCCTCGAGCAGAGCGAACGTGGGTAGCCAGCCTCGGTGGCGAGCGGACTGAACGCACAAGCCATGAAACAAACCG
Organism: Pseudomonadota bacterium; assembly: GCA_016711215.1. Taxonomy (NCBI): domain Bacteria; kingdom Pseudomonadati; phylum Pseudomonadota; species Pseudomonadota bacterium. Next base: position 254,248 of record JADJTL010000001.1, on the reverse strand, counting down.
TGAATGGGTGCGATGACATGACCGGACCCAATCCCCGGGCGTGACCGGAGAGCAGCGGATGGAATTCGATCTCGACGCGTATCTGGCCGAGCTGCGGTCGCGCATCAACGAGCGCCTGGCGGAGCTGCTTCCCGAGCGTCCCGCGAGCGAGGATCCGCTGCGACTGCGCCAGGCCATGCGAGCGGCCGTGCTCAACGGAGGCAAGCGCCTGCGCCCTTGCCTCGCCATTGCGGCCTGCCAGGCCGTCGGCGGCAACCTCGCCGATGCGCTCTCTCCAGCCTGCGCGGTCGAGCTCGTACACTGCTACTCCTTGGTCCATGACGACCTGCCAGCCATGGATAACGACGAGCTGCGGCGCGGCCAGCCGACCTGCCACAAGCGCTTCGGCGAGACGGCGGCGATTCTGGCCGGCGACGCGCTGCTGACGCTGGCCTTCGCCGTGATCGCTGGCGAGGCAGCCCTCGGCCGCCACGGCAACGAGCGCAGCCAGGCGCTGCTGCGCGCCAGCTTCGAGCTCGCCCAGGCCTCCGGCGTCGAGGGCATGGTCGGCGGGCAGGCACTCGACATGGCGATCCAAGACCAGAGCGGAGCAACGGGTGCGACCGAGGGATCCAGCTTCGCCATACTCGAGCAGTGCCACCGCGACAAGACGGCGGCGCTTTTCACCGCTGCCGCGACGATCGGCGGTTTGGCGGGTGGTGGCAGCCGCGATCAGGTCGACGCCCTACGGCAGTACGGCGCCGACCTCGGCTTGGCTTTTCAACACGCCGACGATCTGCGCGACGCCGATCACCCCAGTTTTCGCTCGCTCGCTCTCGGACGAACCGAAGAGCTGATTGCCAGCGCCGGTGGCACGGCGCGGAGCTTTGGACCGAGCGCAGCACCGCTGGTGGCGCTGGCGCGGTTGGTGCTCGATCGCGCCCGGGAGGCAGTTGTCCATGAAGTATCTCGACAAGATTGAGAGCCCCGCCGATCTGCGCCAGCTCCCGCTCGAAGCGCTGCCGGAGGTGGCGGAGGAGCTGCGGCAGTTCATCCTCGAGAAGATCAGCAGGATCGGCGGGCATCTCGGTGCCGCGCTCGGCACGATCGAGCTCTCCGTCGCGCTGCACTATGCCTTCGAGTCGCCGACGGACCGCATCGTCTGGGACGTCGGCCATCAGGCCCACGGCCATAAGGTGCTGACGGGCCGGCGCGACCGCTTCCATACCCTCAAGCAGGAGGGCGGTCTGAGCGGTTTCCTCAAGCGCAGCGAGAGCGAACACGACATCTTCGGCGCCGGACATGCGTCGACGTCGATCTCCGCGGCGCTCGGCATCCGTGAGGGGCTTCGGCTCAAGGATGGTCCAGGCAAGGTCGTGGCGCTGATCGGCGACGGCGGGCTCACCGGCGGGATGGCCTTCGAGGCGCTCAACCACGTCGGCGCGCTCAAGCGCGACATGATCGTCGTGCTCAACGACAACGGGATGTCGATCAGCCCCAACGTCGGCGCGATGTCGGAGTGGCTGAGCCGCAAGCTGGTCGGCCAGCCGATGACCCGCTGGCGCCGACGCGTCCGCCACGTGCTCGAGGCCTTCGACGACCACGGACAGGATGCGATTCGGGTGATCGAGCACCTGCTCGACGCGACCAAGGCCGCGGTCGTGGGCCCCGGCGCGCTCTTCGAGGGCCTCGGCTTCGAGTACGTCGGCCCCATCGATGGGCACGACGTCGTCGTGCTGGTCGAGACCTTCCGCAACGCCCGCGAGCTCGAGCGCCCGGTGCTGATTCACGCGATGACCTCGAAGGGCAAGGGGTGCCCGGGCGTCGAGGACGACATCGAGCGCAAGCACGCCGTCAGCCCCTTCGACCTCGAGAGCGGCAAGAGCCTCAACCCCTCGAAGGGCGGTGGCGCGCCACCCTACACCGACGTCTTTGGCGACACGCTCTGCGAGCTGGCGCGCTCCGATCCACGCATCGTGGCCATCACCGCCGCGATGGCACAGGGGACCGGCCTGGTGCCCTTCGCCGAGGAGTTCCCGAGTCGTTTCTACGACGTCGGCATCGCCGAGCAGCATGGGGTGACCTTCGCCGCCGGCCTCGCCGTCGAGGGCTTTCGCCCCGTGGCGGCGATCTACTCGACCTTCCTTCAGCGGGCGATCGACCAGGTGGAGCACGACGTCTGTCTGCAGCACCTGCCGGTCGTCTTCTGCCTCGACCGCGCCGGACTGGTCGGGCCGGACGGCGCGACCCACCACGGCGTCTTCGACATCAGCTACCTGCGGATGATTCCAGATCTCGCGCTGATGGCCCCGAAGAACGAGGACGAGCTCCGTCATCTGCTCTTGACCGCGATCAACAGCGGCAAGCCGGTGGCGATGCGCTACCCGCGCGGCAACGGGGTTGGCGTGCCGCTCGACGGTCCGCCCCGCGAGCTCCCCTGGGGCAAGGGTGAGGTCGTCCACGAGACGGGCCACGACCTGCTGCTGGTGGCGGTCGGTCCTCACGTCTACACCGCACTGCAGGCCGCCGAGGCGCTGGCGCGTGATGGCGTTGCTGCCACCGTCATCAACGCGCGCTTCATCAAGCCACTCGACGAGGAGCTGCTCGTCGAGCACCTCGGCCGCGCGCGGGCCGTCATCACCGTCGAGGAGAACGTGCTCGCTGGCGGCTTCGGCTCGGCCGTGCTCGAGCTCTGTGAGCAGCGCGGCCTCAGTCCCGTGCTGCGGCGCATCGGGGTTCCCGACCGCTTCATCGGACACGGCAACGTCACCAAGCTGCAGGCACAGTGCGGGCTCTCGGTGGACGGCATCGTCACGGCCTATCGCCAGCTCGTGGCAGCTCCTGGCCGTCGCCTGGCCGTCGCCGCCCCGAGCGCTTGAGCAGGCGATAACCCGTCCTCCATGATCCGCGCCACTCATGCCCGCGGGCCCCGAAAGCGGCCCACGGCTCCCAAACGGGCGCTCCTGGTCCTGCTCGGACTGTGGATGGCCCTCGGCCCTGCGCGCGCCGCCACCACGACAGATCTGGAGCGGCTCGATCCCTTCCCACGCGGCCCGCTCGGCAAGGCGGCCCGCAGCGCGCTGCAGCACGACGACTACGCGCGCGCGATCCGGCTGCTCCAGCGCTACCTGCGCGCCAAGGGCGCAGGTAGCGAGGACCGCGAACCCGCCCGTTTCTTGCTCGCTTACGCCCAGCTTCAGCAGGGATCGCATGCCGCTGCGGCGCGGGCCTTCGCCGAGCTCGAGCATAGCTATCCGCTGCTGCGGCCCTATCACCGCTATTATGGGGCGCTGGCCCTCTATCGTGCCGGCCGCTTCGCCGACGCCGAGGGCCTGGCCCAACGCGTCGCGCGCGACACGGGCATCGATCGCGACGCCCAATTGCTGCGCGCCGACGCGCTGCGCGCGCTCGGCCGCTTGGCCGAGGCAGCCACGATCTGGCGTAGCTATCTCGCAGGCGCACCTCACGGCTCGCGCAGCGAGGAGGCGCATTTCGTGATCGCGAGCGCGCTGGAGGCGCAGGCGAAGCAAGAAAGCCCCGCCGATCGCGCCGGCTCCTTGCGCCAAGCCATACAGCACTACCGCGAGATCGTGATTCGCGCGCCGAGCTCGCGCCTCGCGCCAGGCGCGCGCGGACGCTTGACGGCGCTGGCAGCCGCGGTGCCTGAGGGTGCATCTCTTGCCGCGCTCGACGCCGAGGCGCGCTATCAACAGGGCCTCGCGCTCTACGAGACGATGCGCAACGCGGAGGCCGAGCAGCGCTTCGGCGAGGTGCTGAGCAGCGCGGGCGTCGGGGCTTCGCTCGGCTGCCGGGCGAGCTACCACCGCGCCAAGGCCGCGCTACGGCAACGCCAACGGGAGCGCGCGAGTACGCTCTTCGCCGACGCCGCGGCGCGCTGCCGCGCGGCCGGCGAGCAGGAACTGCTGGTGCGCAGCCTCTACAACCTCGGCCGCGCGCTGGCGGGGTCCGGCGACCCCGCGGGGGCAGCCAAGCAGATGCTCGAGCTCGAGGCGCAGTTTCCCGCTCATAGCTACGCCGACGATGCGCGCCTTCACGCGGCGCGAGCGCTGACGGAGGCGAACCAGCGGGACCGCGCCGAGGCGCTGTTGAGCGACCTGCCAAGCAGCTACCCGCGGGGCGACATGGCCCACGAGGCGCTTTGGCTGCTGACGATCGCCGCCCTCGACCGCGGCGATCGCGCCGCCGGGCTGCGATCGCTCGACCGCGAGCTCAAGCTCGGCGAGGCGCAGACCTACTACGCCCGCGGGCGCGCGAGCTACTGGAAGGCGCGCCTGCTCCAACGCGGGGGTAACGCGCTCGCCGCCGCTAAGCTCTTCGAGCGCTGCGCGCGGGACTACCCACTTTCCTACTACGCCCTGCTGGCGTTCAACCGCCTGCGCGAGTCCGCACCGGCGCGCTTTCGCCAGCTCCAAGCTGCCCTCCTGCGCCCGATCGGCCGGGACGCCGGCACGTGGCGCCTACCGCAGGAGCGTTGGCGCGATCACCCAGCCTTTCATCGCGCGCTCGCGCTCGCTCGCCTCGGCTTCGCCGCCTCGGCGGGCCGCGAGCTCGTGCTTGCCGGTGTCCGCGGCGAAAAGGGGCCCCGCCAGCCGCAGTGGGTCGAGGCCTTGGTCTTCGATCGCGTGGGCCTCTGGCATCTCTCGCTCGGTCTGGCCCGGCGCCGCGCCGCCGAGCTCGCGCAGAGCTACCCGCGTGGGCCGGAGTACCAGCGGTGGCAGCTCGTCTTCCCGCGCGCCTTCCGCCCGCTCGTCGAGGCCGAGGCGCAGCGCTCCGGCGTGCCCGCGGCGCTGATCTGGGCCGTGATGCGCGAAGAGAGCGGCTTCGTCGCCACCACCGAGTCGTGGGCCAACGCCATCGGCCTGCTGCAGCTCTTGCTCCCCACCGCGCGCGCGGTCGCGGCGCGGGAGCACCTGCGGGTCGACGCTGAGCGGCTACGCGAGCCTCCCACCAACATCCGCCTCGGCGCCGCCTACCTCGCCGCGCTGAGCGGCATTTTCCGTGGCCACGTGGCCCTCGCCGTCGCGAGCTACAACGCGGGCGAAGGCGCTGTCGGCCGCTGGCTGCGCCAGTGGGGAACCGCGCTCGACCTCGACGAAGCGGTCGAGCGCATTCCCTACGAGCAGACCCGCAACTACACCAAACGGGTACTCGGCAGCCTCTTCGCCTATGCCGCCCTCTACGGCCAACAGGCCGAGCGCGTCCCGCAGCTCCCCCTCAGGGTCGCCCCCGGGGCGGGTCGCCGCTAGAGGCCTCGCTGCCGCCGGTTGGTGCCGATCGTCGCCGGTCGCGGCCGATCGCCGCCGGGGCAGTGGCTGGGGCGCCTGGAGGCATGCGGGTTGAGTCGCCTTACGGCTCGTAGTAAGGCTCTCGCTGTGACCAGCGAGAGCGCACCGCAGCGCGACAGTCGGCTGGGCGATCCAGCGCGCGCCGGGCTGAGAGCGCGAGCGGTCGCGGCCATGGCCCATCCCCGCCTCGTCGACGTCGTCAGTGCCCCACCCGAGCACGTCCTCCCGCAGTCGGTGGCGGCGGCCTTCGCCCGCCAGACCTTCGCGGGACGGCTGCCTCAGCTCGAGCGACTGATGCCGATCTTCGACCACGTGGAGGTCGAGACGCGCCGCATTTGCCAACCCCTCGACTGGTACCAGCACGATCACACGCTCGCCGAGACCAGCACCGCCTACATCGAGGCGGCGACGACGCTCTGCGCACGGGCCGCTCGCGCGCTGCTCGAGCGGCAAGGCCTAGCGCCCGACGCGATCGATCGCGTCATCTACGTCAACACGACCGGCCTCGCCACCCCCTCGATCGATGCGCGGTTGATCAACGTGCTCGGGCTACGCCCCAACGTGCGGCGCACGCCGATCTGGGGCCTCGGCTGCGCCGGCGGCGTGGCCGGGCTGGCGCATGCGTATCAGCACGTCGCCGGTCATCCACGCGAACGCGTGCTGCTCTGCTGCGCCGAGCTCTGCAGCCTGACCTTGCTCCGCGATGACGCGACGACGAGCAACCTGGTCGCCACCGCGCTCTTCGCCGACGGCGCCGCCGCCGCGCTGATCGCGGGCGCCGAGACGGGCGATGGCGGCTACGAGCTGATCGATAGTCGCTCGACGCTCTACCCGGACTCGCTGCACGTGATGGGCTGGAACGTGGTGTCGCGCGGGCTCCAGGTGGTCTTCGATCGGCGCATCCCGCAGATCGTCGATCGCCACGCCTGCGCCGAGCTCGATGCCTTTCTCGGCGCCCACAACCTGATGCGCGCCGACGTCACCGAGTATCTCTTCCACCCGGGGGGACCCAAGGTGCTCGCCGCCTACGCCGCCGCCTACGGGGTCGGGCTCGATCGCTTCTCGTGGTCGCGGCAGACGCTGCACGAGTTCGGCAACATGTCGTCGGCGACGGTGCTCTACGTGCTCGAGCGCTATCTGCGGGCGCAACCACCCGGGCGCGGGGGTCTCGCCGTGCTCTCGGCGCTCGGTCCCGGTTTTTCCTCGGAGTCGCTCTTGATGAGGCTGTAGCGGACCGACCCCCAATCAGGACTCCGCGCAATTCCCCGCAGACCCGGGGCGCGCGGGCCTACTTCTTCAGCGCCTTGGCGAAGGCGTGGGCCATCGCGCCAAGGGGGCGTGGGGGCGTGGGGGCGGGAGGGCGAGCCTTGCCGGGGTGACGGGGCGCAGGCGCCTTGGGGCTCGGCCGCGCTTCCCCCAGCGCGTCGCTCGCGGCCCCCTGATCCGCCGTGCGCTTCATGCTGAGCGAGATCCGCTGGCGCGGTAGGTCCACCGCCAGCACGCGGACCTGCACGACGGCGCCCGCCTTCACCACCTCGCGCGGGTCGCGGACGAAGCTGTCGGCGAGCTGCGAGATGTGCACCAGCCCGTCCTGGTGGACCCCGACGTCGACGAAGGCGCCGAAGTTCGCGACGTTGGTCACGACACCCTCGAGCCACATCCCGGGCTGAAGGTCGCTGACCTGCTCGATGCCGGCCCTGAAGGTCACGCTCTTGAACTCCGGACGCGGATCGCGGCCCGGCTTCTCCAGCTCCTTCAGGACGTCGCTGACCGTGGGTAGACCGAAGCGCTCGTCGACGTAGGCCATCGCGTTGACCCGGCGCAGCAGCCCGCTGTTGCCGAGCAGCGCCTTGAGCTCAGTCCCGGTCGTCGAGACGATCTGCTGCACCAGCGGGTAGGCCTCTGGATGGACGGCCGAGGCGTCGAGCGGGTTGTCGCCCTGCATCACGCGCAGAAAACCCGCGGCCTGCTCGAAGGTCTTGTCGCCAAAGCGCGCGACCTGCCTGAGCTGCTCGCGGTTCGCGAAGGGGCCGTGCTGATTGCGATGCGCGACGACGTGGCGGCTGAGGCTCGGCGAGAGCCCCGAGACATAGCGCAGCAACGCCGCCGATGCGGTATTGACGTCCACGCCGACGGCGTTGACGCAGTCCTCCACCACCGCATCGAGGCTGCGCGCCAGGCGCGGCTGATTGACGTCGTGCTGATACTGGCCGACACCGATCGCCTTGGGGTCGATCTTGACCAGCTCGGCCAAGGGGTCCTGCAGCCGCCGCGCGATCGACACGGCCCCACGCAGTGTTACATCCAGCTCTGGCAGCTCCTCGGAGGCCAGCTCGGAGGCCGAATAGACCGAGGCTCCGGCCTCGGAGACCACGACCTTGCTCAACCCGAGCTGCGGCTGGCGCTTGATCAGCTCGAGCACCAGGGCGTCGCTCTCGCGCGAGGCGGTGCCGTTACCGATCGCCACCAGCTCGACCGCGCAGGCCTGCGCGAGCTGCGCCAGCGTGGCAAGCGCCCCCTCCCGATCGTTGCGCGGCGGGTGCGGGTAGATCGTCGCCGTCTTGAGCAGCTTGCCGGTGGCATCGACGACGGCGACCTTGACCCCCGTGCGCAGCCCGGGATCGAGGCCCATCGTCACCCGCGGCCCCGCCGGCGCCGCCAGCAGCAGGTCCTTGAGGTTGCGCGCGAAGACCTCGATCGCCTCCACCTCAGCCACCTCCAGCAAACGCTGCTTCAGGTCGAGGTCGATGCGCGTCAGCAGCTTGACCTTCCAGGCCAGGCGCACCGAGCCCAGCAGCCAGCGATCTGCGCGCCGTCCCTCGTCGGCAATGCCAAAGCTGCGCGCGACCATGGCCTCGCAGACCTTGTGGCCCGCGTCCTCGTCCGCAGCGACCCTTAGTGTCACCCTCAGCACGTCTTCGTTGCGCCCGCGAAAGAGCGCGAGGGCCCGATGCGAGGGGATCCGCGCCAGTGGCTCCTCATGATCGAAGTAGTCGCGGAACTTCGCTCCGACGCCTTCCTTGCCCTCGGCAACCCGCGAGCACAGGAGCCCCTCGCTCCAGGTACGTTCGCGCAGCGTCGCCAAGAGCGCCGCGTCCTCGGCGAAGCGCTCCATCAGGATCTGCCGCGCACCCTCCAGCGCCGCCTCTTCGTCCGCCACCCCGCGCTCCGGATCGACGTAGCCGCGCGCCTCCGTCGTCGGATCACGCGTCGGGTCGCCAAGCAGCCCGAGGGCCAGCGGCTCCAGTCCCGCCTCCCGCGCGCGCTGAGCCTTGGTGCGACGCTTGGGCTTGAAGGGCAGGTAGAGGTCCTCGAGCAAGGTCTTGCTCGCCGCCGCGAGCATCGCCTGCTCCAACTCCGTCGTCAGCTTGCCCTGCTCGCGGACGCTCGTCAGGATCGTCTCCCGCCGCGCCTCCAGCTCGCGCAGATAGCTCAGGCGCGTCTCCAGCGCGCGCAGCTGCGCGTCGTCCAGTCCCTGCGTGACCTCCTTGCGATAACGCGCGATGAAGGGCACCGTCGCGCCTTCGTCGAGCAGCTTGACCGCCGCCTCGACCTGCGGGCGACCCACGGCCAGCTCGGCGGCCAGCGTCGAAATCACGTCCATTGGAGAGACCTTGCGCTGAACGCGCGGAAGAGGCTGGGCGGCGCGCTAGGGAGCAGGCGCGGGCAACACTACTCGGTGCCCGCCAGGCAGGTGAAGCCGAGCGTCGGGTGCCGACAGCAGCTCACCGGGCCGTCCTGCGGATCGCCGCAAAGACTCGGTTGCAGCGCCGCTTCCACCCCAGCAGCCGGGCAGTCCGTCAGCTCCTGGACCAGACAGCCGCTGCAGAGCGTCACCGGGTAGACGAAATCGTAGCTCGTGACCCGCGACCCGTTATGATCGCCATACGCTCGAACCGTCGCCGTGACGATCGGCCCCGATCGCAGCGTGGCCGTATCCGGCGTCGCCGCGACGATCGGCGCCATCAGCCGCGCCAACGTGCCCGAGATGATGTCCACGGCCGTGCCAGCCTCTGCGCCTGGCTCCATCCGCTTGCCGAAGGGCACTGAGAAGGTCGTCAGCTCTTCGGGCACGCCGACGCCACTCCAGGGGCCGAGATCGAGCTCGACGTCGAAGCCCTTGACCAGAATCGCGTTGCGCTCCGGTTGGTCGTCGTTGTTCTTCGTCGGCAGCAGGTCGTTGACCAGGAGCGGATAGAGCCTGTAGCCGGCCCGTATCGCCGGCAGTCCAAGCTGCGCCGCGCGCACGTCGAGCACGCCGCTGCCGCGGTAGACGCTGCTCCGGGTGGCCGGGATCACACAGCTCCCGCCCGATCGCTCGGGGAGCTGGTTCTGCGCGATATAGAACGATCGCTCGCCCACGCAGGCGCTAACGGAGGCAAGCGCCGCCGCCAGGGCGATGATCGAGGCCGCGGCCCCTCTGGCTCTGCTTCGTTTCATGCTCCGGTCCCCCGTCACTGGCCGACGCTCTGGCTGCGGTTGACGATCCGCGGCGTGATGAAGACCAGCACCTCTTCCCGGTCACTGGTGTCGCGCCGCGTCTTGAACAACCAGCCGAGGATCGGGATGTCGGCAAACCACGGCACCCGCTGCCAGGCGCGCCCGTCACGAGTGGTGTAGATGCCGCCGATCACCGCTGTGTCGCCGTCCTTGACCAGCATCTCCGTCTGGGCCTCTTTCTTGAGGATCGTGGGATCGCCGCGTGGCCCCGTATTGACGAAATCGGGCTCGTTGCGCTCGACGTTGACCTTCATGATCACGCTGCCATCTGCCGTCACATGCGGTTTGACGGTGAGGCTGAGCTTGGCGTCGCGGAACTGCGTCTGCACGCCGTTGGCGCTGACCTGAGAGAAGGGGATCGAGACGCCCTGTTCGATCTTGGCCTCGATGTTGTCCATCGTCGTGATCTTCGGCGCGCTGATGATCCGGATGTCGCCCTTGCTCTCGGCGGCGCTCAGCCGCAGGTTGACGTTGAACACGCCCGAGACCGAGCCCATCGTCAGACCCAGCGCACTACCGGAGTTGAGACCGGTGGCCGCGGGCATGTTGACCGCGAAGCCCGGATTCGCCGCCTGTCCGAGCAGGATCCCCTTGGTCGGCGACTGCCCGTCGTCGACGCCGCCGCCGATGCCGAGTTGGTTCGGAAAGACCAGACCCGTCGAGTTTCCGTTGGCGGCGGTGGCAGCGAAGGATCCACCCCATTGGATGCCGATCTGCTTGGTGTAGTTGGTGCGCGCCTCGATGATCCGCGCCTCAATCACGACCTGCGGCGTCTGCGTGTCCAGGTTGCGGATCATCGTTTCGACGAGGTTGAGGTTGCTGCTGACGTCGCGGGCGATCACCGTGTTGGTGCGGGCGTCGAAGGTGACCTTGCCGCGCGGGCTGAGCGTGTACTGCAGCTTGGCTAGCATGCTCGACGCCTGCGCATAGCTCAGCGGGATCAATCGCGTCTCCAGCGGCTGAAGCATCATCACCTGCTTCTGCCGCGCAATCTCGGCCTCGCGCTCCTTCTCCAGGTCGGCCAGCGGCGCGACGCGCAGGAGGTTGCCCTCGCGCACCTGCCCGAGGCCCTTTGCCCGCAGGATCACGTCGAGGGCCTGGTCCCAGGGCACGTTGAGCATGCGGATCGTCACGCGCCCGCCGACAGAATCGCCGGTGACGATGTTCACGTCGCCGACCTCGGAGAGCAGCCGTAGGATGTTGTGGATATCGGCGTCCTTGAAGTCCAGGTCGATCCGCCGCCCCGAGTACTGCCGACGCGGAGCGGGCGCCCGCGAGGCAGAGGCGGCGACCTTGGGCGCCGGATAGCTCTCGGCGACCTGCTGGTCGGTCGCAACCGCCGGCGCCGCGCGGCCGGCGAGCGCCGGCTTGGCTACCGACCAAAGGAGGACGCGACCCTCGCGGCGGAGGCGCTGGGTCGGCTCACCGCGCAGCGCCAGGCGCACCTGCACGGTGTTCGGACGAGTGGGGAGGACAAAGGAGCTAACCGAGCGGACGGGACCATCGAAGGCGGAGGTATCCAGGCTGCGCTGCAACGACGCCGGAAGCTGGGCGCCGCTGAGCTCCAAGAGCAGCGCCCCACGGGCACGTTCGACGCGCCATGTCGGGCTCTGCCCGCCATCCCAAGCGATGCGGACGACGGCCTGGGTCGGGCTGTCAGTAAAGCTCACCTCGCTGAGCCGGGCAGGTCTCCGCGCAGCGCTCGCGCGCTCGACCGCGTTGGCCCGCGACGCCGACTGCGTCTGCTGCTTGGCCTGCTTTGCCGTTTTGGCGGGCACGGACGCGGCAGGGGCCGCCCCGGCCAGCCCGGCGCCCGGTGCTCCGAGCAGCATGGCGAGCACGCCGGCCACCGCCAGGCGGTCAGCGCCCCGCGTGCTCAGCGCCGCCTGCGCGAGGAAATGCCGGACGGAATGCCGGGCGGAAGGTTGGAACAAACGCGGGGTGACCTTGCGCCCACGTCGAGCGTGTATCTGCCACCTCGCTCTGCTGGCCCGTACTGTGCAGCTCATCACCGCGTCTCCTTGCTCGCACGGCGCGCGCGGGCCGGTGCTTGCCGTTTTGGCGCGCACCGGCGCCTCGCATCCGCTTCGCCTCACCGCGGACACCCGCCCTCGGAAGTCCCAGCTCCCGCACACCGATGTCGGCTTCTCGGTCGCGCCGGGGCCAAGTCCCCCAGCCAGCGCCACGACCACCCTCGCTGCGGCGGGCCGCACCTCCGCCGATGCCTCGGCCCGATTCAGCCGCGGAGGCGCCCTGCCTCCCGCAGACACCGGCCGGCCTCGCGACCAGGCGCGGGTCGCTCGCCGGAACCGCGATCTCAAGGGCCCTCAAGTCAGGGGCGTTCCTCCCCTTGCTCATCCTTCGGGTGCATCTCGATCACACGGTCTGCCGCCGTCTGGCCCCCTTCGAGGTTCTCCTGGATTTCGACGACGACTCGGTCCGGAAGAATGTCCTTCACCTTGCCAGCGCTCTTGCTGATGTAATCGCCCCGCCTCACCGTCACACCGAGCCCCGTTGGATCGCGGAACATCGCGCGCGCTCGCGCATTGCCTGCCACGACGGCGATCAAATCGAGCTCGTCGAGGCCATAGCGCCCAAGGATGACCTTTCGTTGGATCTTCGCCGTGCGTTGCGGCGTGGTCAAGAATTCGGCGACATAGGGGCGAAAGGGATCGCGATTCTCGAGGCTCTCCACGAAGTCGCGGTCCACGAACTCGAGCCTGCTGCTCTCCGCGCTCGCTGACGGCGCCGGGGCGACGACAGCGGGTGCGGCTGCCGCCGCGGCGGGTGCGGCTGCCGCGCCCGCCGCGGCGGGTGCGGCTGGTGGCGCGTCATCGCACGAGGCAGCCAGCAACAGGCTCGCCACGGCGATGGTGGCCAGATAAGCGGCGCGCGCTGTCATCGCTCGGCTCCCACAATCTCTGCGCCGCGGCGGCCGCGCTCGGCGTGAGCAGGCCCACCGCGACACGCTGGCTAGCCTGGGTTCTTCTCCAGGAAGCGATACGTGCTCGACACGAAGCGCGCCTTGAGCACCATGCCCTGCGCGGTATCCTGCACATCGCCGAGCCCGAGATCTCGGATATTGACGATGCGCTTGAGCTGTCCGACCGAATAGAAGAACTTGTTGATCTGGTGATAGGTACCGGTGATCAGCATGCGGACCGGGATCTCTGCATAGAAATCTCGCGCCACCTCGGACTGCTTGTCGAAGGTGATGATATTGAGGCCCGCGAGCTCGGCCTGTGAGTGCAGAGACTGCAGGAAGTTCGGGATCTCGGCCTCGGTGGGCAGCACCTTGACCAGCTCCTTCTTCTCCTGCAGCAGCCCCTTCACCTCGGCGCGGAAGGCGATGTAGCGCTGCTTCTTATCCTCATAGCTGGCCTTCTCGCTCTGTAGCTCCGCCACCTGCGCCTGCATGGCGTTCGTCTGGTCGACCAGGTCTGCGTAGAGCAGGAAGTAGAACGCCGCGGCGACACCAGCCACGATGATGCCGAGCATCGCCAGCTTCAGCTTGAGCTGCAACCGGTCGAACTGCTGCAGCACTTCATTGACGCCGAGCGCCATTGGCTTCCCCCTCGCGCTAGTACTTCGCCGCGCAGGTCAACGAGAACCGCACTACCCGCAGCTTCAACCGATCGTCGAATATCTGGTCGTCGCGCTTGAGCTGTACATTGGTGAAGAACTTCGAGAGTGCGAGGCGCTTGAGCAGCTCCGCGACATCGTCGTGGTCCTTGGCCTTGCCGAGGATCGTCAGCTGCTTGCGCGCCTCATCGATCCGCTCGACCCAGAGCCGCCGCGGATTCCAGCGCGGATTGTAGCCGGCGCCTGGATCGCGATGCAGGAGCGCCTCGTAGGCCGTCTGATCGACCATCGGTCCCTTGCCGACGCTGAGGATTCCGCTCAGCTCGCGCAGCATCGCGACGGGACCGGTTCGACCCTTCTGCAGCGAATTAATCACCTCGCGCTGCGCCACCAGCTGGTCGCGCTGCTGCTTCAGCTTGTCGAAGTCGCCGACCTCTTGCTTGAGCTGCTCGATCTCGCCTTGGAGTTCGGACACGGCGCGCCGGCGCTCCTCGAGCGCGCTGGCCTGGTTCTCATGGACGATGAAGAGAGCGATCAGCTCGACCGCGAGCACGGCGCCGAGGACAGCGAACTGCCGACGACGCGCCTGCACCTTGCGCACCTGCCGCACGGGCATCAGGTTGATGCGAATCATGACGAAGGCCTCGTGTCGAGAGCGTGGGCGCGCGTGGTCATAGGTTGTCCCCCTCCTGGCGCAGGGCCAGTCCGACCGCCACCGCCGCCGTCGGCGCATTGGCGCGGACGTAGTCCATGTCGAAGGTCGACTCGTCGACCGTCACGGTCTTGAAGGGATCGAGCACCTCGATCGGCAGCCGCGCTCGCCGCTCGATCGCCTTACGCAACGCTGGGACCTGCGCGGTCCCCCCGGCCAGCACGACACGGTCGATCTGCCCCGACGAGGTCGTGGCGAGGAAGAAGTCGAAGGAACGCTGGAACTCCCCGGCCATCGCCTCGGCCTGCTGCCGGAGGATCTCGTCGACCTCTTCCGGGATCACCTCATCGCCCGCGGTGCCGCCGCACTTGTAGGCTTCGGCCTCCTCGTAGCCCACGCCGAGCTGCTTCTGGATCTCCTCGGTGTAGGCATTGCCGCCGAGGGTAACGTCGCGGGTAAAGGCGCTTTGACCGTTCTGCAGGATGTTTACCGTGCTGATCGACGCGCCGATGTTGAGCAGGGCCACCGTTTCGTTCGGCCGGCCGTAGTTGAGCTCGTAGCAGTTCTGCAGGCTGAAGGCTGCCACCTCGACGACCATCGGATTGAGGCGCGCCTCGCGCACCGCTTCGACGTAGTCAGCGACCACGTCCTTCTTCGCGGCCACGAGCAGCACCTCCATCTGGTTGTCGATGGCGCTGCTCTCGAGGATCTGGTGGTCGATTTCCACATCGTCCTTGGCGAAGGGGATATGGTGCTCGGCCTCCCAGTGGATCTGTTCCTCGAGCTCCTCTCGGGTCATCTGCGGCACCGTGATCTTCTTGATGATCACGGCGTGACCGGCCACGGCGATCGCGACATCGGTGTGGCGAATCTTGAGCTGCGCGAAGAGCGAGGCGATGGCCTCGGCAGCCGCCGACGCGTTCATCACCGAGCCGTCGACGATCGTCTGCGGTGGCACCGGCTCCATCCCGAAGTTGACGAGTTGGTAGCCGCGCTTGGTGCTCTTGAGCTGCACCACCTTGATGGCGCTACTGCCAATGTCCAGACCGATGCAGTTCTTGGCCATCGAGCCCCCCACGGCCTGCGTCGACCACGCGCTCAGGCGCGGCCAAGACAACCGACCGAACGTCCGCCGCTCTGCGCCGCTAGACGGCGCCTAACCGCATTACCTTTGGGGCTCGGCCCGCTGGGGCCCGCGTCGTCTCAGTCGTCGTCGCCGAAGACCGTCACGCGAGCCGTCGGTGTCAACCCCAAGGCCTCCAGAATCTTGCGCTTCGTATCCATCCGGCAGGGCATGCCCTTTTCCACGCGATCGATCGTCAGCGTGGAAAGACCTGCTCGCCGGGCCAACTCCGCTTTGCTCATCATCCGTTCGCTGCGGAGTTGACGCACTCGGTTCTGTTCGCGGCCGGGCTGCTTGCCCTCGCCTTTACGCACCCGAGCGGGTAGCGCGGCGGCGGGGGACGGGGCGGGAGTGGAACCGGCGTCTTCACTGGCGTTCACGGCGTCGGAACGCGCAGGCCCTGGGCCTGCGGTTGGACCGCCACCGCGCTGCGCACGCTCGGTTTCGCGGGTGCTCATGATGGTCTCGCTGGGTACCGTCGCCGGCCGGGCGAAAGGCGCCTGAACCGACGTCGACCATTATGGGACCCCCTGCCGCCTCGTGTCAAGGGCCGAGCCGTATCATTGACACATAATTATGTTAAACTTTGCTATTAAACACCGCTCAATTAGGGACGCGCACCCAGCCGCGCCTCAGCGTCTTCAGTCGTCGTTGCTGCCTACGTGAGGGAATCATCGCCCTATCCACGGGGCCGCGCAACAAATCCACCCATGCGCGCGGTTACAGATCGGTGATCAGGTAGTCCTTAATCTTGTAGAGCAGCGCGCGATGGCTGATCTCGAGCATGCGCGCGGCGGTCGTGCGATTGCCGCCGGTCTGCGCCAGCGCCCGGCGAATCAGCGCCTCTTCGATGATGCGGTTGTTTTGCTTGATGCTGAGCGTACCGTGCCGCAGCGCGCGCTCCACCGGATCGCCGTCGGCCCGCAAGCGCGACGGCAGATTCGCGACCTCGATGCGCGGCCCCTCGGCCAGGACCATCGCGTGCTCGATCGTGTTCTCGAGCTCGCGCACGTTGCCCGGCCACGGGTGCGCGATCAGCGCCTTCATCACCTCGCGCGAGACACTCGCGACCTCGAGCCCCAGGCGCTTGTTGTGGCGCGCGATCGCGTACTCGACGAGCAGCGGAATATCCTCAGGGCGCTCGCGCAGGGGCGGCAGCGTCAGGGGCATGACGTTGAGCCGGTAGAAGAGATCCTCGCGGAAACGCCCTGCCTGCACCTCCTGGTGCAGATCGCGCACCGTCGCCGCGACGACGCGCACATCGATCTTCACCGACTTAGCGTCGCCAAGCCGGCGCACCTCCTCCTCTTGCAACACCCGCAGCAGCTTGACCTGCAGGCTGAGCGGCAGCTCGCCGATCTCATCGAGCAAGAGCGTGCCGCCGTCGGCCTCGGCGAAGAGCCCCTTCTTATCCTGGGTGGCGTCGGTGAAGGCTCCCTTGCGATGGCCGAAGAGCTCCGACTCCAATAGACTCTCCGGAATGGCGCCGCAGTTGACGGCGACGAAGGGCGCGCGCGCGCGTGAACCCTGCTGATGAATGGCCCGCGCCACCAGCTCCTTGCCGGTGCCCGACTCGCCCTGGACCAGGACCGTTGTCTTATAATCGGCGAGCTTGAGCACCGTGCGCAGCACCTGCTCCATCGCTGGGCTGCGGGTGACGATGCCGGCGACCTGCTGGCCCTGGATCTGCGCCAGGTCCGAGCGCAGGCGGCGATTCTCCCGCCGCAGCCGCTCGCGTTCCTCGGCCTTGCGAATCATCAGCACGGCCTCGACGGGGCGGAAGGGCTTGGCAATGTAGTCGTAGGCCCCTTGCTTGAGCGCCTCGATCGCCGCATCGACGCTGCCGTAGGCCGACATGATCAAGATCACGAGCTCGGGCCAGCGCTGCTGCACCTCGGCCAGCAGCTCGAGGCCCGACATGCCCGGCATGCGGACGTCGGCCAGCACGACGTCGATCGGCTCGTGCTCGAGGGCGACGAGCGCCTCGGCGCCGCTCGCGGCAAGACTGACCTCGAGGCCCTCGCGCCCAAGGACGTTCTTCAACAACTGGCGAATGCTCTCTTCGTCATCGACGACGAGCACCCGCTTGAACCCATCGGTGGGCATTGGCGGCACCAGACTCGCTTTCTTTGGAGCGGGCGATCGTAGCGATTCCCACCGGCGCGAGCAAGGCGCGGGCCGTGGCGGTCCGCGAGGGGGCCACCTCCACCCCCGCTAATAAATGCCGCGCGGCCCGGCGGCGGGCTGGCTGCGCGGACGGCGGCCCTGTATAATCGGCCGGTCCGTACGCGCGCCGCACACTGCGGTGAGCGCGCCTGGCCGGCCCCGCTGGCGCCGCAGGGTGGCGACCAACCGATGGAGGACTCCTACGTGCGCAAGCGACTCCCCTCGCACTCGATCGCATCCCGCCCCGCCTGGTTCCTTGCCACTGCAGCGCTGATCGCGACGCCCGGTTGCGTCAGCCGACCGGTCGATAGTCCGCCTGCCGCTTCGGGAAACCAGACGACAGAGATCTTCCCGCAGACCCTGGACACCCAGGTCGATCTGCTCTTTCTCGTCGATAGCTCGCTTTCGATGGCCGGCGAGCAGGCGACCTTGAAGGCACAGTTCCCGGCGCTGATCGAGGCGCTGCGGACGCCAAAGCTCGGGCCCGCGGGCTGCTCGCTCGCGGCCGGCGACTGCAACATACCGGACGTCCACATCGGCGTGATCACGCCCGACCTCGGCTACGGCCCGGCCGTCGGTGGCTGCCGTGCCGGCGGCGATCAGGCGAAGTTGCTCAACCAGGCCCGCACGGCTGGCTGCCCGACACCCAACGATCCGTGGATCACGCTGACCAACGTCAAGGACTCCTCCACTGCAGATCCGGTCACGCGGATCGCCGAGGCCTTTGCCTGCATCGCCGCCGTCGGCGCGACCGGCTGCGGCTTCGAGCAACAGCTCGAGGCGACGCGACGGGCGCTCGACCCGGCGCTCAATCTCAACCCCGGCTTCGTCCGGCCCCAGGCCCTGCTGGCCGTGGTGTTGATCACCGACGAGGACGACTGCAGCGCGAGCAATCCGGCGCTCTTCGATCTTGGCAACCCCGCCTTCGGTAATTTCAGTGGCCTCGCAGCGAACTTTCGCTGCTTCGAGTACGGCACGCGCTGCCAGGGCGTCAGCCCCGAGGACGAGCGCAAACCGGGGCTGCGCCAGAACTGCACACCCGATCCGGCGAGCCCCTACCTGCACACCGTCACGGGGTTCAATAGCTATGAGACCTTCTTCAAGGGCCTCAAACCGACCGGCCGCATCCTCGTCTCCGCGATCACGGGACCGCCGACGCCGGTCGAGGTCAAACTCATCGCTCAACCCGGCGAGCCAACACCCTACCCCGAGGTCCAGCAAACCTGCTCGCTCGGCACCGCAGCGAGCGCCAACAACGGAGCCTTCCCGGCGATCCGCATCAGCGCGCTGCTCAACAGCTTCAATGCGCGCGCCGGCGACGTCCCGGGCTCCCTGACGTCGATCTGCACCGACGACTTCCGACCCGCGCTGCGCGAGGTGGGACAAAAGATCATCGGCGCGCTCGGTCGCCAGTGCGCAAAGTCACCGCTGCTCACGCGCACGGGAGCGCTGGCCTGCGCGGCCGGCGACGACCTCGGCGGCGGCGTCAGCTGCCCCGCACCCGGTTGCCTGGCGCAGACCGACTGCGACGTGCAGGAGGTGACGCCGACCACGGGCGGCGGGAAGACGACGATCACCGTACCCAAGTGCTCAGCGGCCTTGTTCGCCGACGAGAGCAACCGCGAATGCGGCAGCACCTGCCCCTGCTGGCGCTTCGTCAGCAACCCGCGCTGCGACCCGGCGACGGACGGAACGCCCTACGCGTTGCAGATCGTGCGCAAGGGTGAGCCGGATCCCGGTACCCAGGCGGAGGTGCGTTGTCGCGTGGCTTCAGCGCCCTGGGGCTCCGAGGCGCTGCTGCGCGGCCTCGACGGCGACGGCGACGGCCGGCCCGACCGCATTTGCCAGTGAGCCAGTGAGTCGATCGCGCGCGCGGCGCCGCGCGTAAACGCCATCGCCGACCTTCCAAACGTTGATTGCGTCCCCCGCGCACCCAGGAGATCCCCTTGAGTTCGATCGCAACCACAGGGCATCGCGCCCTGATCGCCATCGCCTATCTATCCCTCACCGCGACCCTAGCGCTGCTGGGCTGTGCGTCGACCAGCAGCAGAGAAAGGCAGGCGGCCGAGGCCACGCTGCCTCCGCTGCGCGAGGCGCACCAGGGCCAGAAGGACGGGCGCGCCGCCTGCAAGGCCGGTGAGTACGGCGCCTGCCGCCGCCTCTGCGCGGGCGGCGATGGTGAGAGCTGCGCCGCGGTCAGCAGCATGCACTTCAGCGGCAAGGGGGCCGCGAAGGATCTGTCCTTGGCGGCGCACTATGCCGAGAAGGCCTGCGACAGCGGACGACTGCGCTCCTGCGTCGACTTCGCCGGGCTCTGCTTCTCCGGGCAGGGCGTGCAGAAGGACGTGCCCAAGGCGGTTAAGCTCTTGCAGCGTAGCTGTCAGGCTGGCGAGGGATCGGCCTGCCTCAATCTCGGCGTCCTGCACCAGGCCGGTGAAGGTGTGAGCCGCGACGTGCGCCGCGCCGGGCAGCTCTACCGCCAGTGCTGCGACAAGGGGCTCGGACGTGGCTGCTCCGCGCTCGGCGTGCTGCACCATGCGGGCGTAGCGCCCTTCCGCCAGAACGTGGGCGAGGCCGCCCTGCTCTACACCAAGGGCTGCGATCGCGAAGACCCGCTCTCCTGTGCCTACCTCGCGGCGCTGCACACGACGGGCGAGGGGGGCATGCGCAAGGATCTGCCGCGCGCCGTCCAGCTCAACACCGCCGCCTGCAAGGCCTACAGTGCGCGGGGCTGCGCCCAGCTCGGCGGCATGTTCCTGCTCGGGACGGGGGTCGAGCGCGACGTCAAGAAGGGCCTCGAGCTGACCTATCTCGGCTGCCAGCTCGGCGACCAGCGGGCCTGCGAACAGCTCGCGGCGCTGCAGAAGCTGGCAGAGGAGCTGAAGAACAAGCAGAAGGGTACGGGAAAGAAGAGCGCCCGCTGAGGCGAGCAAAGGACCCGAGTAGAGGACCCGAGGTCGGCGCGAACCCCAGTACGGTGCGCGCGAGTACGGTGCGCGCGAGTACGGTGCGCGCGGCAGTTCGGTCAGCGCGCGCGGAAGACGATGCGGCCGCGCGTGGGGTCGTAGGGCGACACGGCCACGGTGACCTGATCACCGAGGACGACACGGATGCGGTGACGCCGCATCTTCCCCGCCATATGCGCCAGGACGGTATGTCCTGCGTCGGTCTCGACGCGAAACAGGCCGCCCTTCAACACTTCGTTGACCATACCTTCGAATTCGATTGCGTCTTCGCGAGTCATGCGCGGCGGACCATAGGCCAGCTCGCTGGCGTTGTCTAGCCATGCGTCGCAGCTCGATGCAGCTTTTCTAGCTTTCGCGCCCAGCGCAAAGCCGCTAGCCAAGGCTCCTCAGATTTGGTAATCATCGGCATATTGGTGGCCTGGATTGGGGAGCCGTTGGATAGTGAGCCTGCTGAGCGTGGACCATCGATCGCGGAGCGACAGTCGTGACCCGCGGCGGGTGGTGCGTGTGGCGGAACGCCGTCAATCGTTCTTTCCAGTTGCCGCGGCCAAATCGGTTTACAGCCTCTTTCACCAACGCCAGCGCACGGGTTAGGTGAGTACCCGTGGTGAGCGCTAGGTGATTGGGGCCCGTGCCGTCACGGCGAGGAACAGCCTTGCCTGACGAAGGAGAAGAAGAAGAAGCCATGTCGACGAAAGTGTATGTGGGCGGTCTGGCCTGGGCGACCAGCGATGAGGAACTCCAGGAGTCATTTCAAAGCTTCGGCGAGATCACCGAGGCGGTCGTGATCAAGGACCGCGATACGGGTCGGAGCCGTGGATTCGGCTTCGTGACCTTCGCTGACCCCGATGGGGCCACAAAGGCCATCGCCGAGATGAATGGTGCCACGCTCGCTGGCCGCACGATCCGGGTCGACCGCGCAGAGGACACACGTCGCGATCGTGGCGGGCCCGGCGGCGGCGGTGGTGGCGGCGGCGGCGCCCGTCGTGGTGGTGGTGGCGGCGGCGGCGGCGGCCGGCCCCCCCGCGACTACTAAGAGCCCGACCGAGCGCACTGCCTAGAGCACTGCTCTGATCCCTCCGGGCGCGAGCCATGGCGCCGCGGGCGGAGGTCTGGGTCGCGAAGACCACCAACGGCCCTGCCGTCTGCGTCTTTTGATGACCGAGGTCGCGACCTCAGCACCCCGTCCTAGCACCCCGTCCTACACCCCTACGCGCGGGTTTCCTCGGGGCCCCACCCCACGGCGCGCCAAATCGCGATCTGCCTCAGCTCGGCTGGGCGCGCGGCGCGCGGCGGCGGTCGGCTTCTCTTCCGCCCGCAAGCGCGCGCGGCGCCCTCGCGCCAGCGAGCGCGCAAGCCGCTGCACGAGGCGCAGCACCGCTGCTCAGCGGCTTGCGCAGGTTCGACGCTGCGCAGCATTGACACCAGCCGCGAGGGCGTCTTTATTATGCCGCCGCGGCGGCGCCGAGAGCGTTCGGTCGCGCTGGGACGAAGGGAGCCCTGACCATGGGAACGATGCTATTCACCTCAGAGTCCGTGACCGAAGGACACCCCGACAAGATCTGCGATCAGATCTCCGACGCCGTCCTGGATTCCGTGCTGGCGCAGGATCCAACCGGTCGCGTGGCCTGTGAGACCCTCGTCAAGACGGGGCTCGTCCTGCTCGCTGGCGAGCTGACCACCAGCGCTCAGGTCGACTTCCCACGCATCGCGCGCCAGGCGATCCGCGAGATCGGGTACACCAGCAGCGCCATGGGTTTCGATGCCGACACCTGCAGCGTGCTGACCGCGATCGAGGCCCAGAGCCCCGACATCGCCCGCGGCGTCGACGGCCATGGCGTCTACACCAAGCAGGATCAGGGGGCCGGCGATCAGGGCATGATGTTCGGCTTCGCCTGTGACCAGACCGAGGAGCTGATGCCGCTGCCGATCGTGCTGGCGCACCGCCTGACGCGCCGCCTGAGCGAGGTGCGCAAGCGAGGCACGCTCGACTGGCTGCGACCGGACGGCAAGAGCCAGGTCAGTGTGCGCTACGAAGATGGGCTACCGCGCAGCGTCGACGCCATCGTCGTCTCCACGCAGCACAGCGAGGACGTCGGTTACGAGCAGCTCCGCGAGGCCGTGATGGACGAGGTGGTCGATCAGGTCGTGCCGCGCGCGCTGGTCACCAAGGACACCAAGTTCTTCATCAATCCGACCGGACGCTTCGTCGTCGGCGGCCCGCAGGGCGACTCGGGATTGACCGGCCGCAAGATCATCGTCGACACCTACGGCGGCTGGGGTCGCCACGGTGGGGGCGCCTTCTCCGGCAAGGATCCCAGCAAGGTTGACCGCTCCGCGGCCTACTACGCGCGCTACATCGCCAAGAACATCGTGGCCACCGGGATGGCGCGTGACGTCGAGGTGCAGTTGGCCTACGCGATCGGCGTGGCGGAGCCGGTGTCGATCCTCGTCGACACCTTCGGCACCGGTCGGGTCGACGAGGATCGCTTGGCGATCGCCGTGCGCCGGGTCTTCGACTGCCGTCCCCGAGCGATCGTCGAACACCTCAACCTGCTGCGTCCGATCTACCGCCAGACCGCCGCCTATGGCCACTTCGGCCGCAACGAGGCGGACTTCAGCTGGGAGCGCACGGATAAGGTCGAAGCCCTCAAGGACGCGCTGCGCTAGCAGTGGCCGCTCGGCTCTGCGGATCACCGCAGACCTCGAATAACCTCGAATAGCGCCGGATGACGTCGGATGACGCGCCCGATGACGCGCCCGATGACGGACGCGCCCGATGACGCGCCCGATGACGGACGCGCCCGATGACGCGCCCGATGAGAGGCCGAGCGCCAGCGCGCTCGCTGGGCGCTCGGGGGGCGGAGGGGCCCGCCGCTCGGGTCTCTAGGTGCCCTCGGCGTAGGCGTCGAGGTACTTGACCTGGGCCGGCGTTAGCGCGTCGATCGCCAGACCCATCGTGTCGAGCTTGATCGAGGCGAGCTGCTGGTCCTGCGCCGCCGGCAGATCGTAGACCTTCGCCTCCAAACTGCCCTTGCTCTCGGCCAGCGCCTTGAGCGCGAGGAATTGGTTGGCGAAGGACATATCCATCACCTCGGAGGGGTGCCCCTCGGCGGCGGCGAGATTGACCAACCGGCCCTTCGCCAGCACATAGATGCGACGACCGTCAGCGAGCAGATGCTCGTCGCAGTTGGGGCGCAGCTCACGCACGCGGCTGCCCGCGAGCTGCGAGAGATCCTTGAGGTTGATCTCACAGTCGTAGTGACCGGTGTTGCAGACGATCGCCCCGTCGCGCATTGAAGCGAAGTGCCGGCTGACGATGACATCCTTCATCCCGGTGGCCGTGATGAAGATATCGCCGAGCTTGGCCGCCTCGTCCATCGGCAGCACGCGGTAGCCTTCGAGCACGGCCTTGAGCGCCGCCGTCGGCTTGATCTCCGTGACGATGACGTTGGCGCCCATGCCGCGCGCGCGCATCGCGCAGCCGCGCCCGCAGTGGCCAAAACCAGCGACGACGAAGTTCTTGCCGGCGATCAGCACGCTCGTCGCGCGCAGGATGCCGTCGAGCGAGCTCTGGCCAGTGCCATAGACGTTGTCGAAGTCCCACTTCGTCTCGGCATCATTGACCGCGTAAACCGGATAGCGCAGGGCCCCATCAGCCGCCATCGCGCGTAGGCGATGGACGCCGGTGGTCGTCTCCTCGGTGCCGCCAACGATGCCCTTGGCCAGCTCGGGATACTTGTGGTGCACGCGGAAGATCAGATCCGCACCGTCGTCGAGCGTCAGGGTCGGCTTGAACTCGAGCGTCTTGTCGATGCACCAATAGAACTCCTCGGTGCTCATGCCATGCCAGGCGTAGATCGAGGTGCCCTCGGCGGCGAGCGCGGCGGCGACCTCGTCCTGCGTCGAGAGCGGATTGCAGCCGCTCCAGCTGACCTCGGCCCCGGCCGCGCCCAGCGTGCGCACGAGCACCGCCGTCTCCTTGGTCACGTGTAGGCAGCCAGCGATGCGCATGCCGCTGAGCGGCTTGGACTCGCCATACTGACGGCGCAGCGCCATCATCACGGGCATCCGGGCCTCGGCCCATTCAATCTTCGAGCGACCCGCATCGGCAAGACTGAGATTTGCGACCTTCTGCTGCATGGCGTCCTCCCTGAGGCGGCGGCAAGGATGCCGCGATGTCGTGCGCCGGCCAGCCACTGCGGCCCCTTCGCGCTGATTGCGCTGCGCGCGGCCAAGGAGTATTCCGGCAGGGCGCCGCCGTCAAGCTGGGCGCCTCGGCTGTGTAGCGGGTTAGCTGGGCGCCCTCGGGCTGGCTCCCAGGACTGACGTCAGCTTGCCGGCCGGCCGCAGCGTCGCAGGGGGCCTGTCGATGTCGCGTGTGCTTACCACCTACTTGCTGCGGCGCTCCCTGCTGGGAGCCGCGCTGACGCTGGCAGCGCTGGTCTGGGTCTATCTGGCCTGCTCGGTCGGCGATCAGGGCCGGCGGGCCGCGGCCATGCTTGGATGGAACGAGGCGCTGCGCCTGATGGTCTGGCATCTGCCGCTGGCGGCCGTCCAGCTCGCGCCCGCCGCGGTGCTGCTCGGCCTGGTGATCGCCCTCAGCTCGGCGCAGCAGCGAGGCGAGCTCGAGGCAGTCGCCGCGCTTGGTGCCAGCCGACGGCAGCTCGCCGTACCGCTGCTGATCACCGGCCTGCTGGCCACGCTGCTCTGCGTCGTGGTGACCGAGTGGGTCGTGCCCCTTTGCGAGCGGCGGGCCGATCTGGTCGCAGGGGAAGCCCTGGTCTCCTCGCTCACCGGCGTGAGCTCGCCGCCCACGCGCTGGCTGACGCTGCCTGGGGGCTGGGTGTTCGCCGCGCGACGGGTGACGCACTCGCCTCGCGCCGAGGCGCCACCGGTGCTGAGGGCCTGGCGCGTGAGCGCGGCGGGGCACCTCAGCGGTCCGCTGGAGCCCGGGGCGCAGAGGGCAGGCGCCGAGCCAGCCCCCTGGGCCGAGGCCCGGGACCTCGAGCGCTGGCTGCGCCAGCGTCCCGAGGCGCTCTCGACACCCGCGCTGCTGCGTCAGCGCCGCGCTGCATCGCGGGCCGGCCACGACCCGACCCTGACGACCCTGGTGCTGCACACGCGCCTGGCCTATCCGTGGCTCTGCGTCGTGCTGGCGGGCGCGGCAGCGGCGCTGGTCACCGGCGTCGGCCGGCCGAGCCTCGCCTCCTCGCTCGGCGGCGCGCTGGCGTGGCTGGGGCTGAGCTGGATCGCCGTGGCGGGGGGCTGGTTGCTCGGTCGCACCCTCGTCATCGGCCCCGTGGCGGCCGCCTGGGGACCGGTTCTGGGCCTGGGACTGGTGGCGGTGGCCAGTGCCAGCTGGGGTCGCAAACGACGCCCGTCCCGTTCGCGGCAGCCTGCCTAGGGCCGCCACCAGGCGTCGGCGCCCGCCACCCAGCCAGCCGATCAAGCTACTAATAGCATTACACTTACAGTCCGGCACGAGTCGTGCAATTCGGCTCCCCCGTGAGCTTCCGGTTCCAGCTTCGATCGCGCGCCGCCGGGCCCCGCGCCGCGCGCCTCAGCGGCGTGGTCCTGGCCGCGCTCCTGCTGACGGCATCGGCACCGGCCGCCGGGGGGCCCATCCTCAGCGCCGTCGCAACAGCTCTTGGGCGCAACGCTGAAGCGCCGACACCCACGCCACGAACGACCAGCAGGCGGCAGAGCCCCTCAGAGACCTACCGCAACCAGGTCCTCGAGCGCGCGCGCGCACGCTGGATGCTCCGAAGGCCAACGCTTGGCCGAAGCTCGCCTTCGCATTCCACCTCGAGCGCGTCGGCATCTCGAAGGGTCGGAGCCAGCCAACGAGGCCTGGGTACGCTGGCCCTCCAGGCGCTGACCGGCAAGGCACTCCGGGCGCCGGAGAGGCGCGCGTCGAGCGCGGAGCAGCGCGAGCCGAGGACAGGGCGCACGGCCCGACGCCCGGCGACAGGGAACTCCGCCTCGTCGCTACAACACGAACGGAAGTGGCCCAGCGGCGGAAGGACGGCTCCGACCAGGAGCGTCCAGCCGCTCGCCCGAGCGCTGGTGGGCGCCATGCTGCGACGCAGCCTCCCCCCGCGCTTGGTCCAGAGCGCCTTGCGGGTGGCCCGCAAGGAGTTCAGTGCGGCCCAGGATCGCGTGGCGAGGAGCACCCGTGAGAACTCGCGAGCCCACGGCCAAGCCGAGCGCGAGCGCGAGGCCGCCGGGGCTCTGGTCGCCAGTCTTTCCGGCGAGCTTTCCCAGGGGCTTTCCGATGGGGCGAACACACGCCACGCGAGGGTCGTCCTGGCGAGTCGCAGCAGCGCTGGCCGAGCTTCGGGCCGGACGCCGACGGCCGGCGAGCCGCGGCTGTCGCAGGGCTCAAGTCAATCGCCCGTGGCGCGATCGCCTCATCGATCGACGCCCGAGATCACCGGTCACGGACCCCTGGCGTCGGCCGCCAATCAGGCCTTCTCCAGCCGCCCGTCCGCGCCGCTGGCCGGTGCCCCGCAACCGCGCGCGCGCGCCACCAGCGGCTTCGCCAGCGCTTCCGTTCCCGGCAGCGGTGTCGAGGTGCTCTGACCTGCAGCGAGGGGCCCAGCCTGGCGTGCGCGCGGCCGGGGCTGGCCGGGCAGGGGGCTCTGGCCGCGTCCCCGCCGCGCTAGAGCGGCTCGCCTTCGCTGCCGCCTGCGGCGGAGCCGCCGGCGGCCGCTGCCTCGGCCTCCGCGCCCCTCCCCAGCGCAAAGAGGTAGTCGCGGCTCAGCGGGTAGTTCCAAGCCAGCAGCACGGCGAAGCGGCTCAACGCCCAGGCCAGGCGGTAGTCGAGACCCGGCAGGCTGAGCAGCAGCGCCACGCCGCCGCCATTGAGCAGCGCGCTGCTGGCGCTGACGAAGCCGTAACGCACCGAGCGCTGCGGCGCGAGCGCGCGGCCACCGAAGGCCAGGTAGCGGTTGACCGTGACGTTGACCAGGCCACCGAACACGCACCCGGCCATCGTCGCCCCCCAAGGGGACCAGCCCGCGCGGCCGACCAAGGCAAGCACGACGACGATGTCGGCGATCGTGGCCAGGGTCGAGTAGAGCGTGAAGCGCAGCAGCGGCAAGACGCGCGCGGCGTCATCACCCTGGAAGCGCAGCAGGCGAGCCCGCCCCGCGGAGAGCGCGCGCAGCAAGAACACGAAACGCTGTCCGGCCGTCACCAAGGTGGTCAGGCCGATCACCGTGATCGCCAACGCGGCGAGGATGTGCGGCGGGTGCGCGACCCGCGGGTCGTGCAGCGCCTCGAGGATCGGGCTGAGCGCGATCGCCACGCCGAGGTAGAGCATGCGCTCGGGGCGCTGCATCAAGCCGACGGTGACGCTGACACCCAGCCCCTCGCCGCGTGCCCGGACATAGGGCACGAGAAAGGTGCCAAGGATCAGCAGCTCTACCGGCAGCAGGACCCAGCTCTGACGGTAGTACCAGGCCAGGCCGAGGAGCAGCGCGGTATCGCTGTAGCGGTCGAGCACGGAGTCGAGCGCCGCACCCCATGGCCCCGCCGTGCCGCTGGCGCGCGCGACCCGACCGTCAAAGAAATCGCAGAGCCCTGCAGCGACATAAATCCACCCGCCGAGGGCGAAACGACCGACCGCCACGGAGAGGGCGGCTGCCGTCGCCAGCAGCGCCGAGAGCGTCGTCAGCGCCATCGCCGGCACCTTGTAGGCGCGCAGCAGCAGCCAGATCGGCTGCGTGACCCAGGCGAAGTAGTGCCGCACCGCCATGCCGATCAGCACGCTCGAGCCGCGGCCAGCGAGCTCGGCGTCGCGAAAGGCGCCGTGCTTGCGCCCGCGCACGACATAGACCAGCAGGCCGAGCACAAAATACCCGACCACCACCAGCGCTGGCGCCGCGGCGCTCCAGATGCGCACCGTGGGTGAAAGCGGCCCGCGTAGCAGATCGATCAGCTCTTGCATGTGCCTCACTCAGGGCGCCGTCGGGGCGCCGAAACGCCGCGGATGATACTGCGATTCGCCGCGCCAGAGCAGGGCGCGAGCGCCGAGGGTGCTTCGCGGGCGTGTTATGGTCGCCGCCACGAGGTGGCGACGACGACGATGAGCGCGGGAGAGCGAGGCATCGAGCGGCTCGTACGCTACCGCTACCGCGGGCAGACTGGCCGCGCGCGCCTCCACGCGGAGGGCAGGCTCGAGCCGCTCGATGGCCCGCCGGCGCGGCGGCTGGAGGAGGTCGAGCTGCTGCCACCGACCGAAGCGAGCAAGATCGTCGGCGTCGGCCTGAACTACCACGCCCACGCGCGCGAGATGGGCAAGGCCCCGCCCGAGGAGCCGCTGCTCTTTCTCAAGCCCTCGACCGCCGTGATCGCCAGCGGGCAGCCGATCGTCCGGCCCGCCGACTTCGAGCGCGTGGACTACGAGGGCGAGCTGGCGCTGGTCTTCTCGCGCCGCGCGCGCCACATCAGCGAGGCCGAGGCCTGGACGGTGGTCGCGGGTTACTGCTGCTGCAATGACGTCACCGTACGCGACCTGCAGCGGCGCGACGGGCAGTACACGCGCGCCAAGGGCTTCGACACCTTCGCTCCGCTCGGCCCCTGGCTGGTCAGCGGCCTCGACCCCGCGGGGCTGACGATCACGACGCGGGTCGACGGCGAGCTGCGCCAGCGTGGCGCCGTGGCCGACATGATCTTCGCGCTCCCGCGGCTGATCGCCACCGTGACGCGGGTAATGACGATGCTGCCGGGGGACGTGTTGACGACGGGCACGCCGCCGGGCGTGGGCCAGGCCCAGGTGGGATCGGTGGTCGAGGTGGAAATCGAGGGTCTCGGCGTGCTACGCAACCCCGTGGTGGCCGAGCCGACCTAGCCTTTCTCGGCCGCGCTCAGTCGCCGCGGAGGACCAGCAATGAGCCAGACAAGCGTCACGATTGGCGAGCCCGCACCGGACTTCACGCTGCCAAATCAACGCGACGAGCCGGTTAGCCTCGCGGCGCTGCGAGGTCGGTGGGTCGTCCTCTACTTCTATCCCAAAGACGACACACCGGGCTGCACCGTCGAGGCCTGCGACTTCACCGGCGGGCTGGCCGCCTTCACCGCGCTCGATGCCCTTGTCCTCGGCTGCAGTCCGGACGACGCGCCCAGCCACCAGCGCTTCATCGCCAAGCACGCGCTGGCCATCGATCTGCTCAGCGACCCCGAGCATGCCGTGCTCGCGCGCTACGGGGCCTGGGGCGAAAAGAACCGCTATGGGCGCACGTCGGTCGGCGTGCTGCGCTCGACGGTGCTGATCGATCCGCAGGGCCGGGTGGCCTACCACTGGAAGAAGGTCAAGGCCGCTGGCCACGCCGAGCAGGTCCGCGAGCAGCTTGCCGCGCTACGGCGGACCCGCGCCTGATCCGCGCTCAACGGGCCTACCCGCCCGGCGGACGGCTTGGGTTCGGGTCAGGGTGCGCATCCTCGACTGGTGCATCGCATGGTGCATCGACTAGTGCATCTGGATTCGTGGGCTCGGCGGCCGCTGAATCGCCAGCCCGTTGGCTGGTCCGCCGCCGTCGGCGGGCTTCGATCTTGCCGACCCACGAGCGTCCCTGCTCCTCGGCCTTGCGCAAGAGTCGGCGCGCCCAGACGA
Source organism: Pseudomonadota bacterium (assembly GCA_016711215.1). NCBI lineage: Bacteria > Pseudomonadati > Pseudomonadota > Pseudomonadota bacterium. The sequence continues at coordinate 224,355 of JADJTL010000001.1, read as the reverse complement.
ACTCCGTGGCCAGCAGGCTGAGCCCCACCAAAATCACGACCATCCCCGGCCCGGGCAGCACCAGCATCGCCACGCCGGTGAGAATCACCGTCCCGCCCATCACCGCCACCACCACCCGACGAAGCTGCCGCAGCGCCGCATTCGCGCGACCCATCTCGGCCATCGAGTGGAGGAGCCCCACCGCCGCGATCCGCCGATGCTCGAGCAGTGAGGCCCCGATCCCGACGGCCAGAATGCCGACGATGACCGCCAGCGAGACCGCGGTCGGCAGCGGATAATGATGCGATAGCAGCATCTTCACCCCGACGAAAGCGAGCAAGAAGACGAGGCTGGTCTTGAGATAGCGAAAGCGGTCGAGAATCGCGGCCAGCGCAAAGTAAAGCGAGCGTAAACCGAGGATCGCGAAGACGTTCGAGGTGAAAACCAGGAAGGGATCGCGGGTGACCGCGAAGATGGCCGGCACCGAATCGACCGCAAAGACGACGTCGGAGCTCTCGACCAGGACCAGCACCAAGAAGAGCGGCGTCACCGCGCGACCGCCGCCGGGGCCGCGCACGAAGAAGCGCCCGTCGTCGACAGAACCACAGACTGGAAACAGTCGCCGCGCCGCGCGAACCAGCAAGTTGCGCTCGGGATCGATGTTATCTTGCCGCACCACCAACATCTTGGCCGCGGTGAAGAGCAGGAGACCGCCAAAGAGATAGATCGTCCAGCTGAAGCGCGCGATCAGCGCCGCCCCCGTGCCGATCATCGCCGCGCGCATGACCACGGCGCCGAGCACCCCCCAGAAGAGCACGCGGTGCTGGAGCCGCAGCGGCACGCGAAAGTAGGAGAAGAGCAGCGCGATGATGAAGATGTTATCGAGGCTGAGGCTCTTCTCGATCAGGTAGCCTGTGAGAAACATCAGGGCAGCTTGGCGCCCGTTGCACGCCTGTCCGGCGCTCAGCCCCATCCCCAGCCAATGGTGCTGGTAGATGACGTAGACCAACAGGTTGAAGCAGAGCGCGACGCCGACCCAGGCGGCGGTCCAGAGCAGCGCCTCGGTGGTGGAAACGACGCGCGGCTCGCGATGAAAGACACCAAGGTCGAGCGCCACGAAGAGCGCCACGAGGAGGAGAAAGCCGGCCCAGATCCAAATGGTCAACGCGTGATCCTCGGCGCCGACGCGAGGCGACGGCCCCGTCGCGACGCCACCCTCTTCAATGCGTTCAATGCGCGAAGTTGCCGGATCAGAGGCCCGCTTCCGGCCGTGACCGCTTGTCACGGGAGCGCGCGGTCGTCAACTCGATTTCTTGACGTCAGCGGCTGACAGCCAGGCGGCCGCTTCGGTCCCGCGCTGCTAGGCCAGCGCCGGGCGGGCGCGATCCGCCAAGAAGTACGCCACGTCGGTCCATAAGCGCTCGAAGTGCTCGCGGCGAAAGCCCGACCCGCTGGCCAGCCAGTCGTAATGCGGCGGGACGCGGCGGGCGTCGCCGAAATGACCTATCACATCGAGATGATCCGCGACGGCGGCGTGAATGACCTCGCCCCAGAGTTGCGAGCTCGTCGGCACGACGCCATCGTTATCGCTGCTCTGCGGCAGGCGGCCGAAGGCGCGCGGCAGCAGGTCGCGCTGCGCCTCCGTCAACACGGGCAGCGCCTGGCCGCTGGCACCGGCACTGGCGCGGTAGAGCGTGAAGAAGATCGCATGACTGAGGTGGGCATAGGGATCGAAGCGCTGGCGCACGACCGAGCGTAGCCCCGGACGCGGGGCCATCGTCACGACCGATCCGTAGCGCACGCCCTCGCGGTCGGCCGCGCCGGCATTGAAGACGTCGGCGCCCTCGGGCGTCACCTGGGCCATCAACGCCTGATCCAGGCTGGCCTGCTCGAGGAAGCGCTGCACCTCGAGGCGGCGACCAGGCGAAAAATCACCGAGCAACTCGTTGAAGAGCTGATCGGCGACGTTATGCGTCAGACCAATCCGAGCGTCGAAACGCACGACCAACGCGCTCATCCGCAGCACGACGGAGGTCGGCAGGTGGCCAAAGCGCAGCACATAGAGCGTCGCGAGGGAGAGCAGCCGGAGCAGCGGTTTGCCGAAGAGGGTGCCGAAGACGCTCGAGAGCGGCGTGCCGTGATGCGGGGCGGCGACGGTGATCACGCTGCGAATGCGGCTGGCGATCGGCTCGACCGCGACCTCGGTGGGCAACGAGACATTGGGCGTCACCAGCAGTCGAGCATCGAGTCCCCCTGTCGAATGACCGATGAGATCGATCCCGCCGCCGCGAGCCGCCCCGGTGCTGGCGATCGCCTCGGTCAGCGCGGCCGCGCGCTTGCGAATCGAAGCGGTCGGATGCGTCGGCACCCGATGGATCTCGACGCGCAGCCCGAGCCGGTAGCAGGCGGCCGAGAGGAACTCGACGATGTGGGCGAAATAGAGCACTTCGCCAATGCTGGCGAACCCGAAAAACCCAGGGATGAGGAAGATATGACGCTTTTCCGCCATTGAGGCTCTCTGGGCGTTGGGCCCGCCTTCGCCCGACCGCGGCGTCGGCCCGGCCAGCGAGCGCGTAGAGTAGCCGCAAGGCGGCCGCTTGACGAGGATCCTGGCCAGCGCGTGGCCAGGGCCGTGACCAGCCGGCCGGAGCCCTGGGCCGCGCCCGGCTCCGGAGCCGGCGTCGATCTCGACTTCTTCGGGGCACTGCGGTACGCCAACCGCGCCGAGGATAGAGGTGGCGGACGCCATGGAAGCAAGGCAGCAAGCGCCGCGCAGCGCGCCCGTCGCGCCGGACGGCGCCGGAGCGCGCGCATGATTGGCGTCGAGCTACTCGGTGTGGCGGCGACGGCCCTGATCTCCCTCGGTGCTTGGGAGAGCGCGGCCCACCGCCGTCGGTTGGCGCGCATTCCCTGCCGCATCCACGTCAGCGGTACGCGCGGCAAGTCGAGCCTGACGCGCCTCATCGCCGCCGGGCTGCGTCACCATGGCGTCACGACGGCAGCCAAGACCACCGGCACCTTGCCACGGATGATCCTGCCCGACGGTCGGGAGCTGCCCGTCTTCCGGCCGGCAGGCCCCAACATCATCGAACAGATCCGCATCGTCAGCGCGGCGCATGCGCTTGGCGCCCAGGCCCTGGTGCTGGAGTGCATGGCCTTGCAACCGGAGCTTCACTGGCTGACGGAGCATAAGCTGGTGCGCGCGACGCACGGGGTGATCACCAACGTGAGGGCCGACCACCTCGACGTGATGGGGCCGACCGTCGCCGACGTCGGCCGGGCCCTGGCCGGGATGATCCCGGTGGGCGGCGTGCTGATCACCGCCGAGCGCGAGCACCTGCAGATCCTGCGCGAGGCCGCGGCCGATCGCGGCACGCGCCTGGTCACGGTCGAGGACGAGGACTTGGAGGCCGTCGGCGCCGACGACCTCGCGCGCTTCAGCTACACGGAGCACCGCGAGAACGTCGCCCTCGCCCTCAAGGTGCTCGCCGAGCTCAGCGTGCCACGCGCAACGGCGCTGGCGGGAATGTGGGCCGCCGACCCCGATCCCGGCGCGCTCACCGAGGCCGAGCTCAACTTCTTCGGCCGCCGCATCGTCTTCGTCAACGCCTTCGCCGCCAACGACCCGCTCTCCACCGAGCGCATCTGGCGCCTGGTGCGTCAGCGCCACGCCGACGTCCAGCGAACCGTCGCGCTGTTCAACCTGCGCGCCGATCGCCCCTCCCGCACCGTGCAGCTCGCCTGCGACACGGACTTCTGGCGCGAGGCCGACCGCGTGGCGCTGATGGGCAGCGGCGCGTATCTCTTTGCGCGCATGGCCGCGGGGCGCGGGATCGACGCGAGCCGCTTCGTCTACGCGGAGCACCCACGCGTCGATGAGATCTTCGAGACCATCATCGGCCTTTGCCGCGAGACGACCCTGATCGTCGGCATGGCCAACATCGGCGGCGACGGGTTGGCCCTGGTCCGCTACTTCGGCAATCGTGCTCAGCTGCGCGGCGCGGTGGGATGACGATGGAGCTGCTCGCCCTTTCGGTCGGCATCGGCTTGGCGGTCTCGCTGCTCTGCAGCGAGCTCTTCGGCGTCGCCTCCGGTGGATTGATCGTCCCCGGGTACATGGCGCTCTACATCATGAGACCGCTCCACATCTTGACCACGCTGGCGGTGGCGCTGGCCACCTACGGCATCGTGCGCCTGCTCTCGACCTTCCTCGTGGTCTACGGTCGCCGCCGAACCGCGCTGATGATCCTCGTCGGCTACATCATCGGCATGCTGGTCAACTATTGGTCGAGCGCCTGGGGACATGAGCTGAGCGCGATCGGCTATGTCATCCCGGGCTTGGTGGCGGTGTGGATGGACCGCCAGACCGTGCCGCAGACCCTGGCCTCGCTCGCCATCGTCGTCGTGCTGGTGCGGCTGATTCTGGTGCTGACCGTGGGCACGGAGCTGGCACGATGAAGAAGCTCTACTGGCGGCCGCAACGACTCTCCCTGCGCCTGCTGCTGCTGATCGCGGCCGTCGCCGGGCTGGCCCTCGGCGCCGTGGAGACCGTGCGCGTCCACGAAAAGCAGCGCTGGTACGGCGAGAAGCTCCAAGCTGCGCGCCTGGCGCTGCGCGCCTTCAAGGCGCTGAAGGAGGAGCGCCTGCGGCGCGGGCTGCCGATCGACGCCGAGACCGACCCGGCGCGCTCCGGCCTGATCGGCGAGCTCATTTCCCCCGTGACGACCAACACCGGCCACCTCACGGCGAAGCAGACCTCGATCAACCCGAACTTCGCCGCCGTCGTCGTCGAGCTGCTGCTGCGCGCCAACGTCAAGGCCGGTGATACGGTCGCCCTCGGGTTCTCGGGATCGTTCCCCGCGCTCAACGTCGCCGTGCTCGCCGCCGTCGAGACGCTGCGCGTCACCCCGGTGGTGATCACCAGCGCCGGCGCGTCCCAATGGGGCGCGAACCAGCCGACCTTCATGTGGCCCGACATGGAGATGGCGCTGCTGCGCTGGCACATCTTCAGCCATCGCAGCGCGGCCGCCTCGCCCGGGGGCATCGACGATCGCGCGCTCGGCCTCTCGAAGCGCGGGCGCAATCTGGTGCGGGGAGCGGTCGCCCGCAACGGCCTTCCGCTGCTCGAGGTGCGCAACTACGACGACAGCCTGACGCAGCGCATGGCACTTTATCGGGAGCGCGCCGGTGACGCCGAGATCAAGGCCTACGTCAACGTCGGCGGTGGCACGACCTCGGTCGGCACGCGCGTCGGTCGCGACCTCTTCAGCCCGGGCCTCAACCGCCGGCTGCCACGTGGCCCCCAAATCGACTCGGTGATGACGCGCTTCGTCCAGCAGGGCGTCCCCGTCATTCATCTGAGCAAGATCAGCAAGCTGGCGCAGGACTACGGACTCGAGCTGCAGCCGCGGTCCTTGCCAGCGGTCGGTCAGGGCAAGACCTTCTTTCGCGAGGCCTATAATCCCTGGTTGGCTGGCGGAGCCCTGCTCGCCATCGTCGCCCTGCTCGTCGGCTTTCTGCGCCTCGACTGGGGCCACCGCCTGCTCGCGGGCCAGAGCCACGCGGCGGAAACCGCGCGGCCCGAGCCGATGATCTGAGCGCGACCGCCACGCCAGCGCGCGGGGCGTCCGCGGCGTGCAAGCGGACGTGACCCGCATCACCGACGCGCGGGGCAGCGCGACCCGACGATGGCTACGTGCCTTTACAGTCGCCCGCGGCTGTTCTATCTACAGCGCCGTCGTCCAAGCGCGGCGGCGAGTCCGGAGCGATTCCTTGTCAGCTTTGAGAGCAACGTGGCGCTGGTCGACCCGCGAGCGAGGTCCTCGGCATTGGGACCTCTTCCTGCGGGCTACAGGCGTCGTCGCCCTGCTCGGCATTCCGATCACCCTGCTCTGGAACGACGCTGTGCCGCTGGTCTGGTTCGGCCTCCTCACCGTCCCGGCCAACAGCGTCGTGGCACCGCTGGTCCCGGCCTCGTTCGAGCTGCTGATCCTCGAGACTTCGAAGTACGCCTCGATCGCCGGCATCACGCTCGTCGGCACAGCGGTCTTCGTGCTGATGGAGTACCTCAACTGGCACATCTACGCCTGGGCGCTGACGCACGCCCGGCTGGAGCGGCTGCGTCAGGATCGGCGGGTGCGGAGCACGCTACGCTACTTCGAGCGAGCGCCCTTTCTCACCGTAACCCTCTTCCCCTTCACGCTCCTGCCCTTCTGGGCGGTGCGGTCGCTGGCCGTCCTCAACGGCTATAGCCTGCGCCGCTTCCTGGCGGCCACGGCGCTCGGACGCGCGCCGCGGATCGCCGCCTACGCGTGGCTCGGCGCGGCGTTCAACGTGCCGACGCGGCTCTTGCTGATGGCGGTCGTCGCCTTGAGCCTGGTCGCCATCGCCATCAAGGTGGCGCAGCGGCGCGGCCGCGCGCACCAGACCCCCGCACAGACGCCGGTGACCGACGACGAGCAAGCCAGCGCCGGCCCGCCCCCGCAGCCCTTCGCGACGCCCGCGCCGTCGGGCTAGGCGAGCCACGCCGCGATGACCGCCGAGACCACACCACGCGACCGCGCCAACCAAGCGGACGCGCCGCCCTACCCGGCGACAGCGGCTCCCCCGGACGGCGAGGGTGCGCCAGGGCTTCCCGCCGAGCTCAGGCGCTGGCGCTGGATCTGTCTGGTCGCCTTCCCGCTGCAGCTGCTGCTGACCGCGCTGACGATGGGTCTTCGCAGCGAGCACCTGTTGATGGCGGGGATCTTCATCGGCCTGGCCTGGATGCCGCCGCGTGTCGGCATCCTCTCGTGGCGGGCGCTGCCGCTCGGCCTGACTGCGCTGGCCTACGACAACAGCCGCTTCCTCAGCGCGCTGCGCGGGCGGATCCATGTCGCTGACCTGTACCATGCAGAGCTGCGTTGGTTCGGCATCGAGACCCTGGGCGGCCGTCTGACCCTGCCCGAGTACTTCGCGCGCCACACTGTAGTGCTCCTCGACCTGCTCTGCGGCCTGGCCTACATGGTCTATATCTTCGAGCTCGTGCTGATGGCGCTCTACTTCGGCGTCAAGGAGCCGAAGCGGATGGCCCGCCTGGGCTGGGGCTTCTTCGTCATCAGCGTGCTCGGCATCGCGACCTATCTGCTTTATCCCGCCGCGCCCCCCTGGTACGTCATGCGCTACGGCCTCGGGCCGGCCCGACTGAATGCAGCCCCGAGCGCCGCCGGCACAGCGCGCTTCGACGCGCTGCTCGGTATCAGCTATTTCCGCAGCTTCTACGCCCGCAACCCGAACGTCTTCGGCGCCATGCCCTCACTGCACGTGGGCTATCCGATGCTCTGCTTCTTCGCCGCGCGGGAGAAGGGGCGCGCCTGGGCGATCAGCACGCTGGGTTTCGCGCTCCTCGTCGCTTTCTCCGCGATCTACTTGCAGCATCACTACGTCTTCGACGCCATCGTCGGCGCCGCCTACGCCTGGCTCGCCGACACGCTGGTCGCGGCGCTGCTGCGCAGACGCGAGCAGCGCGCGACGGGCCGCTAGCCGGGTCGCCGCGCTGGATCCTCGCGCCGCTCGACGACGACGGGTAGGCGCCAGAGCACGGCCAGCGCCGGCAGTGCCGCAGCGATCGTGATCGCGAAGAAGAGCGACCAACCCCAGCGCTCGGCCAACCAGCCGCCCCCCGCGCCCAGCAGCCGCCCCACGACCGTCGAGAGGCTCGAGAGCAGCGCATACTGGAAAGCGGTGAAGCGACGGTCGCAGAGCGACATCATGAAGGCGATGAAGGCTGCCGTACCGAGGCCGCCGCAGAGGCTGTCGATGCCGACCGCCGCGCCGACCAGCAACCTGCTGCCGCTGAGCGCGGCGACGGCGATGTAGAGCACGTTGGCGCCCGCCTGGAGCAAACCGAACGCCAGCAGCGCGAGCCGCAGGCCGAGCCGCGGCACGAGGTCGCCCGCGAGCAGCGCACCGCCGATGCTCGCGAACAAGCCAAGCCCCTTCTGGATCGCACCGATTTCGCTTCGGCTCAGGCCGACGTCCAGCAGAAAGGGGGTCAGGAGGTAGCCGGCGATTACGTCGCCGACCTTGTAGAGCAGCACGACCGCCAGTGTGGCGCCGGCGTGGGGGCGACCAAGCAGCTCCAGCAGGGGTCCCACGATCGCCTCGCGCAGACTGGCGGGGCGCCGCGTCTCGGCCAGCGTTGGCGGCGCCAGCACAGCGCAGAGCATGCCGACAGCCGTCAGCGCGGCAAGGGCCGCGTAGACGACTGACCAGCTCAGATGGTCGGAAAGAATCAACGCGCCGGCGCCCGCCACGATCAGCGCCAGGCGGTACCCGGTGACGAAGAGAGCCGTGCCTGCCGCGTGTTCAGCGGCGACGAGCGCGTCGGTGCGGTAGGCGTCGACGACCACGTCGAAGCTGGCCGAGAGCGACGCGGTCAGCAGGGCCAAGAGCGCGAGGGCCAGGGGCGCGCGCCGAGGATCGCCCATGCCGAGCGCGGCGATCGCCAAGAGCAACCCCAACTGCAGCGCCGCCATCCAACCGCGGCGCCGACCGAGCCAGGGCAGGTCAAAGCGGTCGAGCAGCGGCGCCCAGAGGAACTTCAGGTTGTAGGGCAGGCTGACCAGCGCGAGCGCGCCGATCGTCGTCAGGTCGACGCCCGCGCTACGCAGCCAGGCCGTCAGGGTGGCGCCAGTCAGCGGATTGGGGAGCCCGGAGGCGAAGCCCAGCGGCAGCATCGCAGCGACACGCCAGCTGCGGTAGGGCTCGAGGAGGCGCGGCATCGCCCTCTATGTCGCACAGGCATGGCCGCTGGGCCAACTAGCGCCAACGAGCGCCAGCGCCCCCCGCGCGCCTACGCGGCCGGCGGGTCGCGCAGCATCGTCAGCAGCATCTTGCAGCGCTCGCGCGCCTGCAAGGCGTGCGGCACGTTGGCCGGCATCAGCACGGCCTCACCCATGCGCGCGGTCAGCGGCGTCCCGCCGATCTTCAGCTCCATGCTGCCTTCGAGCACCAGAACATAGGCGTCGAAGGGCGCCGAATGCTCCGACAGCTCCTGGCCGCGGTCGAAGGCGAAGACCGTCAGCGTACCGGCTCGGCCCTTCGCCAGCGTGCGGCTAACCACCGCGCCGGTGCCATACTCGACGACAGCGGCAAGCGCCGTCGGCTGGGCCGGAAGCAGCCCACCGGGGGCCCTCAGCGGCTGCGTTACACTCGAGGCCATGCTTCACTCCACGCTGAAGTTCGGCGCCACCCTACCACACCGCCCAGGTCTCGCGCCGCAATCGGCAGGCCGTGGCTCGAGCGGGCTGCTCGGCGAAGCCTCAGCGCCGCAGCTTCTGCGGGCGACGAAGGGCTGGAGTACCGACCCCACCCATCCAGGCGCAGACGCCGCTCGCCTCGCGCTCGCAGCCGACGACGGCACGAAACTGCTGGCAGGCGAGGCAGGCCGCGCCGGTGCGGTACTGGCCGCGCGCCTCGAGCGCTCGCACCACGGCGACCAGCGCCCTGAAGAGGGCCCCCTGCTCCGCCTCCGGCAGCGCCGCCACCGCCCGACGCAATTCGGGCGGCCAGGCCGGCGCCGCAGCGAGGGCCCGCCCCGACGACGTCAGGCGCAGCGCCAGCGCCCGCCGGTCGCCCGGCTCGCGCTCACGGACCACCGCGCCCTTGCGCACGAGGGCGCCGACCGCTGCGCTGATGGTCGGCGAACCGAGGTCGAGCGAGCCAGCCACCTCGGCCAGCCGCAGCGGCCGTCGTCGTGTGCGCAGCAGTAACAGGATCTGTCGTTGCGTCGGCGTTAGGCCCACGGCGCGCCCACGGCGCAGCCCGTCGCTGCGGAGCAGCATCCCAACCCGCATCAGGCCGGTCAGCAGTCGGGGTACGAGCTCAGCGTCAGCGGCGGGCTCCGCGCCTGGGCTGGGATCAACGCTCGGCATGGCCCCTCTGCGTTTACCACGCTGCTGGATGGCTCACCAGCGGCCGAGGCGGCCCAAGCGCCTCGCGAAATGACCGGCTGGCCAGCGTGGCGACGGGCAGCGCCACCGAGGGGCGCGAGGGGACGCAAGCGCAAAAAAATACGCCCACCCGACGGCTCGGCTGGGCGTATTCGAGCGGACGCAGCCTGTTTCAGACTGCTTCAGACTGCTTCGGAGCGGGAGACGGGACTTGAACCCGCGACGTCAACCTTGGCAAGGTTGCACTCTACCACTGAGTTACTCCCGCATGGCAAAGCGCAAGTAACCCAAGGCGTGCGCGGGTGTCAAGCCACTTGCGCGGTTTACAGCGCAACGGAGGCTGCCTAGACTGCGCCTAGCTTGCTGGGCGGCGCCGGCGTCAAAGGCCGATCCTGATGACCTCGATTACCACCCCCGTGACTCTGACGCACTTCACCCTGACTCAGGTCGTTGGCGAGGACGTCAGCACCCTCGAGCAGCCTCCGACCATCAGCTTCGGGCCCGACCGGCTCGTGCTTGGCCGCTCCGATCGCAGTGATTTCCAGGTCACCGTGCCCTCGGTCTCGCGCCAGCACGCGGCGATCTGGATCGCGGACGGCGTGCCGATGGTCGAGGACTTGGGCTCGGCTCACGGCACCCTCGTCAACTCGGCGCGCCTCGCCGCCCCTGCCGCGCTGCGCTCAGGCGATTTGGTGGCGCTCGGCCCCGACGTCGTGCTGCTGGTTACGGCGAGCGAGCATCCGGCGCAGCGCCACCCGCGCGCGCGCCCGCTGGACGAGAACACCGGCGGTTCACAGCTCGTCGAGCTGGCGTTGCAAGAGGGCACCTCGCTGGCACGCCTCAACGCCCAGATGGAAGCACTCGCGAGCACAATCACCTTCGCGCAGCAGACCGAGAGCGCCGAGCTCCTGCTCGAGCACGCCGTCGCCGCGATCCGCACGGCGCTCGAGGCCGAGTGCCTGCTGGCCCTGCGTGGCGACACGGCCGAGGGGCTCGTCGTGGTCGCGCGCAGCCCGTCGCTGCGCGACGACGAGGAACCCTGGCAGCCACCGAGCCAGGGCATCCTGCGCCGCGCGCTGCTCGCGGACCACGCCGTCGTCTCCTTCGATGCGCAGCTCGATCAGCGTTTTCGCCATCGTGCGAGCGTGGCGCTACGCAATGTCCGCTCCGCGGTCTGCGCCGCGCTGCGCAGCAGGGAACGCGTCCACGGCCTGCTCTATGCCGACACCGCAGCGATGGCCGGCCTCTTCAGCCCGGCCGATGGTCGCTTCCTCGAGCTGATCGGCCGCTGCCTCGGCGCGCGGCTGAGGCAGCTCGAGCTCGAACAGGAGCTGCTCCTGCTCCAGCACCGGCGCCACGACACCGCGTTTCGCAGCGAGGAGTTACTCAGCAACCTCGACGTGACGCTGAAGAGCCACCTCAACCGACTCGAGCTGATCGCGGACGAGGCCGCGGTGGAAGAGCAGCGCCCGGAGCTGGCGCGCTTGCTCCGCGCCGAGGCCGAGCGCTTGCGCGCCGACGTCGACGGCGTCGTGTGCTGGAGCGACGCCGCCGTGACGCGCCAGACCGAGGCGGCGCCGAGCCGACCGCAGTCGCCCCACGGCAGCGACGCGCTGGACGCGGGCGCGACCCGGGTCGACTTGCCCGGCAGCGGTGGCTGGCGGGTCAGCGAGAAACCGACGGGCGAGCTCGGGCCCCCGGCCGCCGCGGCTGCGGCGCGCGCGCTGCGCGCCAAGCAGGCGGGCGAGGATGAGGCGTAGGCGGACACGCCCAGACGAGCGCCCAGACGAGCGCCCAGACGAGCACCCAGCGGGCCGAACGCTAGGCCGCGAGGAGCCTGCTACAGGCGCAGCCCTTGCACCGGATCGAGGCGCGCCGCGCGCACGGCCGGATAGACCGTAGCCAGCAAACAGACCAAGAGCGCGAAGACCGCCGTCAGCGCGAACTCCAGGGGCACCATCCGCACCGGCAGCTCGCTCAGGAGGTAGACGCGCGGGTCGAGCTGGAAGCCGTAGCGCCGGAGCAACAATCCGCCGAGATAACCCCAGCTCAGGCCGAGCGTCGTGCCCGCCGCCCAGACGATCAGCCCCGCACCCTGAAAGACCCTCGCCACCCCGGTCGAGGTCATGCCCAGCGACTTGAGGATCGCGATCTCGCGCGTCTTCCGAATCACGAGCACTGCGAGCGCGGCCAGCATGTTGAAGGCAGCGACAATGACGATGAAGCCGATCACGATCTCGAGCATCAGCTTCTGGTTCTGCAGCGCCGTGAAGAGCGTGCTGTTGAGCTCGCTCCAGGGCACGGTGCGGTAGGGTCCGTCCGGTCCCAGGGCGCGACCGATGCGGCGAGCCACGCCAGCGGCCGCGAAGACATCCTCGACCTTGAGCTCGACGCCGGTCACGACATCGCCCTGGTCGAAGAAGGCCTGCGCCTGAGCCAAGTGGACGTAGACCAGGCGGCGATCGTATTCGTCGAAGCCGGAGTAGAAGATCCCCGCGACGCGGAAGTCGCGCGCGCGCGGGAGCTCGTGACCTGGCGACAAGTTGCCACCATCGCTGCCGGTGAGCGGCGACACGAGGCGCACGCGGTCACCGACGCTGGCGTCGAGCTTGCGCGCCAACTCGCGGCCGATCACGATGCCGCGCCCGGTCAGTAGCGTCTGCAGCGCGTGCGGGTCGCGCGCGACACCGGCGGGCTGCACGAGGTATTGTGGCAGGTCCAGGACGCCAGCGGCGCGCGCAGGATCGATGCCCTTGACCAGGACGCCGGAGAGGCCGTTCCCGCGGGCGAGCATCATCTCATTGAAGACGAAGGGCGCGGCGGCCACGACGCCGGGAACGGCAGCGGCCTTCTGCATCACCTGGCGGTATTCGGCGAAGTCGGTGCCGTACTTGAGCACGAGCACATGAGCATTGACGCCCAGCACCTTGCGACGGAACTCCTGCTGAAACCCGCTGGTGACCGAGAGCACCCAGATCAGAATCGCCACGCCAAGCGCCACACCGAGCGCCGATATCGCGGTGAACGCGCTGAAGAACATCGACATCACGGCGAAGGCCGTGCCGATCACGCCGCAGAGCAGCAGAATCGCCCCGGCAGCCTGCCAGGGCGTGGCGAAGAAGAGCAAGGCCCCCGCAGCCACCAAGAGGGCGAAGGCTACCGCCAGCGCGACCAGCGGCCGCGTGGGGCGGGGCGTGTAGAGATAACGCCAGCCGACAAAGAACTCGTAGATCATGGGGCTCGCAGGACGCGGTCAATCGCTGCGCCTCAGAAGCGCACGACCGCCCCCAGGCCGTAGCGACCCGCGCCGATGACCGGTGTCAGGTCGATGGACTGAACGAAATCGTCGTCGACGTCGTCATCGGCACCGTCGTCGCGCCGCTCGCCCGCCCCGCCGCCCGACCGGTCATGCCGACGCTCGGAAGGCGTCGTTGCCCCACCCTCGGACGACTTGCCGCGGCCTTCGACGAAGAAGAGCACGCCAGCCGTGATGCCGGCCGCGAGCGCCGACCCCCAGAGAACATCGGTCAACACCGCGCGCGTGTGAACCGAATCGACATCGTCTCGCGCACAAAGCCCGCCCGTATTGGCACCGCAGCGGTCCTCGAGCTCACTGTAGCGGCTCTGCGCGCTGAGCCCGACGACGAGCGCCGAGACCCCCAGGGCGGCGGCCGTCCCCGCCGCGACCCAGGTCCAGAGGCGCCGACGCGGCGCCGCATCGTCCAGCAGGCCCGTCGCCTCCGTCGCCGCTGCTCCCGCCTGCGGGCCCTCCAAGGGCTCGGCTCCCGCGGCCTCCGCCGCGGCGGCGGGAGCAGCGGCCGGCGGCGCCTCGGTGGCCGCGGGCGGGTCCTCGCCAGGCACGAGCAGGTGCTGGCTCTTGCCCTCAGCGATCAGCTTCTCGTAGCGGGCCACCATCGGATCGACCGCGGCGCGATCGGCCTCGGGCAGCGCCTCGCGATAGAGCTGGATCGACTGCAGGGCTTGCTCGTAGTCGCCGCCCTTCTCGTAGGCCAGCGCCACCTGCCCCATCACTAGGTCGTCCTTCGTCAGCACATGCGCCTTCTTGAACTCGACGACCGCATCCGCGTAGCGCTGCTGGCGCATGAAGGACTGGCCCGCCCGGAAGGCGCGCTTGGCCTGCCTGATGCCGGCCTTGCCGCGCGCGGCGTGCGCCTCCGAGCCGACGGCCGCGATCGCGATCACCAACGCTGCACCCACGATCCACCGTGAGCTCATTCTGCCTTGCATCAGTAGCTCCCTCCGCAGAGGGCGCGACTCTAGCACGGCCGCATTTGCAACAACACTCGAAGGCGGTCCGATCCGGCCGGCGAGGGCGCCCGGGGGGTTCGCCCGGCCTGAGGAGTTGACCGCTTGCGCCGCGCGCGCGTATTTTGTGGCGCCAACGTCGTGGGAAGAACCGATGTTCCGATCTCCAGCTCCGTCCCGATCCAGCAGCAGCGCTCGGCGATTCCTGGTCGTCGTGACGCTGGTCAGCGCCGCGGCGCTGACCGTCCCTCGCGCTAGCGCCGACACCTGGGACCTCAATCTCTCGCGGCTCTGTTTCTTCCAAACGCGCGACGGCACCACGTTGCCCTGTGGCGGCAGCTACGACTTCTCGCGCTATGGCGGGTTGGCGGCGAAGGGGGTCGAGCCCGACAACGAGAGCTTCCGCTCGCTGATGAGCGAGCTCGGCGTGCTCTTCGCGCCCGACACGACGGCGCCGGCCCAGACGATCGGCTTCGGCGGCTTTCATCTGGGTGTCGACTTCGGCTTCACGAGCATCAACCGCCACCGGCGCTCCAACATGGCGGATCCGGTCAAGCGCAATTTCTATTGGCGTGCGGCCGAGTCCGTGAGCTCGGCGGCGCTGGCAGCGTATGCGACCGATCCCACGCCTTCGGCGGGCTCCGCGGTCAGCGCCGGACTCCCGCCCGGGATCGCGCCGACCGTCACGCTGATGGCCCGCAAGGGCCTGTGGTGGTTTCCGGCGCCCAGCATGGAGCTGAACCTCGGCGCGCGGCACCTGCTCGGCAGCAACATGTGGGCCGGCATCATGGGTCTCAAGCTGGCCCTGCACGAGGGCTTCCACGGCTGGCCGATTCCCGAGCTCGCCGCCCGCGGGGCCGTCAGCCGGGTCTTCAACACCCCGGGCTTCGACCTGACGGTCACCTCGCTCGACCTCTCGATCTCGAAGCGCTTTGGCGTCGCGGCGACGCTCAACATCGCGCCCTACGCTGGCTACCAGCTGCTCTGGATCATCGCCGACTCGGGCGTGATCGACGCGCGGCCCGACCAGACGAGCGCCCAGCTCGACGATCCGCGCTACTTCACCTTTCTCAACCAGTCGAACATCTTTCGCCACCGCGCCTTCGGCGGCGCGCGCCTCAATTTCTACCTCGCCTCGCTGCTGCTCGAGCTGAGCTATGCCTTCGAGGGCGGCGATGAGGCCATCGTCCGCATCGACCCGCAGCTGCAGACGGTGGCGGTCGACGATCGCTCCGGCGACCAGATCGGCGTCACTCTCTCGTTGGCGGTGGAGTTCTGAGAGCGCCGCCCGTGGGGATGGTGAGCGAGCATCCTGCGGCAGCTCAAGAAGGCGACCGACCATAACACCATGGCCGAGTTCATTGAGCTGATCCTGATCATGGCGATCCTCGCGATCGTCTTCGGCGCGCGACGGTCGGGCAGGCTCGGGGCGGCGATCGGCCGCGCCCTGCAGTGCAAACGCCGCGGCCGACGCGCTGCTCCAGTCGCTCCCGACGGGAGGAAGACGGCAAGCGATGCGGACTGAGCGTGCGCCGCGGTCCGGAGCCCGCTCGGGGCCCGAGCCCCTTCCGAGCGCCTTGCGCGCGCGCACGCTGCAGCTCGTCGCCACGCTCCTCGGCGCCTGGGCCACCACCGTACTTCCCCTCTCGTCGCTGCGCGCTGAAGCGCCACCCAGCCCCGTCGGCGCGGGGATCGCCCCGCTCCCCGCTGCAGGCGCGCCGAGCGCTGTGGCTGCGGCCGCGGCGATCACGCTCGCCGACCCCCAGGCCGCGCTGCGCGCCTTCGAGCTCGAGACCTTTCCCCCACCACGCCAGCCCGCCGCAGGCGTGGTCGTGGCCCCGCCCGAGGGCGCTGCCGCTGCGCGTTCGCCAAGCCCACAGGGGACGGCGCACCTCAGCAGCTGGAATCCCGGCGCCGGCCTGAAGACCCACGCTGCAGCTGCGCTCGACGCCGACGAGGCCCTGCCCGGTACGCGCCCACCTTCACGCGCGCTGGCCCCACTTCACCTGCCCGACCTGCCGATCCGTTGGGACGCGAAGCTGGTCCGTTACCTCGAGTTCTACCGCCGCGATCCCCGTGGTCGCGCGATCCTCGGCGCCTGGCTGGCCCGCCTTGGCCGCTACGCGCCGCTGATCGAGGCGCGCCTGAAGGCCCATGGCCTCCCGCGTGCGCTGATCTACGTGGCCATGATCGAAAGCGCCTTCGACCCGCTGCGGACCTCGCCCGCGGGTGCTGCCGGCCTTTGGCAGTTCATGCTCAGCACCGGCCGAGGCTATGGGCTGCGGCGCGACGCCTGGATCGACGAACGCCGCAATCCAGAGCGCGCGACGGACGCCGCCCTGCGCTACCTCAAGAACCTCCATCGCCGGCTGGGCAGTTGGGAGCTGGCGCTCGCCGCCTATAACGCGGGCTTCGGCGCGGTCGTCGAGGCGATGCAGAAATACAACACGAACGACTATTGGCGGCTGTGCCGCTACGAGGCGGGGCTGCCCTGGGACACGACGCTCTACGTGCCAAAGATCCTCGCTGCAGCGATCGTCGACGCCAACCGCGCGGCCTTCGGCTACGAGAGCATCGCCACCGAGTCGGCCCTGACGCACGAGCTGGTCAGCGTCGGGCGTTCGATGACCCTCAGCGAGCTTGCCCGGGCCAGCGGCGGCTCAATCGAGCAGCTGCGCCTGCTCAATCCGGAGCTGCGCCGCGGTCGCACGCCCCCGCGCGCCGGCGTCTGGGTACGGGTGCCAGCGGGGACCAGCACGCGCTTCTACGCCGCGCTGAAGCGCAGACGCCCGGGCACGCCACAGCAGGTCTGGTACGAGGTGCGGCTCGGCGAAACGCTCGAGGAGATCGCCCTTCGTCACGGCACCACGACCCGCGCCCTGCGGCGGCTCAACGACCTGCGGGCCGATGCGCCGCTGCGCGCCGGCCTGGCGCTGCTGGTGCCGCGCGCAGAGCCCGCGCCGCTCACAGCCGCCCCTGCTCCCGGGAAAGGCGCTGCAGAAGCCGCCAGCCCAGCGGCCTCTGCAGCGGCGACCACCCCCGAGCAAGCGCCGGTGGTCGTCGCGCTGCCGCAGGACGTACCAGCGGCGTTGCCCGGTCGGCGGCGCGTCTTCTACCGCACCGTGCTCGGTGATGGTCTCGAGCGGGTGGCGCGCCACCTCGGGGTGACGACCAACGAGCTCGCGCGCTGGAATGGGCTCGACCCGCAGGCTCGCCTGGTCTCGAAGATGATCCTGCAGGCCTTCGTGGCACCGGACTTCTCCGCAGCGCGCGTGCAGCTGCTGCCGGCCGATCGCGTCGAGGTCGCGGTCGCCGGAAGCGAAGCATTCCTTGATGCGCACGAGCAACGCAAGGGGCGCCGACGCCAAAGCTACACGGCCCGCCCGGGCGACACGCTGCTGCGCGTGGCACGACGTTTCGGCATCAGCGTGGGTGACCTGATGCGGATCAACAACCTCGGCCCCACGGCCCCGCTGCTCGTCGGCCAGCGCATTCTGGTCTACCTGTCGGCCGCACAGACCGAGCGGCGGAGCGGCTCCTCGAAGCCAGCCGCGGCAGCCCCCGTGGCCAGCAACGCGCGCCCCTGATTCATGACCGCGCGCGGTCGGTGAGAGCGTGGCAGAGGTGGACACGATGCGACGCTGGGTCGTCGGCCCGGAGTGCGACGGTCAGCGACTGGACTGCTTTCTACGCCAGCAGCTGCCCACGCTCGGTCGCCACGCGCTGCGGCGCTTGCTGCGTGAAGATCCCAGGGCGCTGCGCGTCGATGGGCGGCGGCCGGCGCCGGGGTTGCGGCTGCGCGCGGGTCAGGCGGTCGAGCTGCGGGAGCTTGCTGCCCTCGCCGCGCCCGTGCCGCAGCCCGAGCTTACGCTGAGCGTCGTCGCGACGACCGCCCGCTGGATCGTGATCGACAAGCCGCCAGGAATGCCGAGCCATCCGCTGCGACCGGGCGAGACCGGGACCGTGGCCAACGCGCTGGTGGCGCGCTTCCCCGAATGCGCGCTGGTCGGCGCGCAGGGGCGCGAGGCAGGGCTGGTCCACCGACTCGATGGCGGAACGAGCGGTGTCCTGGTGGCGGCCCGCGACGCGGCGACCTACGAGGCCTTGCGTGCGCGCTTCACGCGGCGCGCCGTGACCAAGCGCTACCTGGCGCTCGTCGGCGGTGCGCTTGGCCAGGCGACGAACGTGACGCTGGCGATCGAGGCGCTCCCGGGCGATCGGCGTCGTGTGCGCGCGACGGCGATCGCCGCGGGGCCGGGTCGGCCTGCGCGCACCGCCGTGCAACCGCTCGCGCGCCTCGGCCAGTGGACGTTGGTGCGGGCGACGACCTGCAGCGGCGCGCGCCATCAGATCCGCGCCCACCTCGCCGCGATCGGACACCCGCTGGCGGGGGACGAGCTCTACGGCGGCGGGAGGCTGCTCGGCCTGGGGGGGCCGCTGCTCCATGCCGAGTCCGTCGCCTGGGACGACTACCTCTACAGGGCGCTGCTTCCGCCTGCCTGGCGCGAGCTGCTGCTCGAGCTCCCAGGTGCGCGCGACGCCGCGCTGCCGCCCTGAGCTCGGCGCCTGGACCGCAAGGCCGAAGGCCTCCAGAGCTTGAGGCAGCACAGGTGCTACTATCCGCGGCTGATGGCCGTCATCGTCGAGTACCTCAGCGAAGAAGAGCTCACCACCGGGCAGGTCGCCGAGGAGAACGCCAAGCGCCTCCAGGTGCGCGACCTCCATGGTCGCGTGCAGCGCGTGGCCCCGGAGAAGGTGCTCTTCCGCCACAGCGCGCCGTCGATCGCTGCGCTGCTTGCGCAAATAGAGCCGCTGCAGTCCGCGGTCGACGTCGGCCTGCTGTGGGCCGCCCTCGAGGACGACGACGACGCGCCGCGCGAGGCGCCGGCGCTCGCGCGGCTCTTCTTCGATCGCGATGATGCCCTGCACAGCTCGGCCGTCTATCGCGCCCTCCTCGCCGATCGAGTCTTCTTCCGCCGTCGCGGGCGCCTGCTGACGCGGCGCTCCTCGACCGAGATCGAGCAACTGCACCAGATGCGCGCCGCAGAGCAACGCAGCGCCACAGAGCTCGCGACCACGCAGGCCGCCTTGACCGCTTGCCCCCTCGACGCAGCGCTGGCACAGCGCCTCGAGCGCTGGTTGCGCGGCTACCCTGACCGCGCCTTGGAGCCGGGCCTTGCCTCCCTCGGCGGCGACCCGGCTGAGCAGGTGTTCGAGCTGCTGCTGCGCGACGGCTACTTGCCGCCGACGGCGGTGCTCGAGGTCCTTCGCGCCGATCTCTGCGAGGCACACCCGCCGGCCGCGCTGGCGCAGGCCGAGGCGCTGGAGCTCAGGCCGCCGAGCGCGCCGCTCAGCGCGGACTTCGCGATCGACGATCCCGACACGCGCGAGGTCGACGACGCGCTATCGATCGGCGCCGATGGCACGCTCTGGCGCATCGATATCGACATCGCCGACGCCACCGCATATGTGCGCCCCGGCGATCCGATCGACGACGAGGCAGCACGACGCGCAACGACGGTGTATTTGCCGACGGGTCGCTTCTACATGCTCCCCGAGCGCATTAGCTGCGATCAGGCCAGCTTGCGCGCGGGCGCGGCTCGACCCGTCCTGCGGACCTCGATCTGGCTCGATGACGAGGCCACGGTCGTGCGGAGCTCGTGGCAGCGGGCGTGGGTCGTCCTCCAGCGGCGCCTGAGCTACGAGCAGGCGGACGCGCT
The DNA here is from genome assembly GCA_016711215.1 of Pseudomonadota bacterium. NCBI lineage: Bacteria > Pseudomonadati > Pseudomonadota > Pseudomonadota bacterium. The sequence continues at coordinate 204,458 of JADJTL010000001.1, read as the reverse complement.
GCTGGCGGCCACGGAGGCGGCGACGGACGCGCTGACGAGTAAACTGCAGCGTCTCGACGCGCTGACGCGCGCCCGCCGCGAACGGCGGCGGACACAGGGGGCGCTGCTGCTCCAGCGCCACGAATGGAAGCTCAGCGTCGATCGCGAAACCGCGGCCGTCGAGGTGCGGACAATCGATGCCGCCTCCTCGTCCCGCCGCATCGTCGCCGAGCTGATGATCCTCACCAATGAGCTGGCGGCCCAGCTCAGCCGTGAGCGCGAGCTGCCGACGATCTACCGCGCGCAGGCAGCCCCGACCGCCCCGCTGCCGACGCTCGACCCAACCGACCCGCTGGCGCTGGTGGCTCTACGCGGTCTCCTCACGCCCGCCTATCTCTCGCTGCGCCCCGAGGCCCATTGGGCCCTTGGCCTCGGCGCCTATACCCAGGTCACCTCGCCGCTGCGCCGCTACGGCGACCTCGTGCTGCAGCAGCAAATCGTCGCGCACCTGGCCGGGGAGCCCCCACCCTACGACGAGGCCTCGCTCCAGCCCCTGCTGACGACGATCGAACGCGTCGAGCACGCGATGCGACGCCTCGAGAGCAGCGTGACGCAGCGCTGGGCGCTCGAGTTCGTCGCGCGCCAAGATCGCGCTCTACCCCAGCGGGCCTGGGTCCTCGCCGAGGTCGGCGGCGGTTACAAAGTGCGGCTGGCGGACAGCGGTGCGGACGGCCTGTTGGGGGCTCGGGCTGGCAGCTACCGGCTTGGAGAGGAGCTGCTGCTGCGGGTCGAGCGCATCGCGCCCCGGCGCGGCACGCTGAGACTGGTGCCCGCCGCCTGATGGCCGCGCTCCCGCCTGGCGGCCCCTGCGCGTCGCCGGAGAAGCGCGCGCTCGCGACCCGACCACCGCCGCCGCCGCACCGACCCAGCATCAGGACGCGCGGGACAGGGCAGTCCTTGCTAAGATGTGAGCGGCATGCGCTGCACTCACCGCACCGTCACCTTGATCACGGTCATCACCCTGTTGGGTACCCTCGCCGCGACCGCACCGGCGCGGAGCCGACGCGCCCAGACGATGATCGTGCTGCTGGACTTCGGCGGGAGCGGCGGCGCCCCAGCCCGCAGGAGGCTGGTGGCGGCGCTGCGCGCACGCTACGCGGTGGAGAACGCCGCGGCGCTGGTGGCCGCCTGCGACGAGCTCGGGATCGCCCTGCAGCGCGGACCGAACCTCGCACGTTGCGCCAACCAGCTCGGGGCGCGAGCGGTGATCGGCGGCAAGCTCGGCGCCGAGGGCCTTGGGCTCGCGGTCTATGGCGGAAGCAAAGGTGAGGCGATTGTCAGCGCGATCGTGCCGTGGAGTCGTCGTCCGCGAGCTGGAGAGGTCGAACAGGCAGTCGAGCTGATCGAGAGCGCCATCACGCAGTTGCCCGCCGCGGCCTCGGCCCGCAACCAGAGTGCCCGCCGACCGGCCCGCACGGACGAGGGCGATGCCGACGCCTCGCCGGATGAAGCCCTGAGCGGCGACGCGGGCGACGAGGAGCTGAGCTTCGACGGTGACGACGGCCCTGACGCACAGCTCGACGGCCCCGACGAGGGCACCGTCGGTGGCGAGGAGGACACGCCGACCGGGCTCGGCCCCGCGCCGCAAGCGCCAGCGCCGCCGACGAGCGAGAGCGACCCCCATCGCCTGCGGCTCAGCAGCGATGCGCGCGCCAGCGCCGAGGTTGGCATCGGCACCTGGATGCGCAACCTCAGCTTCAGCGACCCCCAACAGCCGACCAACACCTATCAGTCGGGCGCCGCGATGGCGCTACGGCTGGCGCTCGAGGGGCGGCCCGCCGCCTTCTTCCTCGATGGACCCCTGGCCCAGATCTACGCGCGCGTCCGCTACCAAACGACGATCGGGCTGAAGTCCAAGTCTACGGGCACTGGCGCCACGCTGATCGACTCCGGCTTCAACGAAGTCCTGCTCGATCTCGGCTATCGCTGGCGCATCAAGCCCGAGCGCGCGCGCAGCCCGCACGTCGATTTCGGCCTCGGCTACGGCCTGCTCGACTTCACCGTCAGCTGGCCGAACGCCGCGCAGCAAGCCCTGCCGAACAGCGGCTACCGCTTTGTCCTGCTCAACTGCGCTGGCGCCTACCCCTTTGGCGACTGGATCGGCGGCCATGCGCGGGCCGAATACCGCATGGTGCTCGACGCCGGACAGATCAGCACCGACGCCTGGTTCGGCGGGGGTTCGGTGGGCGGACTGGTCGGCGCCCTCGGGCTGCACGGGCGCTTCCGTCACATCGTCGCGCTGCTGGAGTACGGCTACAGCCGCTATTTCTTCGCCTTCGACAACCCGCTGCAGCGCAAGGCGGCCGGCAAGAAGGCTGCCGGCGGCGCGCTCGACCAGTACCACGCCTTCATGCTCAGCGTCGGCTATTCGCTCTAGCCGACGCTGCGGGTAAAGCAGCGGTCTCCGCCCCATGGGACACGCTTCGCTCCTCGCGCCGCACCCGAAACGTCCACTTGTGGTTGGCGACATAGTTGAGCAGCATCGCCAGCGCGATGCCACCGAGCTGCGCCAGCAAGTAGTGCCAGCCGAGCAACATCACCAGCGCCATGGCCAAGCCGTATTGAACGCTCGCGGCGGCCGAGGCGACGGCGTAGAAGCGCAGCAAGCGATCGCCGCGCCCCGCCCCCGAGACGCGGCGATCGCCCCAGGTCCAGAGGTCATTGAGAAAAAAGTTGGTGCCGATCGACAGCGCGATGCCCAAGAGCGACGCTATCGCCACCGCGCTCCGACCCGGCAGCAGCTCCCCCAAGAAGCGGAAGGCCAGCCAGGTGCAGAGCAGATTGACCGGCACACCGCTGGCGCCGACGACGCAGAACTTCACGAAGCGCCGCTGCTCGCGACTCAAGTAGCGCCGCATCAGGCGCGTCACCCATTGCATGCCCGCCTCCCCCGCCAACGGCTTCCGCCGGGCCTCATAGCACCCCTCCTCCCTCGAACGCCAGGGCGAGCTTGCTCAAGACGCCGGGTCTAGGCTATCTCGACATCCATGGAACTCGCCGCGCTTGCCCGCCGCACCAAGGCCTATGGCCTGCTCGCGGCCTGCGCCGCCGTCGGCGTGCTGACGACGGTGCTGATCCCGCTGCCGCTGACGCTGCTGATCGGCCGCCGCTTTCGGCGCGAGGACGTGCTGCGCCGCGTGCATCTGATGGGACCGTGGGCCCGCTTCTGCGCCCGCCGCGTGCTGGCGCTTCGCCTCGACGTCGTCGGCCAGGCGCAGGTCCCCTCGTCCAGTCGGGGCCACCTCTTCATCTGCAATCACCAGAGCTACGTCGACATCGTCGCCCTGGTAGTGGTCCTGCGGACGGGCGCCTTCCTCGCCAAGAGCACGGTCGCCTGGTTCCCCTTTATCGGAGCGGCCGCCTACGCGGCCGGGTCGGTCTTCGTGCGACGCAACGATGCTGCCAGCCGCCGTCAGGCCTTGGCCGAGACGATGCGCATGTGCGCCGAATCGACCGGCGTGATCGTCTTTCCGGAGGGGACCCGCTCGTCGAACGGCGAGTTGCGAAGCCGCATCCACCCGGGGGCGATCATCGGCGCCTTCGAGCACGGACTGCGCGTCATCCCGGTCGGCCTCGACGGGACGCATCGCGTGACGCCCAAGAGCAACGACCGCGTCAATCGGCAGCAACCGGTCGCCGTGACCGTCGGAGCGCCGATGAACCCCGCTGACTTCCCCGACCCGGAGACTTGGACACAAGCTGTCTGGGCGCGGGTCGGCGAGCTCTTCACCCAAAGCCGTGACCGACTGATTCAACGCTAGGAAGAGACGGAAGGGAGATCCCCGTGTCGATTTCATCCCACGCTGCTCGAGGCCCTCGGCAGGGAACGCGTCCGCTGGGCCGGCTGCCCTGGCTGGCCGCGGCCATCAGCGCGACCCTGCTCGCAGGACTCCCACGAGCGCACGCGACCCGTGATCTGCTGACCACCCGAGCCCTGAGCATGGGCGGCGCGCTGCGGGCGGCCGCGACCGGCACCTCAGCCCCGCTGCTCAACCCGGCGGCGCTCGCGAACGCGCGCGTTTATGTCGTCGACACGCTCTACCAGTTCCGCTCCACCGACGACGCGAGCCACTTCTTCGCCGCGATCGCCGACTCGATCACCAGCAGCGTCGCCGCCGCGCTCTACTACAGCTACGGTACTGCCAGCCCGCGACGCACGGTACCGCAGCTCGAGGGTGCCGCCTTGGCGCTGACGGAGAAACATCAGGACCACGAGGTCGGCGGTGCGCTCGCCGTCCCGCTCGGCCAGTGGCTCGCGATCGGCGTCACGGGTCGCTATCTCCACTACCGCGTCAATCCCGCCGCAGATGCGCCTGCGACCGCCACCCGGACCCGCCTGAGCCACTTCACGATGGATGCTGGCGCCACGCTGCGCCTGGGTGAGCTGCTGCGGGTCGGCGTCATCGGTTACAATTTGATCCCTGTCCATGACCTGCTCTATCCACGGGCGCTCGGACTCGGCGTGGCCCTGAGCACCGGTACTGCGCTGACGCTCGCCTTCGACAGCGTGCTCGACTTCACCTCCGATCCCGAATCGGTGTCGGCCACCCTGCACGGGGGCCTCGAGCTACTCGCAGGCGAATCCTACGCGCTGCGCGCCGGTGCCCAGCACGATACCTTCCTCAAGGCCTCGTATTTCACGGCTGGCGTCGGTCTGCTCAGCAGCCGGGTCGGACTCGAGCTAGGCCTGCGCCAGCAGGTCGATGGCGGCACCGGAACTGTGATCAGCGCGGCGATCAAGGTCTTCGTGCAATAGGTGCGATAGGTCCGCGGCGGCGCGGGACCGGCGGCAAAGCGCGCTTGCCTCGCCCACCGTCCCGCGCTAAACGACGGCCCTGCACCTGAGCAGCAAGGGACATCGGCGCCGGCCGGCCGACCACGGTGGCCGCCGGAAGAGCCAGGCCGCGCCGCGGAAGGCGCGCAGCGCAAGCGACCCTTCCTCGGCGCGCGTTGCCCCGCAACGTGCCGCGTTGGGAGGACGTGACGACGAGGACATTCGCAGATGACGAGCCAAGGAAACCCGAACCGCGACCGCTTCAATGGCGTCAAGATCTTCTCGGCAACGATGGCCCAGGAGCGCGACCGCCTCGGTGAGCGCATTACCGAGTGGATCCGCCAACACCCGTCGTTCGAGATAGTCGACACGATCGTCACCCAATCGTCCGACGAGGCCTTCCACTGCCTGGCGGTGACGCTCTTCTACTGGGAAGCGCTCGACGGCTAGCCCTCCGGTCCTTCGTCAGGACCCGGGGCCGAAGACGCGGCGGGCCTGATGCACGCGCGGGTCGTCCGCGGCGAGGCGTTCGGCGACGCCCAGGGCGACGCGCGCGTTATCCACGCGACCGAGTCCATCGCGATAAATGAACGCGAGCTCGACCCACAAGCCCACCACATCGATGCCGCTGCCCTCGCGCACGGCGCCCAGCACCTTGCGATAAAGTCGCTCCAGCGCAGCAAAATCGCCCAGCGCGGTCAGAACCTCGCGCGCACGGCTAAGCAGGTCCAGCCGCAAGGGTGCGTGCTTCAGCGCGATCGCAAGGTGTTCTGCGGCCCGGCGCCGGTCGCCCAGGCAGTCGGCGACCCGTGCCGCCAGCTCATGGGCCAACACCGCCGCCGGGTGCAGGGCAAAGGCCTGGGCCAGCGCCTCGGCCGCTTGGGCCGCGGCCGCGCCATCCGCGCCCGCATCCACGAAGAGCGCCCAGCCGAGCAGCGCATGGTAGTCGGGCTGGCTGGGGTCAGCCAAAACGGCGCGCCGCAGGGTGGCCACTGCCCTACCGGCGTCGCCAGCGCTCAGCGCCGTCAGCGCCTCGCGATAGAGCAGCTCCGCGCCAAGGGCGTCGGGGATCACCGGGGGTGCTTCGACGATCGCCAGCGCGCGCGGAGCCCCAGCGGCTGGCACAGCGGCGGCTGGCACAACGGCGGCTGGCATAACGGCGGCTGGCATAACGGCGGCTGGCATAACGGCGGCTGGCACGACGGCCTCGCCCAGGGCAGTTTCCGGCGCGGCCTCCGCCGCAGCGGCCTGCGTCAGCATGGTCGTTTCGGGCGCGGCAGTCGGCGCCTCCCGCGGCTCCACCAGGCCACTGCGCAGCAGTGCCGCCACGCGGACAACCCATCGCTCGCGGTCGCCGACGGCCTCGAGGAAGTGGCGCAGTGGACGCTGACCGCTCGCGACGTCCACCACTGGCTTGCCATAGGCCGCGACGAGCGCCCCGACCTGAGCGTGACCCGACTCCGTGAGCTGGATCGTGTCGTCCGCCAGCGCCTCGACTTGGCCTCCGGCCTCTTCGACCGAGAGCAGCCGCTCGAGCGCGGCGAGGACCCAGGGCACGGGCTCGACCGGATAGCGCGGGATGCCCGCGAGGGCGCTGGCGCCTGGCGCAAAGCTGATCTGTCCAGCGTCCCAGCGCAGCGCGCCCGCCAGCTTGACCTGCACCTGGGCGGCGAGCGCCCGGTCGAGCGCCGCGGTGTCGATCGCGCCCAGCTTGACGAGCGCCTCTCCCAAACGAGATTTCTCGTGTCGCGCCACGCGCAGCCCCTGTTCGAGCTGGGCCTCTGTCAACAGCCCGCTCTCGACGAGGTAAGCGCCCAGGGCCTCATGGCGCAGGTTGGAATCGACATAGATCGCGCGCCCCGCCTCGAGGTAGATGACCTTTCGCAGCTTCCCTCGCGCCAGCGTCAGCACCCCCGTGGCCCGTTGTTCGGCCGCCGTCACGAGCACTGCCGAGAGCTCGACAGCGCCGAGCTCCCCGGACCAGGCGCGCCCCAACACGATCGCGGTCGCGCGCCCCGCAGCGGGGCTCCTGGATACCAGCACAGACTGCGCAACCGGCGCAGGGGCCGGCTCCGCGCGCGCCGCGGGCAGCGTTGGGTCGGCAGCCGTCGGCAGCGGGGTCGGCGCAGCGACCATTGCGAGCGGCTCGCCAGCGGCGGGGCCGGGTGCGGGAAGTGCCTCCGCCTGCGCGCTGGGGCGCAACCACCGCCGCGCGCCTTCTGGATCGCTCTCTTTCCGCCGGCCCAACAGGGCCAGCAAGCGCCCCGCGAAGCGGTCGAAATCGAGCGGCTTGCTCAGCAGCTCGACCTGCGCGTCGTCCCAAAGGCGACGCGAGGTGGGCGCGTCGCGGTAAACGCCGCTGATGGCGAGCACGACAGCGTCGGCTCCCTTGGGCTCCCGCCGCAGGGCCCGGCAGAGCGCCGCGCCGTCCAGCTTGGGCAGCAGCAGGTCGACGATCACGACGTCGAAGGGCGACGCCCGAAAGCACGCGAGGCCTGCAGCGCCGTCGGCAGCCTCATCGATCTGCAGCGCGAACGCGGCGAGCGCACGCGCGCGCAGCAGGTAGCTACGCAGCGCCTCGCGCTGCACCGGCTCGTCGTCGACGATCAGGACCCTCAGTGACATCCCACCACGCAGCCTCCGCTTCCCCGCGTTGCGGTTCGCCGCCGCCCGCGCCGCCCGCCAGTGGTCTCGCGCGGAATCGCGCCATCGTCAAATTGACGGGCCCATTGGGTGATGGACCTGTCGGGCCCAGCGCGCTGCGCAAGCACGCGGCTCGAGCAGCCGCTCGCCCGGGGCTTACCGCTGTGTCACGATGCCTTCGCTCGCCGCAGACGACCCTCGGAGGGTGCGGTGCGCGCGGGTCGCGATTTCAGGTGCACGACGGTGACGGAACCAGGTCAAATGCCTCTGCGAGCGCCCGAACCATCGAGAGCCGACCGCGGGGCTCCGCGCGGCGCGAGCGCTCCGCCTCTCGCCCAGCGGGAACTGTTGGTCCTCGCGAGGTGCCGCCCGCGCGCGGGCGAGAGCGCGGCGCAGCGCCGCGGCGCGGCGCCGACCCCTTCACTCGCGATGGCATGGCTGCTCGTGCTGCTGCACCTCGGCGGCTGCCTGCCGCTCGGCCGGCCCTACCCAGCGCCGCCGGCGACGGAGATCCTGCGGGCGCTCGAGCAGCGCGCGCTCGGGCTCCGTACCGTGCGTGCCGAGGCCCGCGTGCTTTGGGAGAGCGCCGGCGAGGCGCTGAAGACGACGCTGCGCCTGCTCGCGGCTCCCGTGGGGCGCCTGCGTTTCGACCTCATTTCGCCCTTCGACAACACGCTGGCCACCTGGATCTGCCGCGACGGCCGCTTCGCGCTGCGCGACGCCCGTACCAACCGCCACTATTTTGGACCGGCCTCGCCTTGCAACCTGGCGCGCATCATCGGGGTCGCGCTCGAGCCTGCGGCGCTCCAGCGCGTGCTGGCCGGGAGCACCCCGGTGATCGCCCACCAGCGCCGCACGCTGCGCTGGAGCTCGCGCGCGGCACGCGAGGAGCTGACGCTCTACGGCGCGACGCTGACCCAGACGATCGCGCTGCGGCGCAATCGCAACGACTGGGACGTCGAGCAGAGCTCGATCTTCGACAGCCGAGGGCGCCTGCTCCTGCGCCTGAGCTTCGCGGAGCCACAAGAGCAGGATGGCCTGCGTTTGCCGGCGCTGATCAAGGTCGAACAACCCCCACGGGGAACCACCGTCGCCCTCTCGTTTCGGGCGCGGGAAGCGAACCTGGTGCTGCCAGCGCGCGCCTTCGAGCTACCGGCGGCGCGCGGTCTCCCCAGCGAGGAAGTGCGCTGTACGTCCGCGGCCAGCCCCGGCGCGCCCGCGCCCGCGCGGCGATCAGCAGCGCACCAGCAGGCCGGCCAGGATCATTAGGACGCCGACGACCACGAGCAGGGGACCCCACGCCTGCCGATCGAGCGGTGCATTGCGCCACTCGCGCAGCCCGCGCCACAGCTCGATGCGCACGGCTGAGCCGCGCAGCGGTGGCGGGTGAGGCAGGCGCAGGATCGCCGTCAGGCGGCGGGGCTGCTTGCCCGACGCCGTGCGATCGAGCGCGGCCGGTCCGGGGCCGAGATCGTTGTTGCAGAAGACACAGCAACCCTGGCTCTCCCGATTCCACTGGCTGCAAACCGAGCAGTTCATGACGCACCGCGGAGAAAGCACGCACTGTCGTAGCGGCCGCCTGTCAGCAGGTTGATCAGCTCTCTGCCCTGCTCGGCGAAGGGGACGTACCAGAGCTGCGTCTGCTCGAAGACCAAGCGGAGCGAGCGCAGGCGATGCGTCACGGCGCCCGGTAGCAACCCGATCCACGAGACGTAGCCGAGGGCATGCGCGTCCTCGGGCCCGAAGAACGAACCCATGAGCTGGCCCTCCCGAAAGGGCCCTACCTCGAGCACTGGCTGCAGTCGCGTCATGTCGCGGGCCACGACGTCGAGCCGACCCGCCCGCAGGCTGCCGTAGGCCGGCGCGAAGTAGGTCAGCGGAGCATCCGGCGCGGGGAGCCGCCCGCGCGGGCCAGGAGGCAGGCGCACCTCGAGCACAGCGCGTAGGTCCCCGGCGCGGCGCGCCAACCGGCCGCAGTACTGCACGCGCACGGCGACCTCCCAGAAGGGCAGCCAGCGCAACTTGGCCCCCGCCGACGGCGCCGCGAGCTGGGGCCGCGCGAAGTGGGCGCCGAAGGGCTGAAGGCCCTGCCGTCCCGCGACCCAGGAGGTGTGGCAGTCACGGCAGGGCAAGACGACCGCGCGCTGACCCGTCACCAGCTCGCCACCGCAATGCGCGCAGCGCAGCTCGATGACCTTCATCTCGTCGAAGACGGTCGGATTGGCTGCCGCCTGCACCAGCGGGACCGGCAAGGCCGCCAGGGGCTCGGGCGCGCCGGTCACCGCATCCCAAATCCGCCGCTCGCGGGCGCCGGGGGCGATCCAGAACGGGTAATAGAGCAGCGACAAGGTCTCCGCGACCAGATCGGCGCGCTGACAGTCGACGCTGAGCTCCGCGGTCGCGTGGCGCGAATCGAGCGCACGCTCCCAAAGGTCGGCACGAGCGGCGGCGATGTTGTGCCACGGCGGCACCACGCGTCCGAGGCGCTCATGGTCCAGGCTAAAGGGCTCAAGCGGAAACACGGCGGCGCGCAGGCGCAGGCTCTGCACCCCGAGCTGGCGCGCGGCCGGATCCGGCAACGCGAGCTGTACGACGCGCGAGCGGAACTGCTTTTGGGGTCCACGATCGACCGCTGTCGCGCGCGGCGAGATCTCCTCAGGCCCGCTTGCGGCGCCCTCGACCGCCTGCCCCGCCGGCACGCGCTCCAACTGCTTGCCGATGTCCCAGGCGAAGACGAGGCCGGAAAGCCGCCAGAAGGGCAGCCACCAGAGCTCGCCATCCGCCGCCCCGGCCGGACGCTCGACCCGCGGCCTGATCGCGTAGCGCAGCAGCCGCTCGCGCGTGAGGGCGAGCAGTCGTGCCGAACAGTAGGGGCACTGCCCAACCAGCGCCCCATCGACGTAGCAGAAGTTCCCCGAGCAGCTAGGGCACTGGAGGGCGACGAGATTGGCCTCGGCGTCGATCGCCAAGCCGCTGCCGCAGTACTCGCAGCGGACCTGCGTGGTGCCGGGCGACCACCGCATGGGCGCGCTGCAATCCGGACAGACGCCGCCGACCGGCAGCGCTGCATTGGGCTCCGGCAGGCTCAAGTCCACCTACCCCTCGCCGACGACCAGCCGACTGGCGTCTGCAGCAGCCGGGATTGACCGGGGGTCGGCGCGCTCGCTATCATTTCGGCTGAATCGATGCTCCCCCCCCTTCGAGACCAGTCGACAGGTTTGCTGACCCATCCGCCGGCGTTCACGCGCCAGCGCTGCGGCGGGCGTTTCATTGCGGTCGAGGGCCCCGACGCGGGGGACTCGGTCGAGCTGGGCGCGCACGACGCTGTCACCTTCGGTTCGAGTCCAAGCTGCTCCCTCGCGCTCACCGACACCACCGTCTCGCGCCAGCATCTCGAGGCCCGCTGGGAAGAGGGTCGCGGCGTCGTGCTGCGCGACCTCGGATCGACCAATGGCACGTTCTTCGCCGGATCTCGAATCACTGAGATTACCATCCCCGTCGGCGCGGCGTTCACCATCGGACGTACCCTGATCAAGCTCGTCCCTGACGAGGAGCCCGTCGAGCCGCCCGCCAGCCCCAGCCCCGAGTTCGGCACGCTCCTCGGTCAGGACGAGACGATGCGGCGTCTCTTCGCCCTGCTCGGGGACGTCTCCCCGACCGAGGCGACCATCATTATCGAGGGCGAGACCGGCACGGGCAAGGAGCTCGTCGCGGGGGAGATCCACCACCACAGTGCCCGGGCGAATGGGCCCTTCGTCGTCTTCGACTGCGGCGCAGTGCCGCGCGAGCTGATTGAGAGCGCGCTTTTCGGCCACGTCAAGGGCGCCTTCACCGGCGCCGTCGGCGACCGCGCCGGGGCCTTCGGCGAGGCCAACGGCGGGACGATCTTTCTCGACGAAATCGGCGAGCTCGCGCTGGACCTCCAACCGGCTTTGCTGCGGGCGATCGACCAGCGGATGGTGCGCCGAGTGGGCGATAGCAACTACCGCAAGGTCGACGTGCGCATCGTCGCCGCGACGCATCGCGACCTGCGCCAGGAAGTCGCGGAGCGGCGCTTTCGCGAAGATCTCTACTATCGCCTCGCGGTCGTGCGGATCAAGCTACCGCCCCTGCGTGAGCGCGGGGCCGACGTCGAACGCCTGGCGCAGCTCTTCGTCGAGCAGTTCACCCCCGCAGGCCGCCAGCTCCGCCTCGATCCGGCCGCGCTCGCGCGCCTGCGCCAGCATGCGTGGCCGGGCAACGTCCGCGAGCTGCGCAACGTGATCGAGCGCGCTTGCGTGCTGGCGCCACGCGGCGAGCTCCTTCGCCTCGATCCGGCAGCGCTGCCGGAGGCCGCCAGCAGCCCGGCGCTCGGCCTACGCACCGACCTCCCGTATAAGGAGGCGAAGGGGCAGCTCGTCGAGGTCTTCGAGCGCGAGTACGTGCTCGACCTGATGCGGCGCAATCAGAACAACCTCTCGGCCGCCGCCCGCGAGGCCCAGCTCGACCGCAAGCACCTGCGCGAGCTGGTGCGAAAGCATAGCGGGGGCGACTCGGAGTAACGCCCTGACGGCGCGCCGCCGGCGAGCGCGCGCCGCTTGCCCCGGGTGCCCCGAGCGACGGTCATTTTGCCCCTGGCGGGAGACGTGCGGTATGCTGGCCCGAACGAGGACGCCACGAGAGGCTATTCGATTGCGGCGCGCTGAGGGCGGCGCGCTGGGCGTCTGCTGCCGCGTCAATGCCTGGCGCGGCGCGAAGGAATCGGGATGAGCGATCAGTCGCAGTTCGCCTTGCGCTTCATCTCAGGCAAGTACCAGGGTGGCGAGTTCCTGATCAAGATGGGGCGCGAGATCGTGATCGGCCGCGCCAGCGATCTCGACATGGTCTTGGTCGAGGACATGGTGTCGCGCAAGCACGCCAAGATCTCTACCTTGAATGATCAGATCATGATTCAGGACCTCGGCTCGACCAACGGCACCTTCGTCAACGGCGAGAAGGTCAAGCGCTCGCGCCTCCGCGAGGGCGACCGGATTCTCATCGGTACCAGCATCGTCAAGCTGGTCACCGTGGACGAGAGCCGCCCCGAGAGTTCCTTCACCCCCACGACGGACTTCCCCGCTGGTGCCCAGGCGCGCGAGCCCGAGATCAAGCGCCCGGCAGGTAGCACGCGCTCGATGGCGGGAACGATCGATGAGATCCCGCTGCCCGATTTGCTGCAGTTGCTCTCCACCAGTCGCAAGAGCGGTGTGCTCGAGATCAACAGCGCCGTGCATCTCGGGCGCATCTTCCTGCGCGAGGGGCAGATCTACTACGCCACGATCGATGAGAACCCCGCGATGCCCGCGCAGAAGGCAGTCTATCGCATGCTCGTCTGGCAAAGCGGCGCGTTCGAGCTGCGGCCGCCCGACAGCCGCACCTTCGAGGGGGAGCTCTCAGAGCCCACCGAGGGTCTGCTGATGGAGGCGATGCGTCAGCTCGACGAGATCAACCGCATGCGCGAGGATCTTCCGCCACTCGATGCTGAGCTGCAGCTCGCGAATCCGCTGCCGAAGCCGCTGCGAGAGCTCGGCCCGAGCCAGCTCGACATGCTGCAGCTCGTCCACGACCACGGCACCTTTCCCGGCGTGCTCGATCATACGACGACCACTGACCTCGACACTTACGCGGCGCTGGTCGAGCTCTTCAAGGCCCGCTGGATCGTCGCCGCGGATGCTGCGTCGGACGATCCGACTGACGAGGCCTAGAGCCGCCGGCGGCGCTGGCCCTGCGCCGCGTGGCGCTGATCAGCGCCACGCGGCGCCGATCAATCTTCCGCGGGTCGCGGCCGCCGCGTCTCGCGCCGCCTCGACACCAGCGCCGCGGCGCGCCGTGCGTGCTCCCGCGCCGCTACGCGCCACCCTTGCGCCTCGTCCGCGTCGCGGCTGGCGCGCGCGCGCCGCGCCAAGAGCTGGGCGAGCTGCCGATGTGCCAGGTAATCGTCAGGCGCCAGCGCCAGCACGCGCTCGAAATGCGCCTGTGCCTGCGCGCCTTGACCGGCGGCGAGCCGCGCGCGCGCCGCTGCATGGTGAGCGCCGACGCTGCGCTCGAGCACGACCCAGCGCTCGTAGACTATTGCCGCCGACTTGGGCTGCCGCTGCTGCTCGAGCAAGCCGCCGAGCGCCCGCGCAACGGCAACGGAGAAGGGGTCGGCGACGAGGGCCGCCCGCAGCAACCCGAGGGCCTGCGCTGGCAGGGCGCGTTCGCGATAGATCTCCGCGGCGTAACGCGCGCTCATCGCGTCGAGCGGATCGATCTCGCGCGCACGCAGGAGCGCTTGAAGCGCCTCGGCGGTGTTAGCGGCGCGCAGCTCCGCCAGCCCCAACATGCGCTGCAGCGCTGCGACCCCCGGGAGCTGCGCGGCTGCCCGCCGCAGGACCTCGACCGCGCGTTGAGGCTGCGCGTCCTGGAGCGCGGCCACCGCCTCATGTTGCGCGCGAGCCACGGCCCGCCCGATCGCCGGCGCCAAGCGCCCGCGCCGGCGCGCCAGGCGCTGCAGCACCGCCCTGCCGCGGCGCACGTCGGCGGGGCGCGGATCGGCCTCGAGCACCCGGCGCACCGTGATCAGGGCCGCATCATCGTGCCCGAGGTCCAGCTCGGCATGCGCCAGCGCGGCCCAACAGGCAGCGCTCGCCCGCAGCGCGCAGGCCCGTAGGAGCTGCGCGCGCGCGACAGCAGGCTGTTCATTGGCCAGCGCCAGCAGCCCGCAGCGGAAGGGAATCTCGGCCTCGCGCGGCCAGGCGCGCGCAGCCCGCTGGAGGCCCCGCAGCGCGGCCTCCAGCCCGCTCGGCGCGCGGGTGACGGCCACCAGCGCGCGCCCGTAGGCGACCAGCGCCGGCGCCGTGCGGGCCTCAGGTTCACGCCGGTCGAGCCAGCGCTCGGCCTGGTCGAGCGCCCCGCGGCGAGCGAGGCAGTCGATCCACAGGCGTAAGGCGTCGAGCTGCGTCGCCGGCGGCGTGGCCCGCCCCTGGTCGACGAGCCGCGCCGCCATCCGACAGGCGTCGGCAACGCGATTCGCGTCGAGCGCTGCACGCACGCTCGCCAGCGTCGGCGCTGGCCGCCTGCAGCCTGCCCAGCCGAGCAGAAGTGCGCAGAGGCACCCTTGGGCTCGCAGGACCCAAAACCGCCCCCGGGCGCGATCCGCGCCACGAAGCCCCGCGCGCCCCATCGGCATCTGATCGATTCGCGACAAGCAAGCACCCACCAGCGTCAGAAGAGCCGCTGCGAGTCGAGCAGCAGCGTTACGGGCCCGTCGTTGCAGAGCTCGACGCTCATCTGTGCCCCGAAGCGTCCGCGTTGCACCAGCGCGCCGAGCCCGCGACAGCAGCCGACGAAGTGCTCGCAGAGCTCAGCAGCGCGCTTCGGCTCGAGCGCTCCGACGAAGGACGGCCGGCGCCCCTTGCGACAGTCGCCGTAGAGCGTGAACTGGCTCACCACGAGCAGCGCGCCGCCGACCTCCAGCAGGCCGCGGTTCATCAGCGCCTGGTCGTCCTCGAAGACCCGCAGACCAACGATCTTCTGCGCGAGATAGGCAGCGTCGGCCGGCAGATCCCCGATGCCAACGCCGAGCAGCACGAGCAACCCGCGTTCGATGGCACCCAGGGTCTCCGCGCCGACAGTGACGCGCGCGCTGCTGACGCGCTGGACGACCGCTCGCAAGCGCTAGCCCCGCGACGTCCCTAGGACCCGTCGCTGGCGTTGGCGCCACCGTCGGCGCTGACCGCGGCTGGCGGGCGCTGGCCACAAAAGCGCAGCGCTGCGCTCGACGGCCGCTCGGGATCCCGCACGGCCTCGGCCCCGAGCAAACCGGTGGCACGGCAGGCGTAGTCGCCGCGACAGTCGCCATCCCGGCGACAGGACTTCATGCAGAAGCGCTGGGCCGCCGCCCGCAAGGCGCAGCGCCCGCTGGAGAGACAGACCTCCTCGGCGTTGCAGTCGTCGCTCGGCACGACACCCACACCGACGGCATCCTCGGTCAGCGGATTGCAGGCCGCGGTCCACGGATTCGCCGAGTAGAAGGCGACGCAGACCGCGCTATCCGGGCAGCTCCGAGCCGAGCAGCCGAGCACGGTGCAATAGCCTCGGGGCTGGGTCAGGTCGCAGACGCGCGTGCCGTCGGTGGCGCAGTCGACGTTGTCGCTGCAGCCATCGCCGATCGCCGTGCCGCAGCCCCCGAGCGCCAAGGCCAGCACCACCCCGAGACCCACGGCGGCCCAAGCCTCTCGCCTCATGGCGTTCCTCCGGCCTCCGCTGCCGGCGCCGGCGCGCTCGGCAGCAGCTCCCAGACGGCCGCCAGGTGCTGCCCCTTGGCCCTTGCCCACTGCCGTCCGTCGTGCAAGGCCGCCCGATAGTCGCCCAGGTCAAGCGCACCGGGCGCGCCGAGGTGCGAGCGCGCGCGCCATAGCTCGGCGCCGTCGCTGCCCACGGCTCCCGCGGGGTCGGCGGCCACCTCGCGGTAGGCCACGCGGAAGGGCTGGCCCGCGGCGACGCGACGGTAGACCTCATCGGTCGCGGCGGTGGCCGGCAGGAGGGCCGCGCGGCAGCGCGCCACATCGACCTGCAGCGTGTCCAGCACCGGGCGCATCACGGCCACGAGATCGATGACGCTGGTCAGGCCGTCGAGCAGCGGCTCCTTCGTGAGCTGCAGATCTCGGTGATAGCCGGAGGCGAGCCCGCCGTAGATCGACGCCACCTCGGCCTGGCGCTGGCGCAGCCTTGCGGCCTGCGCGCGGATCAGCTCGAGCACGTCCGGATTGCGCTTCTGCGGCATGATGCTCGAACCGGTCGTCACGGCTGGCGCCAGCCGAACGTAGCCAAGCTCATCACTGGAGAAACCGATCAAGTCCGTGGCCAAACGCCCGAGGTCGGTGCCGATCAACGCGGCCACCGCCAGCAGTAGGTACTCCGTGCGACCGCGATCGTTCTGCACCGCCAGCGTGTTGGCCTGGGGCCGCTGGAAGCCCAGCAGCGCCGCCACCAGCGCGCGGTCGAGGGGGAGCGCTACGCCGTAGCCCGAAGCGCTGCCGAGCGGACTGCGGTCGACGTGGGCGAAGGCCGTGCGGATCCATGGCAGCGCGTCGAGCAGACCCTCGGCATGCGCGGCGAAGAAGTGGCCGAGCGTCGAGGGCATCGCCTGCCGCGTGTGGGTGTAGCCCGGCATCGTCGTCTCGCGCTGCGCCTCGGCGAGCAGCAGGAGCTGGTCGACGAGCTCGAGCAGCCGGTCGGTCAACTCGATCAGCCGCTCGCGCGCCCACAAACGCAGCGCGGCGATCACCTGGTCGTTGCGGCTGCGACCGGTATGGACGCGGCGCCCGGCGTCGCCGAGCCGCGCGGTCAGGCGGTTCTCGAGTGCCGTGTGGCCGTCCTCCTCGTCCGGGGCGACACCGAACGTGCCGCGGCGCGCCTCGGCGGCGCAGCCGGCCAGCTCGCGCAGCAACCCGCTCAGCTCATCGGCGCCGAGCACCCCGATCTTGCGCAGCATCGTCGCGTGCGCCGCGCTGGCGAGCGCGTCGTAGGCGATGAGCTGGCGGTCCAACTCGGGGTCGCGGCCGACGGTGAAGCGCGCGATGCGCGCGTCGAGCGGCTCGCCCTTATCCCACAGGCGGCTCACCTGGCTCATCGCGGGCTCGGATCGCGCAATATCAGCTTGTGCGCGCGCAGGCGCAGCGCGTTGAGACGAATAAAGCCGCTGGCGTCGACCTGATCGTAGCCGCCGGCGACGTCCATCGAGGCCAGCTCGCGGTTGTAGAGCGAGCTGCGCGACTCGCGACCCTCCACGATCACGTTGCCCTTGTAGAGCTTGAGCCGCACGCTGCCGTCGATCAGCCGCTGCGACTGAGCGAACGCGGCCCGCAGGAAGTCCGCCTCGGGGCTGTACCAGAAGCCGTTGTAGATCAGCTCGGCCAGCTTCGGCGCCAACATGTCGCGCAGGTGCAGGACCTCACGGTCCATCGCGATACCTTCGACGTCGCGCAGCGCGTGATGCAGGATCGAGCCGCCGGGCGTCTCGTAGACGCCGCGCGACTTGATGCCGACGAAGCGATTCTCGACCATGTCGACGCGACCAATGCCGTGCTTGCGCCCGAGCTCGTTGAGCGCGGCGAAGAGCGCCAAGGGCTCCTCATAGCTCGCCCCACCCTCGCGCAGTGTCAGCCGCACGGGACGCGCGTCCTTGAACTCCAGCTCGACGTGCTCCGCGCTGTCGGGCGCCTGCTCGGGCGCGACCGTGCGGCGGAACATGCCCTCGTCGGGCGTCCAGCTCGGATCCTCGAGCACCCCAGCCTCGTGGCTGATGTGCAGCAGGTTCTCGTCATTGCTGTAGGGCTTCGCCAACGTCGCCTCGACCGGGATGGCGTGCTCACGCGCGAAGTGCAAGAGATCGCTGCGTCCCTTGAAGCGCTCGAGGAAGCTGCGGTCCTTCCACGGCGCGATCACCTCGAGCTGCGGCGCCAGGGCGGCGAAGGCCAGCTCGAAACGGACCTGATCGTTGCCCTTCCCCGTCGCCCCGTGGGCCACGCTCTGCGCGCCCTCTTCGAGCGCGACCTCGACCTGACGGCGCGCGATCAGCGGTCGGGCCAGCGAGGTGCCGAGCAGGTAGCGGTTCTCATAGAGGGCGTTGCTGGCGATCGTCGGGAAGATGAAGTCGGTGACGAACTCGCTGCGCAGGTCGTCGACGCGCACGGCGCTCGCGCCGATCGCCTTGGCGCGAGCGACGAGCTGCGTGAAATCGTCCGCCTGTCCAACGTTGGCGGCAAAGGCCACCACGTCATAGCCCTGCTGCACCAGAACCTTGAGGATGACTGACGTGTCCAGCCCGCCGCTGTAGGCGAGCACGACCCTCTTCTCCCGCGCCATGGCGATCTCCCTCGGCCCCCCTTGGGCCGCCGGTCTCTTACCACAGAACGGGTCGCGAAACGCGACTGACGGCTGGCGTCCAGCGCTCGGCCGGCGCCCCGGCGGCGCGCCGGTGGGCCGGACCGGTCGACCGGATTTCGCGGTCCCGCAGCGAGGCGCAGGTCGCGCGCTCAAGGCCTTAGCGCGCGGCCCAGGTCTTGCGAGGTGGGATCGGGATGCGCCCCACCGCCAAGCCCTCGCTTCGTCGTCTGGTCGTCGTCCTCTTCGGCCTCGCCTTCGCCCTGGCCTTCGCCCTCGCCTTCAGCCTCGCCTTCGCCCTCGCCTTCGCCCCGGCCGCGCAGGCCCGCCCTTCCCGAGCCGGCCGAGCTACGAGCGCGCCGAAGACGAGCTCCCCGTCGCCCACGCCCACGCCCACGCCCGCGCCCACGCCCGCGCCCACGCCCACGCCCACTGCCGTGGTCAACCTCAACACCGCGACGGCGGAGCAACTCGACTGGCTACCGCGTATCGGACCGGCGCTGGCCAGCCGCATCCTTCGCGCCCGCGCCCGGCGCCCCTTCCGCAGCGTGGCGGCGCTGCGACGGGTGCGCGGCATCGGCCGGGTCACGCTCCGCTTGCTCGCGCCGCACCTGGTGCTCGATGGGCCGACGACGATGACCAGCAGCCCGCGGGCGGGGCGACGCAGGGGCCGCAGGCAAGCGGCGGCCGCGCCGCTCGGGGGCCATTGAGCGGGCGCCGCAGGCGGCGCAGCCGAGCGCCCTCGCCGCGGCCGCCGCTATTCGGTTGCCGCACGCGACGGAGACGGACCACAATCGCCGCGGCCGCGGGCAAGCGACCGGGCCAGCGCAACCTTGGCTGGCCCCGAGCGCGGAAGGCGCGACGCGACGCAGGTGACGAGCTTGGGCCGATCGACCGAGTCGCAGAGGCTGCCCATCGTGGCGCTGCACGGCTTCACGGGGGCGCGCACGAGCTGGTGCGAGGTCAGCGGGGCGGTCGCGGCCGCGGGATCCGAGCACCCTCCCCTCTTGCACACCCTGGCGCTGCCCGGTCATGCCCCGGGCGTGCCTGTACCGGCCGACTTTGGCGCCGCGGTCGATCAACTCGCCCTCAGGCTGCGACGCCGGCTGACGCCGCCCGTGCGACTGCTCGGCTACTCGATGGGCGCGCGCCTGGCCCTGGGGCTCGTCGGCCGGCATCCTGCGCTGGTCAGCGAGGCGCTCCTGATCGGCTGTCATCCTGGCCTCGACGACGCGCGGGCGCGGCGCGAACGCGCCGAGCAGGACGCGCCCTGGGTCGCTCTCTTGCGGCGAGAGGGCATCGCCGCCTTTGTCGCGGCCTGGGAGCGACGTCCGCTCTTCGCCAGCCAAGCCACCGTCGCCGCACCGCGGCTGGCGGCACAGCGGGCGATTCGGCTGGCCCACGACCCCGAGCAGCTCGCGCTGGCCCTCGAGCGACTCGGTCTGGCGCAGATGCCCGACCACGGGCCACTGCTGCGCCGGCCACCCCTTCCCCTGCATCTGGTCTGCGGCGCGCGCGACAAGCGCTTCGTGGCGCTGGGCCGCCGACTCTGCGCCGCAAGCCCGGCCCTGACGCTGACGCTGCTGCCGCACGCCGGCCACAATCCGCTGATCGAAGCGCCCGCGGCCTTGGCCGCGCTGCTGCTCGGCTGAGCGCTAGAGCGGGATGTTGCCGTGCTTGCGCGGCGGGTTGCTCTGGCGCTTGTTGCGCAGCATGCGCAGCGCCGCGATCAGCCGCGGGCGCGTCGTGTGGGGCACGATCACGTCGTCGAGGTAGCCGAGCTCTGCTGCCTTGTAGGGGTTGGCGAAGGCCGCGCGGTAACGGGCCACGTACTCGGCGCGCCGTGGCTCACGCTCGCCCTCGGCTGCCGCCGCTAGCTCCTGCCGGTAGAGCACGTTGACCGCGCCCGCCGGGCCCATCACCGCGATCTCGGCCGTCGGGTAGGCGAGGTTGAGGTCCGCCCGCAAATGCTTGGAGGCCATCACATCATAGGCGCCGCCATAGGCCTTGCGCGTAATCACCGTGACCTTGGGCACCGTGGCCTCGGCGTAGGCGTAGAGCAGCTTGGCGCCGTGCTTGATGATCCCTCCGTACTCCTGATCGCTCCCCGGCAGGAAGCCAGGCACATCGACGAAGGTGACCAGCGGGATATTGAAGCAATCGCAGGTACGCACAAAGCGCGCCGCCTTGAGGGAGGCCTTGATGTCGAGACAACCCGCGAGCACGGCCGGCTGATTGGCGACGACGCCGACGACCCGGCCCCCCAGTCGCGCGAAGCCGACGACGATGTTGCCCGCGTGCGCGCGCTGGACCTCGAAGAGATAGCCCTCATCGACGACCTCCGCGATCAGCGACTTGATGTCGTAGGCTCGCGAGGGGTCGTCCGGGACCATCGTATCGAGCTCGACGGCGCAGCGCTCGACCGGATCGTCGTTGGGCGCGCTCGGCGGCTCCTCGCTGTTGTTCTGCGGCAGGAACGACAGCAGCTCGCGCGTGGCCTCCAGGCAGCTCGCCTCATCGGCATAGCTGAAGTGCGCCACGCCCGAGTCGCGATGATGCGTCGTCGCGCCACCGAGCTGCTCCTTGGTCACCTCTTCATGCGTTACCGCCTTGATTACGTCGGGACCGGTGATGAACATCTGCGCGGTCCCCTCGGCCATCAGGATGAAATCGGTGAGCGCGGGCGAGTACACCGCGCCGCCGGCGCAGGGTCCCAGCACCACCGAGATCTGGGGCACGACCCCGGAGAGCAGCGTGTTGCGCAGGAAGATCTCGGCGTACCCGCCGAGCGAGGCGACGCCCTCCTGGATCCGGGCGCCGCCGGAGTCGTTGAGGCCGACGATCGGCGCGCCGGCGCGCTCCGCCAAGTCCATCAGCTTACAGACCTTGGCCGCGTGAGCGTGCCCGAGGCTGCCGCCGAAGACGGTGGCGTCCTGGGCGAAGACGAAGGTCAGCCGCCCGCGGACCTGGCCGTGGCCCACGACGACGCCGTCGCCCAAGGGACGCTGCTCGGCCGTGCCGAAGTCCGTGCAGCGGTGGGTGACGAAGCGGTCGAGCTCGACGAAGCTACCGGGATCGAGCAGCAGCTCGAGGCGCTCGCGCGCGCTCAGCCTTCCGGCGCGATGCTGTCGCGCCAGGCGCTCGGCGCCACCGCCCTGCAGCGCCTCGGCGGCGAGCTGCTCCAGCCGCTCCAGCGGCGGCGGCGGTTTGCCCGGCTCGCTCATGCGGGGTCTCCATCGGCGACAAAGGCCTCGAGCGCTGCCTGCTGCGCGACCTCGAGGGCCAGCAGCTCGGCCGTGCTGCCCTGCTGAGGGCGCTCGGGATCGAAGTACAAGCGCGCCGCACAGGCGATCGGCGTCGCCTCGCCCGGCAGGAAGAACGCCACGCTGCCCTCGCCTGCACCCTCCAGCGGCAGCTCATGCGGGAAATGCAGCCGCGCCTGCGGCCAGCGCAGCGCGTCGCTCAGCCGCTCACGCCGCTCGCCGGCAGCCGGCCCCGTCGCGAGCCACAGGCGCACGGTCACGCGCAGCGGCACGTCCTTCGGCATCAGCGAGCGCCCGCGTCGGCTAGCGCCCTCGGCGCGGCAGGCGGTCGCGCGAGTGCCCGCATCACCAGCTCGAGGAAGTCCTGCTCGCTGGTCAAGGCAGCCACCTCTGCGCTCGACACCGTGTAGCCATGGCGCGCGGCGATCGCCTGGTAGCGCGGCAGACGCGAGCAGAAGAGGCGCGGAAAAATCCAGCGCACGAAGTGATCGGGGTCGATCGCCTCCGTGGCCCCTAGCTCGCGCCGCTCCAAATAGGCCGCCAGCTCGGTCGCGAGGAACGCCTCGCGGTAGTAGAGCGGCTTGGGGTCCTGCTCGGCACGGCCGATCAGCGCACGGGCATCGTCTGGCGTGGCCTCGATGTAGAGCACCAGCGTATGGCGGTCCAGGAGCTCGAGGACCTGCGGATCCTCGAGCTCGCAGAGGCTGCCGCCGGCGTCGTTGACGAAGTGTTGGTAGCCGTAGATCGCCTGGGCCTTGGAGATGAACTCCGGCACGTCGCTCATCGCGGCGATCTCCGCCCGGCGGTGCAAGGCCTGCCGGCGCTGGAACTCCGCCAGCGGCAGGCCGCCGAGGGCGACGTCGCCGAGCTTGCCGAGGAAGGTCGAGAGCGGCTTGAGGTGATCGACGGTGATGTTGTTGGCGATGTAGATCGAGTCGGAGCGCAGCAGGTCGCGCAGGAAGGGCACCTGCATCGCCTGCTGCTTGATGTTGTCGAGGATCGCCTCGTCGAGGTAGCGCGTGCCGATGCGATAGTCACCGGAGTAGTGAAACCAGTTCTGCCGGCGCAAGAGCGCGGCCAGGCGCGTCTTGCCGACCCCGGACATCCCTAGCAGCGTGACGCATTTATTCTCCCAGGCTCGGAATTGATCGACGCTCAGTCTCACGGCGGCTCCCGCGCGGCCGGCACCAGCCCACGCGCGCAGCCCGCCTGCGTCCGTGCCTGCCACCAGCTCTCGGCGGCCGATTGTACGCGGGACCGCCCCACCCTCCAACGCCTCTGCGACGTGCCCTGGCGACGGGTGCAAGTCGCGCCTTGGCAGCCCAGGGCCCCGCGCCTGCTAGAGATACCCCCAGCCCTTCAGCGCGCGGTGCAGGGCGTCGTGCAGGCGTGGGCGCAGTGGCTTGAGGCGGTTGGGCTCGCGCCCATAGTAGACGCGATTGGTCAGCAGGATCGCCCACCAGGGGCGCGCGGGCTCGAGCCAAAGCGACGTACCGGTGAAGCCGAGGTGCCCGACGCTGCCCGCGCCAAAGGCGCGACCCGTGCTCGAGCGGACGCCGCTGGGGGTGTCCCAGCCGAGGCGCCAGCTGCTGCCCGGGACGAGCTGCGTCGAGAAGCAGTGGCGCACGAGGGCGCCATCGAAGATCGACGCGCCGCCGCGCGCCGCGGCGCTCAGTTGCCGCACGATCTGATGCACATCGTGCGCGGTGGAAAAGAGGCCGGCGTGGCCGGCCACGCCCCCCATCGCGTGACAGTTATCGTCGTGGACCTCGCCGCAGAGCCGGCCGCGTCGCGGACAGCGCTCGGTCGGCACGAAGCGCCAGGGTTGCGCGTCGCGCTGCGCCCGCCGCCGACCGGCCAGCGCGACGAAGCCCGTGCGACTGAGCGCCAAGGGGGCGAAGACCAGCCGCTCGGCCAGCCGATCGAGGGGCTCGCCCATCGCCGCCTCGAGCGCCCAGCCGAGCAACATGTACCCCAGGTCGCTGTAGCAGGTGGCCTCGCCTGGCGCGCACCGCAAGGGCGTGGCCGCGATCAGCTCACGCGCCCGCAGCCGCGCGCGCCGCGCTGGCAGCCTCTCTAGTGGCTGGTAGAGCGGAAGCCAGTCGACGAGACCGGCCGCATGCCCGAGGAGCTGCGCCAGCGTGACGCCCTCGAGCGCCGTGCCCTGCAGTCCGTCGAGCACGCGACCAAGGCGCGCATCGAGGCTCAGGTGCCCCATCGCCACGCACTGCAGCAGGGCGGACGTGGTCGCCAGCGGCTTCGTCAAGGAGGCGAGGTCGAAGACGCTGTCGAGCCGCGCTCGCCCATAGGCGCGATGGATCACCGGCTGGCCGTCCACCGCGACGAGCAGGCAGGCCGCGGGAAAGACCCGCTGCGCCATGGCCTGCTCCATCAGCCGATCGATCGCGTCGGGCGCGCGGGCGCGCAGCAGGGCCGCGCCCTCGGCCCCAACCAGCGGGGCCCGCCCTGCGGGCGCCGGGGCCGGCCGCGGCGTGCTCACAGCGCTCCGGCTTGCTCCAGCTTGAGCTTGAGCTCGCCACTCTGAAAGAGCTCGGTGACGATATCGCTGCCGCCGATCAGCTCACCGGCGATGTAGAGCTGCGGCAAGGTCGGCCAGCGCGAGTGCTCCTTGAGGCCCTCGCGCAGCTCGCGATCCGGCAAGACGTCGAAGGCCGCAAAGGGCACCCCGAGCTGCTCGAGACATCCCGCCGCGCGCGCCGAAAAGCCGCACTGCGGGAAATCGGGCACGCCCTTCATGAACAACACCACCTTATGCGAGGCGATCGCCGCCGCGACGCGCTGCTTGGTCTCTTCCGTCATCATCAGTCCCCTTTACTTAAACTTAGGATACTTAGGCCAATTACTTAGTACTTAGGCCAATACGGCGCAAACGGTACCAGAATTGTCCGCTTTGAACAGCCCCCCGCCTTGGCTCCCATGCCGCGCGCGCCGGGTCAGGGCGCGGCCACACCCTCGACCACCAGCAGCTCATGCTGCGCGAGCACCGTCTTGAACGGGGGCTCATAGGGCCAGAGCTCGATCGGTTGGCGTTGCCCATCCGCGCCATAGCGCATCACGCGCAGCTCCGTGCCCCCCGCGAGCGGAAGATCCACCTCGAGCCGCGTGTCGCCCAGCGCGAGAAAGGCGGAACGGCGGCCGAGGAAGCCGACGCCGTCGAAGTCGAGGCGTAGATCAGGACGCAGCAGCCGATTGATCCAGAACGCCGTCGCCGCCGGCACTGCGCTGGCGTTGAGCAGCAGCTTGTTGCCCCTACCGACCAGCAGCGGCGTGCGAGCCCCCTGCAGCGTCACGCTGGCCAGGAGCTCGCCGCTGACGGCCCGCTCAGGAATCAGTGCGGCACGCAGGGTGACCTCCCCCGTTGCTGCGCCGCCGCCCGGCCACCCCGGATCGGCCAGCTCGATACGCTCGATCGAGCCCTCCAGCTCGACGCGCGGCCAGCCCGGGCGCAGCCCGAGGAGCGGGAGCGCCTGCCGCCAATTGCCAACATCGGTCAGCCCGTCGACGACGACCAGCACCGGCTTGCTGCCATGGAGCAGCTCGAGCACGTCCGGCGGCAGGTCTGGCGCCCCCTCCGCGCCGCGCCCGGCGGCCAGGACGACATAGGCCTCGGCGACGATCCGCGGCGCCGCGCCGCCCGCGTGCAGCTCATAGCCCGAAAGCGCCAGGCCGTTGGCCACCGGACCGAGCGCCCGCGCCAGGAACGTGAGCGCGTCCGACGGCAAGGGATCCTCGTCGGGCACGGCCAGCACGATCTCCGCGCGCTGCCGGCGATCGCCCAGGGGGCGCCGGAGCCACTCGAAGTCCTCCTCCATGGCCTGAGCCTCGCCGCGCAGGTCCTCATCGCGCCAAGGCAGCTCGTCGAGCGCGCCCGAGCGCCAGAGGTAGCCCGTGGCACCATGCTGCGCCGCGGCGAGGAGCAGGAGGTTATGACGCAGTCCCGCGGGCTGGCGCGTCTCCCCGATCTCGACCCACAGGCGCTGCCCGCGCGCGCGCGCCTGCCCCGCGGCGAGGGCCAACATACCGAGCTCGGCGACGATGCGCTGTCCCGCCGGCGCACCGGCGAAGGCCAGGGCCGCTGCGTCCGTCGCCAGCGCAGGATCTGGGCCCTGCCCGGCAGGCGGCGGCACGCCAGGGCGCGCCCGCGCGGACCACGCTCCGGCATCGATCGTCGCCAGCAGCAGGTCGGCACGCTGCACCTGATGCCCCAACGCGGCCACGAAACGTCGTCCCCGCCGGCGCGCCACCTCGCGGCTCGCGGCAGCCCAGGCTGCGGCGAAGGGGCTGCTGAAGATCAGTCCGTCAAAGCCGCCCGCGTCGAGCAGCTCGCCCGCTGCCTGCGCGAACGCGTCGAGCGTCAGACCCGGCGCCGCCGCGCTGCCGGCGCGGCCCAGGGTGGTCGCATCGAGATAGACCGGCACCCGGCGACGGTGCGCCTGCCGCACCCAGGCCGGTATCGCCCGCGCGGGCGCCGACCAACCTCGAGCCAGCAGGGTACGGCTCGGCAAGAGCAGGGAGGCGCGCGGACCATCGACCGCCTCGACCAAGAGGAGATTCATCCGCCAGGCCTGCAGCTGGTCGAGGTTGCGCCGGACGACGGGCGCCGAGGGGCCACGGTCGATCGCGCCGGTAGACCAGTCGCGCCCGGCAAGCAACGCGCCGCTGAGATGCAGCCCCCACCGCAGCGCGTCCGGCGGCCGGGCCTCCACCAAGGGCTGCAGGCGCTCACCGCCTGGCCGCGGCACGGCGCCTTCTATCTCGGGGCCGCGCGCGCCGCCGCAGCGGCAACCGCCGATCGCTGCGGGCCAGGGCGCCAGCAGCAGTGTCAGCCGCAGGGCCACGATGGCGCTTCGACGTTGCCCTGGGTTCACGACGACTCCATCGACGGCGACCGCCGCGAGCATAGCGGGTCGCCAGCGGCCTGCCCACTGCGACGGCGGCCCTGCGAGAGCTGCAGCGCCGGAGCCCGCCCCAGCCGGCCTCTGTGCTACACCCAGCGCTGCGTCAACCGCTCAGGAGCTAGCACCATGTCCAGTTGCCCAGCGAATCGATCCGCCGAGGATGCTGCCCGCCTCGGGCTCGAGCCGATGCAGCGACTCGATGTCAGCGCGCCCAAGAACACCGCCGAGCTGCTGGCGGCGATGAGCAAAACGGCCTTCACCGGCCGCTCGCTCGGCGAAGCCGTCGCGGTCAGCGAGGCGATGATCAGCGATGGCGCCTGGGTCGTGCTGACGCTGAGCGGCGCGATGACGATGGCCGGGCTGAGCCTGCTGGCGGTCGAGATGATCGAGCGCGGCTGGGTGCATTGCATCGTCGCTACCGGCGCGCTCGTCGGCCACGGCCTGACCGAGGACATCGGAATGCACCACTACAAGGCCGATCCGAAGATCCCCGACGAGACCTACTTCGCCGCGCGGCTCAATCGCGTCTACGACGTGATCGAACCGGAGTACAACCTCGACCAGCTCGCGGAGCATGCACGCGAGCTGCTGGGCCGCCTGGCGGAGGCCCACAGCGAGCCCATCGGCACGCATGAGCTGCTGCGCTTCTTCGGCGAGCAACTCCCGGGACGCGGCGTGCTGCAGGCCGCCGCCAAGCATCAGGTCCCGGTGATCATTCCCGCCTTCACGGACTCCGAGCTCGGGCTCGACTTCATGGTCCACCGCTATGCGCGCGAACGTGAGGGACGACCCTACCTGCGCTACGACGCCTTTCGCGATCTGGTCCACTATGCCGAGCTATGCCAGGCGCAGGCGCGAGCGGGCCGCCCGCTGGGGATCTTCACCATCGGCGGCGGTGTCCCGCGCAACTGGGCGCAGCAGGTGGCGCCCTACGTCGACGTGCTCAACGGCCGGCTCGACCTCGAGCTGCCGGTGCCACGCTTTCGCTATGGCGTGCGCATTTGCCCCGACCCCGTGCACTACGGGCACCTCTCGGGCTGCACCTACTCCGAGGGCGTGAGCTGGGGCAAGTTCGTCCCGCCCTCGGCCGGTGGCCGCTACGCCGAGGTGCTGCTCGACGCGACGGTCGGCTGGCCGCTGATCGTGCGCGCCCTGCTCGAGCGCACCGTCTGAGGGGCGCGCCCGCCGAGCCGACGATCAAGCGCTCGGGGCGGTCAGGGGTCGATCGGCAGCGGCGCCCTGCCGACTGAGCTGCAGCAAGCGACCGTAGATGGCGGCGCCAATCACAATCGCCTGCTCCGGATCGACGAGTAGCGGAAGCTCGCGACCGAAGTAGCGCTGGAGCCGCTCGCGCACCAGCGGCATGCGCGAGACACCCCCGGTGAGCACGACTCGGTCGACCTGCGCTGGCGACACCCCCGCCTCGCGCAGCGCGCCCTCGACGATCTCAAGTGAGCAGGTGACGAGCTCGCCACAGAGCTGCTCGAAGAGCGGGCGGTCGATGGTCGTGACCAGATCGATCGGCCCGCGGACCGAGAGCGCGATCGCGCGCGCCTTGAGCTCGGCGGAGGGCTGAAGACTCAGGCGCCGCTTCGCCACCTCGGCGAGAAAGAGCAGCCGCTGCCATTCCACCTGGCGCTGACGCAGATCGACGTGCCAGCGCTGCCAGAACTCGGTGGCCGCGTGCTGAGCCAGCGCCGTGTCGAAATCGTCGCCCCCCAGCCACGCATCGCCCGCCTGGCTGAGCACCGAGAGCCGCGCGTTGGCCAGCCGGAGCAAGGAGAAGTCGAAGGTCCCTCCGCCGAAGTCGTAGACCGCCAGGAGCTCCTCCTCCTCGCGCCCCACGGCGTAGCTCATCGCCGCCGCCACCGGCTCGTCGACGATGCCGAGCACCTCCAGACCCGCCAGCTCGGCAGCCCGCTGAATCGCCGCACGCTGCGCCGGCGCCGCGAGCGGCGCCGAGAGCAGCACGCGCTCGACGGGCAGACCCGTTGCACGTTCGCCGAGCGCGCGCAGGCAACGAAAGACCTCGCTCGCCACCTGGGTCATGCTGACGCGCTGGCCATAGACATCGACCAGCGTCTCGCCCTCGGCGCCTGCGCCGCAGCGCAGCGGTGAAGACGCCCAGAAGGCCTCCAAGGTCGGATCATCGTAGCGGCGACCGACCAGCCGCTTGATCGAGCTGAGGGTGGTCGCCGGATGCGTCGCGATCCGCTCGCGCGCAGGCCAGCCGACCAGCGGCGGCCCCTCCTCTGGATAGCAAACGACCGAGGGGGTGAGCGTGTTGCCCTCCTGATCCTCGAGCACCACGACCCGCTCACCACGCACGAGGGCGATGCTGCTGTAGGTCGTGCCGAAGTCGATGCCGAAGACGCAGGGCTCCGTGGTCGAAGCCGGGCCCACGGGTGCGGCCTCGGCGCTCGCGGCCAGCGGCGCCTGATCGAACGAGGCCGTCGGCGCCGCTGGCTCGATCAGATGGTGCGCGGTCGTCCATTCTGGTTCGGCGCCAACCCCCAGGGCGCCCAAGGGCACCAGCGTCGCATCGAGGGTGGCGAAGCCCTGCGGGCCGAAGGCATACGCATGCGCCTGGCCCCCCGCCTGCCCGGCCGCGGCCGTCTCGAGCAGGTAGAGGTCGACGGCGTGACGTGCATCGAAGCGCACGCCGATCCCCGCGGCGACCCCCTCGGCCTGCGCCCGCTCCCGCGTAATGGAGTGAATCACCTCGCCGTCGGCCGGAAATACCGTACCGTCTGGCAGCGTGAGCTCGATCTGCAGGCGCGTGCCCGGGAGCGCGTGGCTCGCGGTGCGAATGAACAGGCCCCCGCGGCTGACGTTCTCGGTGCTGAGGCGCTGCACCTCGAGCCAATCGGCGGCGCGGATCGTCACCGCCCACGTCACCGGATAGCGGGGATCGCGGCGTTCTCGCTGATCAGTCATCGGAGGCCCGATTCTCGCAGCAAACCGCGCGAACGCCAAGTTGAGCACCTGTTGAGCACCTGTTGAGCACCTGTTGAGCACCTGTTGAGCACCTGTTGAGCACCTGTTGAGCACCTGTTGAGCACCTGTTGAGCACCTGTTGAGCACCTGTTGAGCACCTGTTGAGCACCTGTTGAGCACCTGTTGAGCACCTGTTGAGCACCTGTTGAGCACCTGTTGAGCACCTGTTGAGCACCTGTTGAGCACCTGTTGAGCACCTGTTGACGGCCCGGCGAGCCCGGCCCGGCGAGCCCGCTTCGCCCGTCCACCGCGACGCCCGCGCTCAGTGGTCGGTGTGGAGCTGCGCGACCGCCAGGCCGCGGCCAAAGAGCTCCGCGCGAAGCTGCAGCACCATCGGGCTATGGCCGCATACATACGCCCGAAACCCGCTGAGAAGCTGCGGCAACCCGTCGAGCAGCGCATCCACGCGGCCAATCCGTCCTTTCCAGTCGTCCTCGGGCTCCGGACGGCTGACCACGGGCCGATAGTGAAAGCGCGCGGCGCTGGACGCCAGGGCGCGCCACTCATCATCGAAGAGCAGCTCCGCGGGACGACGCGCACCCAAGAGCAAGTGGACCTCGCAGTGCCCGACCAGCTCGCGCAATTGCTCGATCATCGCGTGGAAGGGCGCCACCCCGACGCCGGTGGCCACGAGGAGCAGCGGGGCCGCGGCGCGTGGTTCGAGGACGAAGCGACCCACGGGTGCCTGCGTCGGCAGGCAAAGGCCGGGCTCGGCGTGCAGCAACGCCTCCGCCACGCCATGGGCCCGCTGCTGCTTGACGCAGATCGCGTAGCGGCCATCGGCCCGCGGCGGCTCGCAGAGCGAGTACGCGCCAGTCGACACCGCCAAGCCCTCAGTGGCGTGCAACGCGAAGCGCGCATACTGGCCGGGCGAGAAGGCGAGCGCCTGGCCGTCCGCGCGCTCGAACCACAGCCGACGCACCGTCGGTGTAAGCTCTTCCGCACGAACCAGTCGGCTGTCGAAGCTCCGCATGCGCTGCTCCTCGGCGACAACGCAAGCGTCCCCACCAGCGAGGCCTCTCATCGCATACAACGGCGCCAATCGCGAACGCGACCATCGAACCGCCGCCAGGTTGCCGGTCGACGAGCTGCTGCCGGAGCTACTGGCCAGCGCCGGTGCGCGACGCAACGTCATCGTGGTCGCGCCGCCGGGCAGCGGCAAGACCACACGTGTGCCGCCGGCGCTGCTCGAGGCGCCGTGGCTCGAGGGCGGCGTCTTGCTGCTCGAGCCACGGCGCCTGGCCGCGCGGGCCGCCGCCACACGCATCGCCGAGGAGCGCGGTTGGGCGCTGGGCCAGCAGGTCGGCTTTCACGTGCGCTTCGAGCGCCGCTTCCACGCCGCCACCCGCCTGCTGGTCGTCACCGAGGGCATCCTCACCCGGCGGCTGCTCGACGATCCCACGCTCGAGGGCGTCGGGGCCGTCGTGCTCGACGAGTTCCATGAGCGCAGCGTCCACAGCGACCTGGGCCTCGCGCTGCTCAAGGAGGTGCAGCGCGAGCTGCGCCCGGAGCTGCGCCTGATCGTGCTGTCAGCGACCCTGCAGGCCGAGCCCGTGGCGGCCTACCTCGGTGGCTGCCCGATTCTGCGCCTGGCCAGCCAACCGCATGCGCTCGAGACCACCTACCTGCTGGCGCCGGCCCGCGACCCGCTTCCGGCGGTCGCCGCGCGCACGGTGAAGCGGGCGCTGCGCGACGACCCGCACGCCGGCGACGTGCTGGTCTTCTTGGCGGGCGCCGGCGAAATCGCCCGCACCACCGCGCTGCTCACCGAGCTCGGTGATGCCGAGGTCGTCCCCTTACACGGCAGCCTCCCCAGCGCGGCGCAGGACCGCGCGCTGCGCCCCGGCGAGCGACGCCGCGTCGTGCTCAGCACCAACGTCGCGGAGAGCTCCGTGACGGTGGCGGGGGTGCGTACCGTGGTCGACAGCGGCCAGGTGCGGCTGCCACGCCACGATCCGCGCAGCGGCCTCGACCGCCTCGAGCTGACCCGCGTCAGCGCGGCCTCGGCCGACCAGCGCGCCGGTCGCGCCGCGCGTCTGGGTCCCGGGCGCGTCTACCGGCTGTGGACGGCCACCGAGCAGGCCTCCTTGGCGGCGGCCACCACACCCGAGGTGCGTCGCATCGACCTGGCGGCCGTGGCGCTGACGCTGCGCTGCTGGGGCCGCGATCCGCTCGCCTTCGATTGGCTCGAGGCCCCCGACCGCGGCGCGCTCGAGAGCGCCGAGCAGCTCCTCCTGCGCCTCGAGGCCCTCGAGACGCGCGACCACCAGCCCACCGCCCTCGGCCGCGCGCTGCTCGCGCTGCCTCTTCACCCGCGCCTCGGCCGACTGGTCCTGGCCGCCGTGGGCGATGGCTATGCGCGCGAGGGCGCCACGCTGGCGGCGCTGCTCTCCGAGCGCGACCTCCGCGCGCCAGCCGCGCTAACCGGCAGCTCGATGCGCCGCCGCGGCTCTGCCGAACCGACCAGCGCCCGCTCCGACGTGCTCGAGCGCCTCGAGCGCTTCGAGCAGCTCGAGCGCCAGGGCGCGGCCTACGTGTCCGGCGACCCCGGGCTGCCCCGCGACCCCGGCCTGCCCCGCGACCCGACCTTGAACCTCGGCGCCCTGCGCCAGGTGGTGCGCGTGCGCGACGAGCTGCTCGCCCGGCTGCCCTCGATCGCGGGCCCGACCGTCGCGCGCCCCGACCCACCCACCACCGGCGACGACCCGAGCGCCGCGCTGCTGCGGCTCGTGCTCAAGGCCTTCCCCGACCGCGTCGTGCTGCGACGCGAGGGCGAGCGCGACCGCGGGCGGATGGTGGGCGGCCGCGGCGTCGTGCTCGACCCGCGCAGCGTTGTGCGCGACGAGGCGCTCTACGTCGCCGTCGAGGTCGATGGCGCCGGCCGCGAGGCCCGCGTGCTCGTCGCCAGCGCGATCGACGCAGCCTGGCTGCCGACCCGCGACGAGGTGCAGACCGTCTTCGACGAGGCCAGCGAGCGCGTCGTCGCCAGCCGCTGCCAGCTCTACGAAGACCTCTGCCTCCGCCGCACACCGGTCGCCCCGGCGGCCCCACTCGCCGCCGCGCTGCTCGCCGAGCAGGCCGCCCGCGACCCGCGCCGCGCGTTGCAGCCGACGCCCGCGGTGGACGCCTGGCTCGCGCGCCTGCGCTGGCTGCGCCGCGCCCTGCCCGAGCTCGAGCTCCCGGCAGGCGACGACAGCCTGCTCACGCACTGCCTGCCGGCGCTCTGCCACGACAAGGTCAGCTTCGCCGAGCTGCGCCGCGCCGACCTGCCCGGTGTCCTGCGCCAGGCGCTGAGCGCCGAGCAGCGCCGCGCCCTCGACCGCGAGGCGCCCGAGCGCCTGGAGGTCCCCAGCGGGAGGCAGATCACCCTGGCCTACCGCGACGACAAGAGCCCGCCCGCGCTCGCCGTCGCCCTGCAAGACCTCTTCGGCTGCACCCAGACCCCGCGTCTGGCCCGCAAGCGCCAGCCCGTCCTGCTGGAGCTGCTCGCCCCCAATGGCCGCCCCGTCCAACTCACCCAGGATCTCTCCAGCTTCTGGCACAAGGCCTACCCCGAGCTACGCCCGGCCCTAGCCCGCCGCTACCCCAAACACAGCTGGCCCGAAGACCCGCTGAGCGCGCTGCCAGTGGCGCGAGGCCGGCGAAAGGGCGGGCAGCAGAGGACCTGACCTGCGGCGGCCGACGAGCGGGGCTGGCGGCGAGAGAGAGGCGGCGAGAGAGGGGCGGCGAGGGAGGGCGCGCTGGCGCCGCGCAGCTTGCGACGACGCCAACCGAGCAGGAAGGGACCGCGCTCAGCGCGCGAGCACCTCGATCGTGTACTCGACATCCTGCGCGAAGGTGAAGTCCGGGAAGACGGCCGTCGCGGCCACCTTGATCGTGTGACGACCCGGCGAGAGCGGCGGGACGAGCGCGTAGTAGCCATCGCCCACCGAGGGGCTGGGGTTGGGCAGCGGGTCGACCAGCCCGAGCACGTTCCCCGGCGGCAGGGTCACGTGGACGAGCGGTGACACCACGCGGCTGAGCGGCAGACGCCGCCCGTCGACCTTGGCGCTGGCCTCCGTGACGTGGTCGATCAGGTCGACGGCACAGGCGCGCAGCCCGCGCCGCGTCGTCAGCTCGGGCGACTCCGCCGTCGAACACTCGGCATTGATCGCCGGAACCAGCAACGCGACGCCAGGAGGCACGGTGCAGCTCCGACGCGCGGGGCTGCCGTCCAGCGTGCCGCCGAGAAACCACACCGGTCCGCTCTGGCCCACGCCGCAGAGCTTACTGTCGTTCGGATCCGCCAGCGGATTGCTGACCGCCGGAATCGACAGCGCCCACTGCCACCACTGACCGCTCAGACCACTGAGCAGGCCGTGCCCTGGATCGGCGCGCACCTCGCGCGCAGCGAACGCCACGCTGCCGGCGACCAGCACCAGCGAGAGCACAACACCTCGTCTAAAGCGTCTCATCAGTTCCTCCTTGAGTTGCGGAAGCGAGCGGCGATGGTACTCCGCGCACAATCGCGGTCAAGCGTCGTCCTCCGGTCGCCCTCCGGTCTCGGCGCCCGCACGCCCGAAGGCCAGAGGGCGGGGAGGGGAGGCAGCGCCGTCAGCAACACGCGGCGAGGGCTGCACAGCTGGGCGACCGGCGTCTACGACCCGTTACAACGGCTTGTCATCGATGGCGCCCACATCATGCCGCGCCCGGCTGGCGGTCGAGGCGCCGCGAGCGCGGCGAGACCGAAGTTTTTTGTCAGTGGGCCTGGACTGAGCGTACTCCTTTCGCTAGTGGTTGAGAACGACGGCCGTGAATCGAAAAGCCAGATCCCGCCCCGAGTCGCTTTTGGGGGTCGGCCTTGGGTCGCCGCGGAGTAGCAGAAGAGCGCACCTGGAGAGTCTGCCCAATGGACGTTACACAGAGCCTTATTGACGGGTTTAATTGGCTGCTCCGCCAACGCGAGGCCTTCGCCCAATCGGTTGCGGAGCAACAGGCGCGGCAAGTTCTTTTGGAGCTCCCTGATCAGCTGAAGCTGATTTCCAGGCTCCAGGGACCGCCCCAGAACCTCGCTGAATGGCAGCGCCGCGCGGAAGACGCCTGGAAGCACCTGAAGATGAAAGGCATGTTCATGGGCTTCGCTGGACCCTGCGGAGCCGCCGGAGCTGCTGTCGGCGCGAGTCGACTGCGAGCGACCGCATTCCCTCGGTCCGGTGGAGCCGGTGCCCTGGTGGAGCGGGACTTGAGCCGCACACTCCAGCAGGAGATTCACGCCCGCCCCGGCAGTTCCGCGGTTCGGAAGACGTCCAGAGCCAATGCCGATGCGGCGGTCGCGGGATCGGACAGGGTCTACATGGTTCCTTACCTCGGCAATGGGATGAAAGAGACGCTGGGCTTCGTCCAGCTCAAGAACCTCCCAAGCGGCAACCGCGTGGTGCAGGACGTGCTTGAAAATATCAACGAATTTGCCCACGAAGGCTCGTTCACCGTGGCCCAGCGCTCGACCGGCGCGATCGAACTGAGACCCACCACCTGGGCGCCCGGAACCCGCTCCGAGTGGAGCGCCCGTGTAGCCGTGAGTTCCCATCACCCCGACGGGATGATCCTCGAGGTCGGTGGCCCTGGCCATGCACTCGGAAGTAGCTTCAACACCTCGCGGGCGGCCCTCGTGGAGAGCGACTTCAGACGGGTAGTCGAGCTGATTCAAAACGCCGTCGCGATGGCACTCAACTAGCTGGCCGGCGGTCCCTGATGACCCGCCGGCCGCAACCGAACGGGGCGCGGTGGGTACGCGAAGCGCCCGGCGCTCCTTTCTTCTCTCGGCCCCCTGGACACTGCCTGGATCGGCGGCTAGTGGATCTAGAATCCAGTGAACAGCGACGGCTAGGGCGGCAGCGCTGTCGCGCATTCGAGCCCCGTGCTGGAGGGAGCCGTCGGACTCGGGCGCGCCGGGCGTTTCACCGTCGCGCCGGTTCGCCAAAAAGGAGGGGTGATGCCGAAGTGGGCGTCTCAAGCACCGGGCCTTGTCTTGATCAGTGGTGCCGGCGAGTTCGTTTCACGCATTGAGTCTGATCTTGCGGAAATTGCGCGCAGCGCCACTGGTCAAGCCCTGCTGGGGAATCTACGGATCGTCTCCCAGAATCGTTATTGCACGGTCGAGCAGTTCACGCCCGCGCTGCGCGCTCTCTGGAACGTCGGGCCCTCCGACGGCGCGGTCGCATATGTGGTTCCGTCGGCTATCGCGTCCTACGGGGCGGCCAGGAGGAATGAGGCTCTCCTTGTTGGGCCTTCCTGTGGGGGCACCAAGACGATCAGCCGCGATGACTGCAGGCTCATCCGCGACGCACACGCCAACAGGCTCTCGATCTACACGGCATACACGATGGGGCTCAGTGAGGAGCGCAGCGCTTCCGCTCGCGATGGAGTCGCGCCGACGGTGCTCTTCAACCCCTTCGAGTGGCGGAGCGATCCGGTTTCGAGCGATGAGGCGCTCCTTCACGAGTTCATCCATTGCCTGCAGTGCCTTGAGGGTCGCACAGATGTGCTTGCGGATCAGTGGTCGACGCAGCGAAGAGAGGCCTTTTGGAATCCAGCGGAAGAGGAGGCGATGCGATGGCAAAACAGGTACCGCGCTGAGAGAAAGACGAATAGTTACCCCATCGACTACTTCAAACGGCGGATCTGAGCGAGTTCCCCGGGGACGGCGGTTCCGGACGGCGGTTCCCGCAGGACGGAATGCCAATTCCGATGGTTGCTGCTGTGGCGATCGGGACGTGGAATGCGGTTCGGGCGCTCAGCCTCTTAAAAGGCGTCGCCCACGCCGCCAAAATCAACTATGCCCTCCGGGTGGTCGCAGGCGCCGAGGGTTTCGCAGGAGCACGAACACTTCAGCTGACGATTCATGAAGTTAACCACTCCCTGAAGGTGACACGAGCTGGGCAGGTAACCCTGGCGTGCCTAGACGGCGCTGTAGCGACAGAAAGGGCTGTTTCCGCAGCGAGCACACTGCTGAGATACGGCAAAGGCTTCGCAAGCCTGTATCCCGAGACGGCGACCGCGGGCGCAGCCGCGCCCACCATGATGGGCGCCGGCCAGGTTATTCACCGAGGAGTCGGCGTTGCAGCGAAAGTCGTGAAATGACAGCGGCTGACCGGCCAGAGCCGCGGGTCGGGGCCAGTCGACCTTAACCCGCAGCTTTCGAGCGGGATCGCTGGCTTTGCGCGACGGCCCCTCGCTCGGCGACGGGCAGGTACCGCGCGCCTACCAGGTCGCACGGGATGCCGCAGCAGCATGGCGAAGTAGGAGCCCACAGTGAATGCTAAAGGCAAGGCCGGTGTCAGAGTCGTCGCGGTCGTCCTGGGCAAGGACGGCATGGGAAGGGTCTATTTCCTCAACGCCCTGGTAGCCATCGGCGCACTCCCTAAGAACATCGAGGCAATCGCGACGATGAACGCCAGCGGTGATACCGAACGCTTGGTGCGCTGCCTCGAGGCGCCTGTCCCGAGCTGCTGGGCTCCCTACCCCAAGCTCGCTCCGAATATCCGCATGCTCCAAATCAATGGGATTTCGGACCTGTATGCGAGGTTGAAGACAGCGGTCACACCTGCGGAGTTCGTCTCAGAGCTCTATCTGGTCGACCACGCCAAGCCCGGAAGCCAGGGCGCAGGCGAGGATAGGCTCACCCTGAAAGGCGACGTGGACGGCATAGGCTCTGAGCTGCTCCTCACCACCTTGCTCGAGTTCCTCGACCCACAGTCGTCTATCGTCCACCTCGAGGGCTGCAGCGCCGGTAAGGACCAAGCCCTCCTCGCGCGCGTCTCCACAGTCTTGCACGGAACGCGGGTGCGGGGGGCCGACGAAGCTCAGGCGACGGGCCTAGCCCTGACGGGGCAAGACATCGGTCCAGAGGGGAACGTCATGGAAGCGAAGGGCACGGCTGTTCGCAAGGTGCCACCCGGGGAGTTGACTGCACTTCATAGAATACTGCCCTAGACCAAAAACAAGCGACTCCGGCGGTTCCCGACCGCGGTTCCCACCGCACCGCGGTTCCCGACCCGGGTTAATATGACGCGGATAGACTTCGCGTCTCGGAGGTGAGCGGTTCCCGACCCGGGTTAATATGACGCGGATAGACTTCGCGTCTCGGAGCACCTATTCGCCTTGTCATCTTATCGCAAGTATGCGGCCGGACACAAGGGCTCTGAGTCCACACGAACTTGCGTCTCGCCAAAATTCGGCCTTGGCGGCGGGCCACGGGCATGCGTAGTCCGGCCGGTGATTGCGGAACCGCTGCTGGTTGTGACCGCCAGCAGCAGGCGACACTTCACCGCCTGGCGGGTTCTATCCGGTCCCCCGACTAGAGGACCCCCTGGCGAAAGCGCTGCATCAACGCTCGGGCCTGCGGGGTCTGATAGCGCTCGAGGAGGTCGCGCATCTCCTCGAGCCAGCGCAGCTTGTCCGCCGCCGGAACGCCTTTGAAGGTCCGCAGCTGATCGAGGGTGTAGCTGTGGACGAAGCCCTCTGCCGGGCGATAGGCGCTGATCTGGGTCATCGGAGTTCATCGTCGGCACCCATCAGCCGGCGCAGTGCGTCGACATCCGCATAATCCTGTGCCCGCCCTGCGACTGCCTTCATCACCATCAAGTCCTCGACCGCAGCGATGCGCAACTGGAGTGACTCCGCTTGATAGTCACCTACCGCGAGGCGAGCTCGTCGTAGGCAACCGGCGAAGCGAGCAGCACGTCCACCGCATCGAGAGGACGGTCCGGGCGATGAAAGCTGAAGGCCTTCAGCCCTTTCTCCTCACACCATCGACGACGCTCCTCGGGGTCGGCGAGCTGTCGGGCATCCACCGGGGCACGTGGCCGAAATCCGAGACCAAGCAAGACCTCCACCAGCCGCAAGAGGTTGTCACGCTCGAGATCCACGGCGATATCGAGATCCGCCGTGGTCCGTGGCACACCGTGCAGGATCACCGCCACGCCTCCGACGATCACGAAGCGCACCCTTGCCGCCCTCGAGGGCCTGCAGCACGGATTCATAGAAGACCCCTGCCATCGCCGCAGTATAGCCCAAGGACCCCGCCTTCGTGATCAGCCCAGGCCTGTTTGCAGGACCGCAGCCGAAGCCCGACAACCCTCTCCGGCCCAGGACCTGGCCTCCCTGTCCTCCGCGGTTCCCGACCCGGGTTAATATGACGCGGATAGACTTCGCGTCTCGGAGTACCTATTTTCCTTGTCATCTTATCGCAAGTATGCGGCCGGACACAAGGGCTCTGAGTCCACACGAACTTGCGTCTCGCCAAAATTCGGCCTTGGCGGCGGGCCACGGGCATGCGTAGTCCGGCCGGTGATTGCGGAACCGCTGCTGGTTGTGACCGCCAGCAGCAGGCGACACTTCACCGCCTGGCGGGTTCTATCCGGTCCCCCGACTAGAGGACCCCCTGGCGAAAGCGCTGCATCAACGCTCGGGCCTGCGGGGTCTGATAGCGCTCGAGGAGGTCGCGCATCTCCTCGAGCCAGCGCAGCTTGTCCGCCGCCGGAACGCCTTTGAAGGTCCGCAGCTGATCGAGGGTGTAGCTGTGGACGAAGCCCTTGCCGGGCGATAGGCGCTGATCTGGGTCATCGGAGTTCATCGTCGGCACCCATCAGCCGGCGCAGTGCGTCGACATCCGCATAATCCTGTGCCCGCCCTGCGACTGCCTTCATCACCATCAAGTCCTCGACCGCAGCGATGCGCAACTGGAGTGACTCCGCTTGGATAGTCACCGACCGCGAGGCGAGCTCGTCGTAGGCAACCGGCGAAGCGAGCAGCACGTCCACCGCATCGAGAGGACGGTCCGGGCGATGAAAGCTGAAGGCCTTCAGCCCTTTCTCCTCACACCATCGACGACGCTCCTCGGGGTCGGCGAGCTGTCGGGCATCCACCGGGGCACGTGGCCGAAATCCGAGACCAAGCAAGACCTCCACCAGCCGCAAGAGGTTGTCACGCTCGAGATCCACGGCGATATCGAGATCCGCCGTGGTCCGTGGCACACCGTGCAGGATCACCGCCACGCCTCCGACGATCACGAAGCGCACCCTTGCCGCCTCGAGGGCCTGCAGCACGGATTCATAGAAGAGCCCTGCCATCGCCGCAGTATAGCCCAAGGACCCCGCCTTCGTGATCAGCCCAGGCCTGTTTGCAGGACCGCAGCCGAAGCCGGACAACCCTCGCCGGCCCAGGACCTGGCCTCCCTGTCCCGCTGATGTCCGCATACCGGCCCGGTGTCTCCGACCGTCTGTTACCGCTCAGGCTAAATGGGGGGATGTAGTCCGAGTCAACGAGGGCGTTGCGGAAGCGCGGTCGAGGCCGGCGGGGCATGGGCGGCTCGGGCATATTGCCAGGGCGCTGAAGCCACTCTGAGCTGCCGCCAGGCGCTGCCCCCCATCAGCCGCGCTCGCCTGGCGAGCCTCCCGCCCTGGGCGTGGTGTCCGGCTCGCCGAAGCGTTTCGGTATCCGGTAGCGGCAGGAGTAGACCTTGGCCTGGCCCGTCAGCGGGTGGAGCACGAGCACGAGCACGACCAGGGCTTCCCGCACCGCCTCGTCGTACACGCGCAGCCGTGTACGGCGCGCGCTGAGGCCCTTGCGGTCTGCCCTCTTGAGCACTCGAATGGCGTGCTTCGGTTGTTGCCGGTGATGGCCACGAACTCGTCGAGGATGGTTCTCTTCTCTGCCAACGTTACTTGCTCGTACCGCTTAGCGACTGCGCGGAGCAACTCGTCTCGGCCTCCGGACCTGATCTGTTTCCTCATGACACGCTCCTGCCGTCATGCGCGGCCGTAGCATTCTACGTGAGGCAACAGACCCGGCTGGGTAGCATTTCGGCCGAGACAATGCGCCCGTGCAGGCTATCCGCCGAGCGGCGGCGCGGGTTGCCGCCCAGGCCGCGGTTCCGGAGAAGTGGCTCAACGACGCGGTGAAGGGCTTCCTCAGCGCCCGCGACGACTTCGCAGCTATCGCGAGCTCGATCACCTCAAGGGCTTGACCGCCCAGCCCGCGTACCTGCTGGCGATGAAGTGCCTCGCGGCGCGCATTGGCGAGGAGTTCCACGACATCGACGATATCCGCTACCTGTTGCGCGACCTCAACATCGCTCAAGCCGCGCTCGCCCTCCGGCAGCGCCTGCGCAAACGCCACCAGGCGATCCCCCTCTGGTTCGAGGGGCGTGGCCCGGACCTCGCCCAGCGCAGTCGCACCAAGGAGGGCCTCCACAACCGCCACAAGATCGGCATCCTGCTTCTGTGCAACGAGCACGGCTACCCCCTGCGCTGGAGCACCTTGCCGGGTCGCACCCAGGACGGCAAAGCGCTCCACGATCTCGTCGAGACCATCGAGGGCAAGGGTTGGGCGCAGGGCGTGCCCATCGTTTTCGATCGCGCGATGGGTTCGGCGGGCGCGGTCGCGCGATTGTGCAAGAGCGAGCTGCGCTTCCTGACCGCCGTGCGCCGCTCGGAGATCCACAGCTACACCGAGCAGCTTCCGAGCGAGACGCTTCGCGACCTCGGGGGCGCCCAGGACGAGGTGGAGCGCAAGCGTCTCATCACCGAGGCAGGGGCGCGTGTCGGCGCGGCCGGTATGCAGAAGGTCGACGAGCAGCTCTACGTGCCGACCTCGGCATCACCTCATGTGGTCTTCGCCTGGTGTCGGAAATCGAGGAACCCGATGTGGATGCCGAGAAGCTCGAAGGGGCGCGCTGTGGCTCTACCGCGCCCGTGCCTACCGCGCGCAGCTCGAAGACAAGACCTTCAAGACGCAGTCGGAGATCGCCAAACACCTTGGGGTGACGCGAGCCCGCATGACCCAGATCATGACCTTGGTTCGGCTCGACGAGGCGCTGCAGAAGGAGGTGCTCGCCGGCAACTACGGTTACGTCGCCGATCGCACCCTGCGCGCCATCGCGAGCCTGCGCAGCAAGGCGGCGCAACGACGCGCGTTGGTGGAGCACGGACAAGGCGCCAGGCCGATGGACCCGTCGCAGAAGCCCAAGCGCTTCCAGCAAAAGAGCACGCTCGACGCGTCGCTCCGGCTGGTCCTGTACTTCAACCCGCAGATGTTCGTGGACATGCGGGCGATAGGCGAGCGCCATCGCGCCGAAATCGATGCCTACGTGCGCGACCTCAAC
This sequence comes from Pseudomonadota bacterium, assembly GCA_016711215.1. Taxonomy (NCBI): domain Bacteria; kingdom Pseudomonadati; phylum Pseudomonadota; species Pseudomonadota bacterium. The sequence continues at coordinate 162,794 of JADJTL010000001.1, read as the reverse complement.
ACGCGTCTGCGCCGCAAGGGCAACAAGGCGACGCGCGAGTCGGTCTACTCCGACATCACCGGCAAGCTCGCCTCCCGCTCGATGCTGTCGATCTACTCGGTGCAAATCGACGAGAAGGACCACGCTGGCCACAAGCACTTCGTCGTCTCGCTCGCCTTCGACGAAGCCGCCTGGAACAAGCGTCGTAGCGCCGACGGCTTCGTACTGCTCGTCGCCCACGCCGACCTGCCGCAGAGCGCCACCGAGATGGTGGCGCTCTATCGTGCCAAGGACGCCGTCGAGAAGGACTTCCAGACCATCAAGAGCGACCTCGAGCTACGCCCCGTCTTTCATCACACCGACCCGAAAGTTCGCGCGCACGTGTCGCTGTGCATGCTCGCGCTCCTGCTCGAACGCACCCTTGAGCGCCGCCTTCGCAAAGCGGGCAAAGCCATGACCGCCCCCGCGGCCTTCGAGGAGCTGGCCGCAGGCCATTTAAACATGGTCGCCACCGGCCCCGACGAGTCCGTCGCCTACGTCGCCACCGCGCCGAGCGTCGAGCAGCGCGAGCTGCTTGCTCGCCTGCGCATCGAGCACCTCGTCGACCAGGATCAGATGGCCGCCCGCATCGACCCGAGGCCTGCCGCGTAGCCTGCTTTGTATCTACGGCTTGATCCGGAGTCGCTTGATTTCCGCTACTTGCGCGTGGGGGTGGTCAAGATGGGATTAACCCTCCGCGTCATGTTAACCCGAGCCAGGAACCGAGGCTGGGTCGCGACGATCGCCGACGAAGCGGTCGCGTCCGCCCGGGAGCTCTTCGCACTCGTGGCCGCGGATCGCGCACGCGTGCTCGCGCAGGAGGGGATGTCCGTCGTCGCGCTGCGGCTCTTCGAGCTGCTGCCGCGCCACCCAGTCGTCACCGTCGCATCCGTGATGAAGCTGGTGGAGACCACCAAGCCCACCGCGGGACGGGGGATCGAGCTGCTCGTGGCCGCGGGCATTCTCGTCGAGACGACCGGCAAGAAGCGCGACCGCTCCTTCGTGTACCGGGGCTACCTCGATCGACTCCGGGTTGGAACCGAGCTCGACGGCGCCTCGCGAACCAGGACGTAGCCCTGCTGCGGCGCCCCACCGGTCTTCCGGCGGAACCGGGACCGAAGGTCGGACGGAAGGCGCAGCGCTATGGGCTAACCGTTCAGGATCATGCAGCGGCATGATCGGCACGTCGTCTGCAATCGCCCCGGCGCTGCATGAGCCTGCCGCGGCCTGTAATCGCTGGTGAGACGCTGATGGTGACGCGCCGCTGTGCGCAGCGGCAGTTTCTGCTGCGGCCGTCGGGCGCGGTCAATGGCATTGTCGGCTACTGTCTCGCCGTCGCGGCCGAACGTTATGGCGTGCGGGTGCACGCCTTCTGCGTGCTCTCCAATCACCTGCATCTCGTGATCACCGACGTTCGCGGGACGCGGCCGGAGTTCTGCCGCTGGCTCTTCGAGTTCACGGCGAAGTGCCTCAACGCGCACTGGGGACGCTGGGAAAACCTCTGGGCGAGCGAGCCGCCGTCGGTCGTGCGCCTGGTGGATGCTGAAGCCCAGCTCGACAAGGCCGTCTACACGCTGACCAACCCGGCGGCAGCGGGCCTGGTGACAGAGCACCATCACTGGCCCGGGCTCATCAGCCGGCCGGCACGGCTCGGGCGCGCCGAGTCCTATAAGCGGCCCAAGCGCTTCTTTCGTGAGCGGGGCCGCTGCCAGCAGAGGCCAGTTTGACGGTAGCTCCGCTGCCCGCGTACGTGGACCTGGACGCGGATGAGTACGTTGCGCTGCTGACCGACGCGGTCACTGCGCGCGAGCTGGCGCTTGCAGACCAACGCCGCCTGGAGGGCAGGGGCGTGCTTGGCCGCCGCGCCGTGCTGCGGCAGTCGGCGTTCGATACGCCGAGCCGGCCCGAACCACGCCGTAAAACGAGTCCTCGGGTGGCCGGTGGGAACAAATGGGCGCGCATCGAGGCGCTGCAACGCCTGCGCGATTTCGTCGCGGGCTACCGGGACGCTTGGTTACGCTGGCGCGCGGGCGACCGGGGCGCAACCTTTCCCTTTGGCACCTACGCGCTGCGGCTTTACGCGGGCGCGTGTTGCGCCCAGGCGCCCTGAGGCAAAGTCCACCCGGCCCGCGCGCTCCCCGCTGCCCTCGTGCCTCGCGCCTCGCCACGCTGAGATGGGCTGGCTGCGTTCAGGCGGGTAAAGACGCCCCCTCGCCCCAAGAGAAACAGCGGCAGCCGCCGCCTCCTGGTCAATCCCGTCCCGCCTCTCGCCCCTGTCCCGCACACCTGCGCGCTTCGCATACCATCCGCACCGGAACGGCAAGCATCCGGAAAACCTCTTCTCCGGAAAACCTCAACCCCGGAAAACCTCAACCCGAGTAGGGGCTCTGTCTTACGTCGACTGACCGGCCTACCCAACCGCCGCGCTCGATTCTCGAGGCGGCCCTGGCATCCGTGCGTCTCCACTCCCATTTCCCCGGAATAACTTGCATCCTGGTTTACGATCCGAACCCCGATAGAATCGGAATCAGCCTCAGCCGGCCACCCGGGCTACCCGGCCCTGTCGGCCCAAACCCGCTCTATTCGGCCTATCCCTGCGGAAAGACTGGGCGAAAGGCGAACTTGAAGTGGATGGCAAGCACACGGGCGACTATCTCGCAAATAGTGGGAAGCCCACAGCATCAGGCACCGTTAAAGGAACAGGAAGGTACAGAGACAGCACTTTTGAAATTAAAAAGCGAGGCCATCATTCTGGAGATCGCTCCACCGACAGCGAAGTAAAACTATTAGAGAATGCTGCCAAGGACTTGGAGTACAATCCAACTGCTAAGGGCACACTCCGAGTTCATACCGCAAGGAAGCCTTGTTCAAGCTGTAAGAATGCTATACAGGCGTTCAAGAAAGACCACCCAAGCATTGATGTTGTCGTGACGCACGGACAATAAAAAAGCACTGCTTATAATTAGCACTTATATTGGGCGGAGAACACTATGCAATCAACTATAGTAGACGTGAATATAAATAGCGTTATCTCACTGCGCTTCTCATCCGATGGTTGTCGTCTAATCGGAGCACAGGACAATGGGCAAATCATAATATGGTCGCTGGATGGGAATCCAGCACGCATCCGAACTATCCATACGAATTATGGGCGCCTGAATGCAATTGCGACACACCCAACGGATGCGAACATCATCGCAACAGCAGGCAATTGCGAAGTTAAACTATGGCACCTTGCTACGGGGTCCCTGCTATCCGAAATCCCTGGACGGGTTGGCGAGGAGACACACGCTGTTGAATTTTCGCCTGACGGAAAGTTTCTGATTGCTGGCTCGGACGAAGAACGCATTCGGGTCGTAGATATTAAGAACGGGTTGACCGTTTTCGAAAGGGAAGCGGGCGAACGCAATGTATCAATCAACTTCCGATTTGACGGACAGGTTGTCGCCCTTTCTTGCTGCTCTCAAGGGGGCTCCTGGATAGAATTTTGCGAATTCACTAGAGAAGGTCACTTGGACCTGCTGTACAACATCGACCGAGATGTCGATGCGCTGAGTAGCGGAAGTTTCAGTCCAGACGGACACCTGTTTGCTTTCGCTGATCGTGATGTCAATCTGTATTCCTTGGCGCCAGTCAAGCTTCTCGGAGCGTTCGAATATAGCGGAAGGGCTGCCGATGGATTAGTAAACAACGAGACACTTGAGATGTATTGGTCTAACGCTGTATTTTCACTTCAGGGTGGGCAACTGTTCTGCGGCGCACCTAACGGATGTGTATACGCGTGGAACGTTACAAAGATGGAATTACAGGACACGGGAATTGCTCATGAAGATGCTGTTCTGGCTATCGCGATACACCCCAAGGTAGGAACTCTTCTAACGAGCGGTTTTGACGGACTGCTGCGAATGTGGGACTACCCCTGGGAACCGCTGATCAAGTAAAACCGCCTAGCAGAGCTAGAGAAGCGCTCGCAACACCCAAGCCTTCACGCTGACTGGCTTGAAACATCACTGCTTTTCGAGACGGAATCGCTTGAGGAGCCGGGGGCGTCACAATACCCGCCTTCCACCGCGGGCATGCTGTACCGGCTGGCCTGCGCACTTCTGCCACTATCCCAGCACACACCGTCCTTCTTCACAGACGAGCTTCAGGATGGTGAGCCGTGGGACGCCATCGCCGCTGAAAGGGTAATGGCCTTTAATCCACGTTTTCGCCTGCGGATGCGAGTATCGCCGGTCGGGGCCAGCGGTTCGCGGCGGTGAGTCAGCCGCTCGGGCGAGCAGTGTAGGGGCAGCAGTCGGCTCGTAGGGCTGCAGCGGGCGTAGCTGGCCAACGCTGGCCGAGCCGATGGCGGTCAGCGAGGTTGGAGCGGTTCAGGTCTCGATTGGAACAGCTCGGGCTGGGGCTCGAGGTTCGGGGGCAACTGCGGAGGGTCGGGACCGGTGCCGGGGTCGTCGTCGCGATGAGCGGGTGAGCCAAGCTGGCGGCGATGGCGTCGGGGTCCTTGACGACAGCGATCAGACGCATTCGACGTTGGCAGCGCGGGCAGACGAGGGGATCGTCGAACGTGCGCCGCAGGAGTTCAGACCAGGCGATGCGCAGGTGCGGCGGCGGCGCGGAGGAAGGGGCGTCATGGCGGTCGGTTGACTGCTGGGGGCGCAGCGGCGGACAAGCAAACGGGTCGTCGGCCGGATCGAGGCTGTTGGGCGACGCGCTGGGCGATAGCCTGGCGCTGGCGGTGGGCGGAGGCGAAAACGCCATAGAAGCGGATGAGATTGAGCCAAGGTGGCGGTGTCAGGGCGGCAAGCCGCCGGATGAACTGCTGCGGGGTCATTTGAAGCTGCGTCCGTCCGGTGGCGGTGGGCTTGCGAAGCCTGTAGACGACCATGCCCTCTAACAGCGAGACACGGCGGGCAGCCAGCGCCGGTCGCGCACCGTAGCGGAGCAGCCGACGCAAGCCACGCCGATCCTCGGCGGCCACTGCAACGTCGGCGTGCAGCGAGTAGCCGTCGAGCGCAAAGCAGCGAGGCCGGGCCGGCGGCTGGGGTGCCGGGTGGGTCTGCCATGGATGGCGACGAGGCGGCTGGGTGGCCTCCGCGAGTGCTGCAGCGCATCGGGGTCATCGTCGTCGATGGCATCAGCGCATTGCTGCTGCACCAGCGCCTCGATGCGGTCTCCGATGCGGCGTAGGAGCGCTTCGACTTCGTCGTCGCGCGGCGGTGGGAGCTGCGCGAAACCCAGCGCCCCACCCTCGTCGACGGAGAACACGCCATCGGGCACCAGCGCGTGAAAGTGTGGGGACAGAAGCAGCTGTGAATTGAACCGATGGATGAAGGTCACCGATCCACACAGAGGCTGGGCGATACCGACCCGCCGCGCCACACGCCGTTGCCAGGCAAACAGACTGCGTAACACCACCGACAACGCCGCGCTGAGCAGCTTGGTGTTGGTGCCCACCTGCCAGTGGATGCGCCACGGCAGCGACACTGTCCACTGCCGGTAGGCCACCTTGGGCAGGCTCGGCGGTCCCGACCCGGGTTAATATTACGCGGTGAGACTTTGCACCTCTGGGTACTGGAGCTACTTTGCCTATTGTGGCAAGTACTCGTTCCGACGGAAGAAATCTGAGTCCACGATATCTCGCGTCCAATGGCGGCCTTGGCGCCGGCCCGCCGAGGGCGGCCCGCGCCAGGCGACACTTCACCGCCTGGCAGGTTCCGACGGTAGCCTGGTCGCTCGTTTCAGGCCGAAGGTGCCTGGCACGAACCCGGCCCCGTCGTACCAGCGATTGACCGGCAGGTGGAACTCGGCGCTCGGGATCCCTGTGGTTCCCAGGCCGACGTAGTAGAGCTGGAGCGCCCGCCCGACCCGCACCACCGCGACGCCGGTGAGCAGGCCGAGTTCTTCACCGGGCTCGTCGATATCCCAGGCGAAGTCGTTCGCGGAGGCCTCAGACCAGCTCGAGCCATCCGCGGAGATCGCATGGCGAAAGCCCTTCACCGCGTTGAAGTCGGAGGGAATGGTGTCGCCCTCGCTTCCGTCCTTGTAGCTGTACCAGAGCTCGAAAACGCAATCGTGGGGGTCCCAGCTCACGCTGGGCTGTTGGCCGCCCTTCAGCACGGGGTTGCCGGCGTCCATCGTCCAGTGGGTCGCGTCGGCCGACGTGGCGTGGCCAATGCCGAAGGCGACGATCTTCGAGGGCTCACAGACGTTACCGTCCGAACAGCCGAGGCTCGAAAACCAAAGGTGAAACACGCCATCCTTCAGCGCCAGTACGGGATCGGCGACGACCCCTCCGTTGACGCTTGGCAGGGAGGGAAACGCATCGCCCGCCGTCAAGACGAGACCGGCTAGGCCGTAGGGTGACGCGGCTGCCGAGAGGCGACTGAAGCGCGTGCCGTCGGCGGAAAGGGCGAGGCCAAGCTGGTAGTCACGATATCCGGCCGCCAGGTGCTCCTTCGCTCCAGAATACACCATGAGGTAGCGACGGGCCGGCGCAGCCGCGGGGTCCACGAGCACATCAGGGGTCTCGACGGCCAGGGAATCCCAGCCCTCCGCCGCCTCGACCAGCGCGGGCGCGTCGGCGACTACCCAACTCAACCCGTCGGCGCTCTCCGCGTATTCGATGACGGTCTGGTCAGCGCCCGAGAAGGAGCTTCCACGGAGGCCTGAAAACCACAGCCTCCAGCTTCGCGCCTCGGCGTCGAAGCGCAGGCTGGGGTCGGCAATCAGATAGCTCGTCGAGCCATCGGGATGGCTCTGCCCAGGGGTCAAGAGAAGCCCCGTGGGAGCCCGCGACCAGGCAGCGTCTGGCGTGATGCCCTCGAGCGCCGGACAACCGCAGCTCCCTCCAAGACATCGCCCCACCCCGCAATCCACGTGCTCGGTACAGCTCGCGCTCACGCACTGGTCGGAGTCGCTCCAGCGGCCGGCCTGGCAGAGCTGAACGAGCCGCCCGAGGTCGCCAAAGCCGCAGCCCGCCTCGCCAGCCTCGCCCGCCTGCGTGGCGCCATCCACGCAAAGGTCCGGATCGACGCAGGCCGTGGCCTCGCTCCAGCCGCCCACCTCGCAGGTGCGCTCGAGGGTACCCCGCCCGTTCAAGCCGCAGTCTGCGCCTGGAACGGGCTGGGTGTCGCCCCGCTTGCACGCCTCGTCGGGCGCCGCCCCTCGCCGCGCGCTGCAGCCAGCCAGCGCGACGAGCACCAACCACGACGCAAGGGGTCGAAGAACGGCTGGCATCAGGGCGCTCCTCGGGTGAGCGGAGCAAGGCCTCGGCGCAGCGTAGGGGCCCAGCACGCCGAGCGCGCGCTGCAGCGGAAAACCAGCACGCCGAGCGCGCGCTGCAGCGGAAAACCAGCACGCCGAGCGCGCGCTGCAGCGGAAAACCAGCACGCCGAGCGCGCGCTGCAGCGGAAGATATGGAGGCGGCGGGAGTCGAACCCGCGTCCGAAGGTGCGAATACGAAGGCGTCTACAAGCTTAGCCGACGGTTTTCGTCACCCCGAGACCGCCCGCCGGCTGGCTGCCCCGAGGCCATACGGCCTGTTATTTCGCCGTGGGCCCGACCGTCAGAGCCCTTGGCTAGCCTGTTCGATGACGCCCTAGCCAACCGTCACAGACGGGAGAGCTGGTAGGACGCTGGCTACCTAGGCAGCCAGTGCGTACTCAGTCGAGTTCGCGTTTGATAGTTCCCTATCGGATTAAGGAGGTGACAGAGACCCTCCGCCTGCAGCCCTCGCTTCGTTCACCCCCGTCGAAACCGTGTCGCCCCCGTAAGAACCAACCGTAAGAACCAACCGTAAGAACAAACCGTAACAACCGGCCGTAACAACCAGCCGCAACAACTAATCGTGAAAGACCCGCTGCGCTGCGTGACGTCAGCCTGCCGCGGACCAAGTGCCGCGCGCGGCCCCCGCCGCTGCCTTGCCCCTCAGCGCCGCTGGTAAACGCTCAGCGAACCAACATAGCCGAAGCCGACGAAGAAGAGCAGCAGGAAGGGCAGCGAGAGATAGTGGCCGTAGGCCAACGCCACGATCATCGCGCAGCCGAGGTAGGCCGCCATCAGCAGCTCGAAGTAGGGGATCAGCGTCTTCGCCGCGCGGTAGCGCTTTCCCGCCCAGCTCTCGCTGCGCATGCAGAGGCCATGCTTCGGCGTGCGCACAAACTCCGTCTCGCGACCGAAGAGCGCCTCGAGCACGGCGCGCGTCTGATTGATGCAGAGCCCGATGCCGACCGAGAGCATCAAGGGCAGACGCAGGACGAAGCGCCACCAGCCGCCCGAGGGTGGTCCACCGAGCTCACGTTGCGACACGACGTAGAAGCCGACCATGCTGACGGTCGTCCCGAAGAAGAGCGGGAGGTCGATCAGCAGCACCTCGCGCCAGCCGTGCGAGGTCCGCACCGCCAGATTCGGCAGCAGCAGCAGCGAGAGCAGCAGCAGCAGCGGATAGGCCAGGTTGTTGGCCAGATGGAAGAAAGCCTCGAGCTTGATCTGCGGCGAGAGGTCCGCGCGCATGATCTGCGGCAGCAGCTTCTTGGCGACCTGGATCGAGCCCTTGGCCCAGCGGAACTGCTGCGACTTGAAGGAGTTCATCTCCACCGGCAGCTCGGCCGGCGAGACCACGTTGGGCAAGTAGACGAACTGCCAGCCCTTGAGCTGCGCGCGGTAGGAGAGGTCCATGTCCTCGGTCAGCGTGTCATGCTGCCAGCCACCGGCGTCGTGGATGGTGGAAATGCGCCACATGCCGGCGGTGCCGTTGAAGTTGAAGAAGCGGCCCGAGCGGTGGCGCGCCGTATGCTCGATGACGAAGTGACCGTCGAGCATGAGCGCCTCGACCTCGGTCAGCGTGGAGTAGTCACGATTGACGTGTCCCCAGCGGGCCTGGACCATGCCCACCTTCTCGTCCGAGAAGTGGTGGACCATGGCCCTCAGGGTGTCGGGCGCAGGAATGAAATCCGCGTCGAAGACGAGCGCCAGCTCACCGGACGCCGTCAGCAGGCCATTCTCCAGCGCACCCGCCTTGAAGCCCGTGCGGTCGTCGCGATGGAGGTATTTGGCGTCGAAGCCGCGGGCGCGAAGCTCATCGACCTTGCGCCGGCAGATCCCCTGCGTCTCGTCGGTGGAATCGTCCAGCACCTGGATCTCGATCCGATCGCGGGGGTAGTCCATCGCGGCAACGGCCTCGAGCAACCGCTCGGCCACGTACATCTCATTGAAGAGGGGGCACTGCACGGTCACCCGCGGCAGCTCGTGGTCCGCGAACTCGCGCAGCGGCACGGCGACGCGCTTCTTATGACGATAGAAGAGCCAGACGAGCAAGGTGCGGTGAAAGCCGAAGAAGGCCAGCGCCAGCAGCACCGACAGGTACGCAATGATCAAACCGAGCTGAAGCCCACTCATATCTCCCCCACTCCGCGGCACCCGCCGCTCTAGAACATGCGACTTCTAGCGGATCGCGCGGTGGGAGTTGTCACCACATTGTAAAAGTTCGTCTCGCGCCCCTGGGATTCGCCGAGGCGCTGGCGGGCCGACGACCGGAGGTTTCGGCTGGCGACGCTACCGAGGTGCCTGGGGCTCTTACGCCAATTCACATATGCAACTTACCATTCAAACGAAAATCGCTATACTGCTCTACCAATTCGCCTTTACTCACCTTTCCCTTCGCCAAGGCATCGCAAGTCTATCCGACGAACTGCGGGTTTCCTGGCCAGCCTGTCTTGTGGAGCAGGGCCAGTAGGTCCATCGTCACGGCGACGCTGACGTGGATCAACCAGCCGCACCAGATCGATCGGGTGCGCAGACTGAGGGTCCCAAGCACGGTGCCAGCGACCACGGCGCCGAGCACCTCGGCGATCGGCTTGTTGTAGTGGATCATGCAGTAGGGCAGCGCCATCGCGAAGATCGCGTGGGAACCGAGCGCCCGCTTGAGCCGGTGGACCATGAACCCACGGAAGAAGAGCTCGAGCGCGAAGAACTGCGTCGCGTAGAGCAGCTCCCAAGCGAGGAAGTCGCCCCAGCTCCGGGCGGCCAGGTCGTAGAAGGGGTAGGTGTGCTGAAAGGGCCGGGTAAAGGAAGCGACCACCACCGGGGGAAGAATAAAGACGAAGAGCGCAGCGTAGAGCCAGAGGTGCCGGGTCACTCCACGCCACTCCAACCCGCAATCCCGCAAACGGACGCCCTGGCCACCCAACAGCGTGTGAATCGCGAGCCATGGGAAGATCGTGTAGGCGCAGAGGCGGAAGCCCGACCAATAGGCATAGCCGTAGAGCTCCCAGTGGCGGTGCAGGCGCAGCGTGGGCAGGAAGCGCCCGACGAAGTCGACGAACGCCCCACGCGTGCCGTAGTACTCGATGAGGGTCAGAACGATCGCCGCGGTGGTCAGCACGACGATCGGCTGGCGGTCGAAGCTGCCGGCAGGGTCCACGGCACGCTCCGCCGCGGCCTCGGCGTCGAGCACGCGCCAACTCGCGACCAGCGCATGCTCGAGCAGGCGCCCGAGCGGGCGCGCAAAGAGCACGAAGCCGAGCACCAGCAGCCCGGCGCCGACGGGCTGGTGCAGATGCAGCACGACATTGACGCCCAGGTGGTAGGCCAGCAGCGCGGCGAGCTGAACCCGCGACACTCCCGCCTGTCGTAGCGCCTCGAGCATTGGCCTGCTCAGCCCGCTTCGCGCGGCCCCACGGGTACCGCTGGGGCGATCGGCTGGGCGCGCAGCCAGACCGCGGCCTGCCGCAATCGGCGCCGACAGAGGTCTCTACCCACCGCGACCATCGTATCGAAGAGCGGCGGGGAGGCCGCGCGGCCGCTGACGGCGATGCGCACGATCATGAAGACCTCACGGGAGGTCCATTGCAGCCCTTCGCAGCAGCCGCGCAAGAGCGTCTCTAGCGCCTCGGGCGCCCAGTCGCGCACGCCGTCGAGCTCGTCCGCAAGCGCGTCGATCACCACCGCCGTTTCGCGAGCGTCGCGCTTCTTCGGCACGAGCTGCTTGCCGACGAGGCTGAGGTCGAGGTCACCGCTGAAGAAGAACTCGGTTAGCGGCACGAATTCGTCGAGGCGGCGCATCCGCTCGCGCACCAGCGGCGCGAGCCGCAGGAAGTACTCGCGATTGAGACGCCACGCCATCAGCTGGTCGACGAGCTGCTCATCGCTCAGCTCGCGCAGATAGAGCCCGTTGAGCCAGGAGAGCTTCTCGAGGTCGAAGACGGGCCCGGTCAGCCCGACGCTGCCCGGCGCGAGGTCGAAGCGGCCGATCATCTCCTCGAGCGTGAACTTCTCCTGATCGCCGCCGAACGACCACCCCATCAGTCCAAGGAAGTTCACCATTGCCTGCGGCAAGATGCCGGCCTCGCGGTAGTAATCTAGGCTGACCGGATTGCGGCGCTTGGAGATCTTGCTCTTGTTCTTGTCGTTGTTGCGCAGCAGCGGCAGGTGCACCATCCGCGGCGGCTCCCAGCCGAAGGCCTCGTAGAGCCGCAGGTGCTTCGGCACGGAGGGAATCCACTCCTCCGCGCGAACGACGTGCGAAATACCCATCAGGTGATCGTCGACGACGTTGGCCAGATGGTAGGTCGGCAGCCCGTCGCTCTTGAGGAGTACCTGATCGTCGCTATTCGCGAGCGGCATGCGGATCAGGCCGCGGAGCTGGTCTTCGAAGAGCGCCTCGCCGACGCGCGGCATCTTGAGACGCACGACGTGAGGGGCCTCGCCGGCGAGCTGGGCGGTCACCTCGTCGGCGCTCAGGTCGCGGCAATGGCCATCATAGCCGGGCGGCGTCTTGGCAGCGCGCTGCCGTTCTCGCAGGCGCTCGAGTCGCTCGGCTGAGCAGAAGCAGCGATAGGCGTGGCCGCGCTCGAGCAGCAGCTCGGCATGCTCGCGGTAGATCGCCGCGCGCTCGGACTGGCGATAGGGGCCACAGGGACCGCCGACATCGGGGCCCTCATCCCAGCGCAGCCCGAGCCAGCGCAGGCTGCGCAGGATCGCCTCCTCCGACGCTCGGCTCGATCGCGCGCGGTCCGTGTCCTCGATGCGCAGGATGAAATCTCCGCCGTAATGCTTGGCGAAGGCGTAGTTGAAGAGCGCGACGTAGGCCGTGCCCACGTGGGGATCTCCCGTGGGGCTGGGTGCGATCCGCACCCGAACGCGATCGGCTGCCATGGCTTGCTCCGTGCCGAGAGGGGGAGAAAGAGGGAGTAGAGGGCAAAAGAGGGCGACGAGGGAGAGCGGGGTCGCGGCCGTCGATCGGCCCGTCGCAGCCGGGGCCTTCTGAGCGGTTGCGGCGCGCTCGCGCTAGAAGCCGCTCGCGCTGCCCTCGAGCGTCACGGTGTTGGAGCCGAGCGTCGCGTCACCGACGGTCATCGTCGCGCTCAGCGCTTCATTGGCACTCGCCGTCGGCTCGACCTGGAAGGTGCAGGTCGCCGCCGGGGCCAGATCAGCGCCGATGCAATCGGTCGCGCTGTCTACCACCCGAAACGCGCTCGCGGTGTTGCCGACAATGGCCACGGCGACCGCCACCGCGGTCGTGGTCGGATCGTTGTTGACGACCGTGAAGGTCACGGCGGTGCCCGTCGTCGCGGGGCCTGAAACATCCATCCCCGTGCGCGTGGCCGGCGTCATGGCCAGCGAGAGCGCCGCAAAGCCGCTGGCCGTCCCGCCGAGCTTGACGCTCGCCGTGCGGATGCCCGACCCGGCGGTGACCTCCACAGTGCCGTCGAGGAGCTGATTCACGGTCGCCTTCGGCTTCAGGTCGAAGGTGCAAGTGGCACCCACCACCAGCACCGCGGTGCAGGTATTGTTGACGACGTCGAAGTTCGCCACAGGGGCGCGCACCACCGTCGGAATCACCGCGGTCGGAGCGGTGCCCGTATTCTCGACGGTGAAGGACACGGCCGCGCCGGGGTTCGCCGCGGGCGTCACGTTCATCCCCGTCTGCGCGGTCCCCGGGGTCAGGGTCAAGGCCGGGGCGAAGCCGCTGGCCGTCCCGCTGAGATTCAGGGCATTCGAAACCTGGGTGCCCACCCTGACCTCCAACCCCGATTCGTAGCTGGCGTTGGCCGCTGCCGTGGGACGCACGGAGAAGGTGCAGGTCGCGCCGTCAGCCAGCGCGGTGGTGCAGGTATTGTCCTCGACGAGGAAGTGCGTCGGGCTGCCGAGCTCGATCGCCACGGCCGACGCCATCGCCGTGCTGCCGGTGTTGCGCACGGTGAAGATGATGGCGTCGCCTGTGGGACCAGGCGAAGCGACGTCCATCTGGTCGAGAGTTGCGCCGGTCGCCGCGCTGAGGTTGAGCACCGGAGCGGCGACAATACCGCTGGCCGTCCCGCCGAGGGTCAGCGCGTTCGAGCTGACGGTGCTCGAGACCACGCGCAGCGTGCTGTTATATGGACCGTTGGCGGTGGCCTTCGGCCGCACCGATAGCGTGCAGCTCGCGCCGGCCGCGAGCGCCGCTGCGCAATTGTTCGCCACCACCTCGAAGTTCGCGCCATTGGAGAGCGTGGGCGCCGGCACCCCTGCGGTGGCCGCTGTGCCCGAATTACGCAGCGTAAAGATAATCGCCGTGCCGGTCAGCGCGGGCCCCGTCACGTTCATCTCGGTCAGCACAGCGCCGGAGGGTGCCGTCAGCGTGAGCTGCGCCCTGGGCACGGCCCCATCGCGACCGGCGTCCGCGACCACGCCGCGGTCGCCACCGACGCCGGCGTCGCGCGCACGGCCGTCGCGCAGCCCGCGATCCCGCGCGCCACCGTCGCCAACGCCCTCGACGTTGAGGGCTTCGGTATCGAGCAGGGCTGTACAGGCGGAGGTCGCGACGAGCGCGGTCAGCGTGAACGAACGAAGGGCGGAGAGCCTCATGGCAAGAAACCTCGTGGGTGAGCCTTCAGGGGAAGGCGTTATCGCAGGCGTCATCGCGGCATCGCGTCGCCGTAGCATCGAGCTGCCGTGGCATCTTAGCGCGGGCGACGGGCGCAATGGAAGGCGTCAATGGCGACCGACGCTCAAGGCGCAGCGGGGGCCGCCGTCGCCGCCGCGGCGGCACCTCGACAGCGATCGAGCTGCGTCCGCAGCTCGTCATGGCGCCGCCAGACCGCGCCGACCCGCTGCATGCAGCTCGCATGGTCCTCGGCGAGCGCATCGACCTGCCGCTCCAGGCGACGCTCTCGCCGCTGGCGGACTTCTCGCCGCTGATTGCCAAGCTGCGCGCCGGCCGCGAAAGCGCACGCCACCAGCCCGGCGACCAGAACTTTGCGCAGGCGTGGGCCCAGCAGACCCTGTCTCAGCGGCGCGGCGCCGTACTCGACCAGCGCCACGAGCAGCTCGTCGCGCGTCTGCGACGCCCCGAGGCCGTACTGCAGCCCAGCGACCCAGCCGGGTCCATCTTGAGCGGGGCGTGCCCAACGCACCCGCCCGCGCGCAGGTGGAAGCGCGGCCAGCTCGGGCGGCACGAAGCGGAGCTCGACCTGACCGGCGCCCGGCGTGGCACCGCTCAGCCACTGCGCCAACTCGCCCAACACGTCGAGGCGCAGGCCCCCCGCGGAGACATCGCGGATGACGCCGAAGCCCGGATCACTGATCGGCTGCTCGCCCCGCTCGTCGAGCAGCCGCACCAGCACGGGTACGCAGACCTCATGGCGCTGGTGAACGCGGCGGTCCTCGGGCCGGGGCGTCGACCCTGGCGTTGGCTGCGTCATGCGGCGAACTCTAGCACGAGCATTTGACCGACCCACAGGCGGTCGCTATGCTTTTTCGGTCGTGAGCCGTCTCCCTCGCATCGCTGCACTCTTCCTCGTCGGCGTCGCCGGCGCTGGGCTCGCACCGGCCCTGAGCTCGGCGACCGTCATGCCGCGCATGAGCCTGCGGGACCTGGTGGGCAGCGCCGAGCGGATCTTCGTCGGCACCGCGCTCAGCGCCACGGCCCAGTGGTCCGAAGATGGACGCTTCATCGTCACCGACACGATCGTGCGCGTCGATCAGGCACTGGATGGCAGCGCCGGCGGCGGCACCGTGGTCGTGCGTGAGCTCGGTGGCAGCGTCGACGGCATCGGCATGCGCGTCGCGGGCAGCACCGAGCTTCCAGCGGGACGACAGCTGCTGCTCTTCACGCGGCGCGCGAGCGCTGGGCGTCTGCGGGTGGTGGGCATGCGCCAGGGCGCCTATCTCCTGGCGCAAAACGCGCGCGGCCGCACCGTCGCGCAACGGAGCCTCGAGGGCCTGACGCTCCGCCCGACGACGCCAGCAGGCCCGGCCGCCACGACGACGAGCCCGTCGACGCGCGCCGCCGCCGCGGCGGGAAGCAGTGAGCTGCTGCTCGACACGTTCGTCGCGCAGGTGCGCGAAACTGTCACCGCCTGCGCCAAGACTACGGACCGCTGTCGTCCCGCCTGGGCGCGGCGGCCCGCCGCCGAGTGAGGGCGCTCGTCGGTCCCACGCCTGGCGATCCCGGCCGCGCCGGACGCCTAGCCGGAGACAAGGCCAGCATGCGCGCAACCCCCCTCAGCGACGAGGTCGGTGTGATCAGAGCACGACAGGAAGAACTCCGGCGCGCAGCGCGCGCTGCTTGCGCTGCGCTCAGCCTGCTCGCCAGCCTCCTGCTGCCCCTGGTCGCCGACGCGTCCGACGCGGGGACGGCGGCCGCATCGGACGCGCCGACCGCGTACTACGTCCCGACCTACAGCGCGAGCACTCCTGCCAAGGCGCTGCGCTGGATGCGGAGCAACTGCGTCGGGATGCGCGCCAATAGCGCCGGCAGCGCCGACGTCGATGACGACAGCGAGCTGGAGGCCTTGAACCGCGCCATCAGCAACTGGACCGAGGCGACGGAGTCCTGCTCCTTTCTCCGCCTGAAGGCGCTTCCAGCCCGCGACGACGCCAAGCCCGGCTTCGACCGCAGCGGTCCCAACGAGAACGTGGTGAGCTGGATCGAGGACGACTGGCAGTCCCTACGGGCGGGCGACGGCCCGGCCGCAACGGGCGCGTCGGCGATCACGATCGTCTTCTACAACGACCAACCGACCAGCCCGGACTACGGCCGCATCTATGATGCGGACGTCTACCTCAACGGGCAGCACTTCACCTTCTCGACCGGGGGAGAGCGCGGCCTGACCGACGTCGAGAACGTGCTGACCCACGAGCTGGGCCACGTGATGGGCCTGGACCATACCTGCGACGATGGCCAGCGCAAGCCGCTGCCGCTGGACAACAGCGGAGCGCCGATCCCCTCCTGCTCGAGCCGCAGCCTCAGCGAGTCGGTGACCGAGGCCACGATGTACCCGAACGCCAGCACGGGCGAGACGAAGAAGCGCAGCCCCGAGGCCGGCGACGTCCAGGGCGTCTGCCAGACCTACCCCTTGGACGAGGATCCCCAGCGCTGTGAGCCCGTAGACTTCGGGCACCACGGCGGCTGCGCCCTCGTGCCCGTCCTGGACGGGGCCGCGGCCGCGCGGCGGGGAAACGCTGGCGCCGAGGCGCGCGCCGCCGCGACGTTGCTGCTCCTCGGCGGGAGCCTGCTGCTCCTGCGCCTAGGGCGTCGGTCGCGCCGGCAAAGACGAGGGCTTTAACGCCGGCGCGAGCGCTCGACTGAGCGCCTCGAGCCGCTCGGCGAGTTGTTGCTGCTCGCGACCGTAGGCCGCCCAATCGCCCGCGCCGAGCACCTCTTGGGCCTTCCGATAGTGCCCGAGCGCCTCTCCGGCCAGGCGCGCCGCGGGTTCGATGCTCCCGACGTCGACGCCCTGGGGTCCGAGGCCGCGCACCTGCGTTTCCGGCGCCCGCGCCGCTTCGGCCGCGGCACGCACACCCTCGGGTGTATTGGTCCGCGCGGGCGTCAGCGACGGCCCGAAGACCTCCTCGAGCGCGCGACGCAAGGTCGGCTGCATCGCCACCTTGTTGCCGAAGGAGACGATCACCTGCTTCAGCTCCGGCAGCTGGGTCTGCGTCGACTGCAGGTAGATCGGCTCGACGTAGAGCAGCGACTGCTCGATCGGTATCACCAGCAGATCCCCGCGAATCACCGAAGAGCCCTGCTGGTTGCGCAGCGTGATCCACTGCGAGATGTAGTCGTCCTGGTCGATCCTGGCCTCGATCTGCATTGGGCCGAAGACCAGCTTCTGCTTGGGGAAGACATAGACGCGCAGCTTGCCGTAGTCCTCTTCCTCGCAGTGGCCGGTCATCCAGGCGACCATGTTGTCCTTGTTCGTCGGCGTGTAGGGCAGCATGAGCAGGAACTTCTCGGCCCGCTCACCCGGCAGCCGCATGATCATATAGTAGGGCGTCATCCGCGCCTGGGAGGTCACGACCTCGGCGCTGACGCCGCGCACGCGCCGCGGGACCTCGCGGCGAATACCTGCCTTCTCCTCGAGCTCGCGGGCGATGTTCCACTTATCCTCTTGATTGTAGAACACCCGCGGGTCGGTCATGTGGAACGACTCGTACATCGCCGCCTGCACCGTGAAGAGGTCCTTCGGGTAGCGCACATGGGCGCGCACCGCCGCCGGCATCTCGTCGCGGCCCTTGAAGAGCGACGGGAACATCTTCCGATAGGTCTGAATCATCGGATCGCCGGAGTCCCAAACGTAGAAGGCGAGCGAGCCGTCGTAGGCGTCGATCGTCACCTTGACCGAGTTCCGCAGGTAGTTGATCCGCTTGCGGCGACCGAGCGGCGTCGGCTGCGAATAGGGGTAGCGATAGCTGATCGTGTAGGCGTCCTGGACCCAGAGCAGCCGCCCATTGGCGACGATGATATAGGGTTCCTGGTCGAGCATCAGGAAGGGCGCGACGCTGGCCACGCGCTGTTGGATGCTGCGGTTGAAGAGGATCCTGCTCTCGGGCTTGAGGTGCTCGGTGAAGAGCAGATTGACGTCGCCGAAGCGCATCGCGAAGAGCAGCCGGCGCATGAAGGAGCCGACGCCGACACCGCCTGGTCCCTCATAAGTGCAGTAGGCGTTGTCGCGTCCGCGCGGGTAGTCGAACTCCTGGGTCGTCGTCTTGACCAGGACGTAGTCGTCGCTCTCCAGCCCGTAATAGATCTCCGGCCGGGTGATGCGCAGCTCGTCGTGGCGCGACTGCGGCGGGATGTCCTTGATCCAGAAGTCGGGGAGGCCCTCGCCGATCGCGTGATTCACCGGGCTGAGGCAGACGCCGTAGCCGTGGGTGTATTGGAGGTGACGGTTGACCCAGGTCTGGCTCTGCGCCGGTAGCTGCTCGTGAATCAGCTCGCGGGCCGACAGCATCACCTGTTAGTAGCGTCCGTCGATGCGATAGCGGTCGACGCTGATGTTGGGGAAGTCGTAATAGAGGCGAATCACCTGCATCTGGCGATAGGTCTCGCGCAGCGGCCGATGGTCCCAGATCTTGATGTTGTCGATCGTCGTCGGGTTGGCCGCGAGATCCTTCGCCGTCAGCGTCTCGTTGGCGGGAAACTCGCGCACCTCGACCTTGTCGATTCCATAGGCGTGTCGCGTCCCCTCGATCGCGTGCTCGAGGTAAGGGCGCTCCTTCTCCAGCTCATTCGGATTGACGATCAGGCGCTGCACGACGGTCGGCCAGGCGAAGACCCCGAGCAGCCAGAGCGCGACCACGCCGGCCACGCTGATCAGCGGCCACTTGATCGCCTCTGGACCGCTGCGCGCGCCGCTGCGCATCGACACCAGGAGAAAGGCAGCGCAGACCAGACAGGCGACGATCAGCACCCGGTAGGCGACGAGGTTGGCGTAGACATCGGTGTAGGTCGCGCCGTAGGCGATGCCGCGCTTCGAGAAGAGCGTCTCGTACATCTCGATGCGGAAACCCCAGGCGATGGTCGCGACGACGCAGGCCAGCGCGAAGAGCAGGTGCGCGCGCACGGCGGGCGACATGATCGGCCAGCCGTTCTTGACGACGATCGCGCCGCGCGCCGTATAGACGATCGCGGCGAGCGCTGCGCAGAGCGCGGTCAGGTAGACCAACCATTGCTGCGCGAACTGCAGCAGCGGCACGCGAAAGAGGTAAAAGCCGACATCCTGGCCGAGGATCGGCTCGCTGCGCCCGAAAGGCGTCGCGTAGAGCGCCTTGAGCACGTCCTCCCAGGCCCGGGCGGCCCAGTAGCCCATGGCCGCGGCGACGAGCAAGGCCGCTGCGACGACCACCGGTGTCGAGACGCGCGCCACCAGATCGCGTAGGTCGAGGTTCCCCTCCGGCGTCATGATCACCCAATCCGTGCGCGGCCGGCTCAGCCGTCGGATCAGGTAGACGTGCAGCGCGAGCAAACTCAGGGCGACGAGCCCAAAGACGACGCCGGTGCCGAGCTGCGCCACCAGCGTGGTGACGAAGACCTTGGAAAAGCCGAGCTCGACGAACCAAGCATACTCGGTCCAGAAGGTGGCGGCGCCGTAGAGCAACGCGGCGAGGAGGGCCAGCGCGACACCCGCACTGATCAGCAGCTTCTTGTACTTCATCGCTTTGGTCTCACTTCTCATGATTCGCGCAAGCAGGCGGCGCTGCGCGAGGCGTCGGCGTCATACCAGCCGGGGAGAGGGGTGACAAGCCGCGCCCGTCGGCGTGTGGCCCGCTCAGCCGGAGCGGGGCCTAGGGGACGAGCTTGTACCCGCAGCCGTAGATCGTGAGGATGTGGCGCGGCGCGCGACTGTCGTCCTCGATCTTCTTGCGCAACTTGACGATCACGTTGTCGACGGTTCGATTGGTCGAGCTGCCATCGAGGCCCCAGATGCGCTCGAGCAGCTCGTCGCGCGACACCGGCTCCCCTGCCCGCTCGCTGAGCATGCGCAGCAGCTCGACCTCACCAAAGGTCAGCGGCTCGCTGCGCCGATTGCGCGAGACGAGCTGCTTCTTCAGGTCGACCGTCGCGTTGCCGATCTGCAACAGCTCCGGGCGTGCGCCGCCAGCGCGGGCCGAGCGCCGGAAGATCGCGCGGATCCGGGCGATCAGCTCGGCGACGCTGAAGGGCTTGGTGACGTAGTCGTCCGCGCCGGCCTCGAGCCCGCGCACCTTGTCGGTCTCCTGGCCACGCGCGCTGAGGATGATGATCGGCAGCGCGGCACTCTGCGCGCGAAGCTGCTCACAGACGCGGAAGCCGTTGAGGTCGGGCAGCATCAGGTCGAGCACGACGAGGTCGACAGCGCCCTGCGCGGCGCGCGCGATGCCCTCGCCTCCCGTCTGGGCGGCGACCACCTCGAGACCCTCGAAGCGAAGCGCGTCGCTCAGCCCGCGCAGCAGGTCGGGCTCGTCCTCGATCAACAACACGCGCTTGGTGGCAGGCTCGACCATCACTCTCGCATCGGCGGGCGGTTTGGCGGCGACGGGCAGGCTCAGGCTGCACCGCCAGCGACCGTCGGCGGAAAAGATATCTCGAAGGTGGCGCCCTTGCCCAGCTCGCTCCGCACCTGGGCCCGCCCACCGTGCGCCTGGGCGATATGCTTGACGAGGCTGAGCCCGATCCCCGAGCCACGCTGCGGGCCCTGCCGTGCGCGCTCCCCGCGATAGAATCGCTCGAAGACGCGACGCTGCTCCTCCGCGGTCAGCCCGGGGCCATCGTCGCTGACCTGGAGCCGCAGGGCGTCGGGGCTCCGCTCGAGCCGCACGCGAATCGCTGTTCCGGCCGCCGCCCCATACTTGAGGGCGTTCTCGACCAGGTTCAGCACCAGCAGGGTGATGGCGCTCTCGTCGAAGACGGCGGTGACGGGGTCGTCGGGCAGCGTTAGCTCGAGGCGCACCTGGCCCTGTTCGGCGCGATAGCGGCAAAGCTCGAGCGCGCGCTCGACCACGCCGCCCAGGTCACCCTCGCGCATCGCGTAGGCATCCTTGCCCCGCTCGATCCGCGCGAAGTCGAGCACGTTGTCGATCTGGCTGCTCAGCCGGTCGCTCTCGCGCATGATGATCTCGGCGTACTCTCGCGCCGTTTGCGGGTCCTTGCCTCGCCCCAGGGCCAAGAGCTCGCCGAACATCCGAATCAGCGAGAGCGGCGTCTTGAGCTCGTGACTGACGTTGGCGATGAAGTCGCTCTTCAGCGCGTTGGCCCGCCGCTCCTTGCGCACCGCGATCAGGATCACCACCATGCCGATCCAGATCACGGCATTGGCGCCACCGACCAGCAGCAGCGCGGAGACTCGGCGTGCACGGGCGCCGCGGTAGAGCGGCCCGAGCTGGTGCGGTGCCACCTGCAGACGCCACTTGTAGAGCGTCGTCGGGAAGACATCCTCGAAGACGAGCGGGCTCGAGAAGGCGACCGGCCGGCCATAGACGGGTCGCGCGCTCTCCTCGTCGAGGACCGAGATCGCGTTCGTCGACTCGAGCTCTCTAAACTCCTGAGGAAAGACGTCGTCGACGATGTACTGGAGGTTCATGTTGAGCACGAGGTAGTAGTCGCGGCCACCGGCGCGCTGGCGGATGTAGGAGATCAGGTAGGGCCGCCCGTCGTAGCGCTTGTAGAGGTGCCTGTGGCGCTCGGCAGCCAGGCGACCGAGCTCGAGATCCGCGAGCATCCGCCGCACAAAGAGCCGCCGAAACGCGTCGAGGGCCGCCGCGTCGAGCTTGGCGACCAGATGCACGACACGGCGGTCGGCGCCCAGCACCGTAACGCTCTCGACGGCCGGGCTGACGCGGACGATACGCCGCCAAAGATCCCGAAACTCCCGGGGATCATCGACGCTGACGAGCCGAAAGAAGGTGCGACCACCATCGATGATGATCTTCTCGATGCGGTCGATCAGCTTGATCCCGAGGGCCCGGGTGCTGCTTTCGACGGACGCTTCGCTGCGTTGAGCCAGCTCGGCCGCGAAGCGGTAGCTGTAGTAGCCGAGCACCAGGGCCGCCACCATGACTGCGGAGAGGATACCCCACAGGGGTGAAATCCCACGTCGTTGCGGCAAATTAGCCCACCATTCGGGTGCGTGATAGCATGAGCCGCGGAGCCCTCGCAAGGCGGTGTGGCAGGGCGCCGCGGTGTCGCCCACCTTGCCACACCGCGGGAGATGTGGTAGGAGCCGAAAAGATTTTCCCGTATGGCATGCGCAATATGGAATACATGATATTCAAGGAATCGCCCATCGAGGTCGGTGGCGAGACGGACGCCTTCTGCGCGAGCTGCAAGACGGATACTCAACATACCGTCGTCACCGTCTTCGAGGGCGAGATCCGCAGCGTGCAATGTTCGGTCTGCGGGGCGAGCCATGCGTATCGCCCGCCGCGCGGCGACCTCGACGACGAGGTCCCCGAGCCGATCGCGGTGCGGCGCCGGCAGAGCCTGCGCAAACGCCCCTGGCCAGAGGTCATGGCCGACCACTCCGCGGCACGCGCCGCTCCCTACTCGCCCGCGTCCACCTACACCGAGGGCGATATCTTTCGGCATGGGGCCTTCGGACTCGGCTACGCCAGCGAGGTCGTGAGCGAAACGAAGTTCGAGGGGACCTTCGAGGACGGCCCGAAGATTCTCGTCCACAACCGGCCCGACCTGGCCACCCGTCACCTGGCGGCGACTCCCCCCAGGACCGAGGGTCCGGCCGCGAGTCGACCGGCGGCGAAGCGTGCGGCGTCTGGACGCGCGGCGGGCGGTCGCGCCGCGCGCAAGAGCAACGTCAAGACCGAGGGCCAACCGACGGTGGGCCAAACCCTCGCTGCCCGCCGCAAGCGCGCCGCTGCCGGGAAGCGCGCGGCCGTCGGCGTGGCGCCCAAGCGCCCCAGCGCGGTCGACGCGCCCCGTTCACGCTCCGCGCCGAAGGCCGGCGCCGGCGGCGGAAAATCGCGCGCGAGCGCGCCAAAGACCACCAGCAGCCCGCCCGCACCGGGCCTCAAGAAGGCGCCGAAGCCCGCCCGCGCGCCGGCCACCAAGAAGCGCGCGCTGCGAGCGTCGGCGGCAGCGCGGCCTGCCCGCGCGTCCGGGACCGGCACGAGCGAGGCGCGCGCGACCGCACGCGCCTCCGGTCAGCGCAGCGCCGCAACGGCTGGGCGCGGCGGCGGACGCCGGCGCTGAAGGCGCCGCCCCAAGAGGGGCAACCCGCCCCCCGGACAGCCATCGCACCCTGTTGAACCGCGCCAACGATGCCTAGCACCAACGGCCAGCGACGCCGACAGCCGCGCCTGCGTCGCCCCAACCTCCTGACGACCATTATCCTGGTGCTGCCCCTGCTCATCTTCTATGAGCTCGGCACGCTCCTCACGAGGTCGCTGAACGGCGTCGACCTGATCACGCGCAGCCTGCTGCGGTGGCTCGGACCGGCGGGCTTCGTCGTCCTTCAGCTCAGCCTCCTGCTCTCGCTCTTGGTGATGGTGTTCTTTTTGCGGCGCGGGCAGCGCTTGACCGCGCGGCCCCTGTTGGCCGTGCTGGTGGAGAGCACGCTCTACGCGCTGACGATGGGCACCTTCATTGTCTTCGTCGTCGTCGACCTGCTCGGCGTCAACCCGCTGCAAGCCACGGGCGCCGGGCACGCGACCGTCCACTTCAGCGTGATCGGCGCCTTGGTCGTCTCCGCCGGGGCCGGCGTCCACGAGGAGCTCGTCTTTCGCGCGGGGATGCTAAGTGGCCTGAGCGCTGCGTTGCGCCGTTGGGGTGGGATGCGCAGCTGGCTCGCGGCCGGCGCGGCGCTGCTGATCAGCTCGCTGGTCTTCGCGGCGGCGCACCACCCCGAGCTGCTGCGTGGTGAGGTCGCCCTCTACCCGCTGATCTACCGCACGCTCGCCGGCGCGTTCTTCGCTGCGATCTACCTGCTGCGTGGCTTCGCCACAGCGGTCTACACCCACGCGATCTACGACGCCTACGTGCTGCTCTTGGCCTAAGCGCCCGTTGATCGATTGCGGACCGAGCGAGGTCCGGAGCGACAGCCTGAGGTCGATGCTTGGGCTGCTAAGCCCCCTCGGGACGCACGATGGCGACCACCCGCCGCTGCTCGACCAGGTAGCGCCGCGCGACGGCGCGGAGCTGGGCCGGAGTGACGGCCGCGACCTCATCGGCATAGCGCCGATAGGCGGCGAAGCCCAAGCCGTAGAGCTCGTCGAAGGCCAGGCAGGACGCCAGCGTGGACTTACGCTGCAGCGCGATCTGATGGGTGCCAATCGCATAGCGCTGGACCCGGCGCAGCTCGCTGGCGCTGACCTCATCCTCGCGTAGTCGCGCCACGTGCCGCGCAATACCCTCGAGCACAGCTTGGACCTTATCTGCAGAGGTGGCCACATGGAGGACGAAGCGCCCGGGCTCGAGGCCCTCCTGCGAGAAGGCGTCCAAGCGGTAGGCCAAGCCCTGGCCGTCGCGGAGGTCGAGGAAGAGACGCCCCCCCTGGCCCGCCAGCAGCGCCGCCAACAACTCGAGCGCGTGGCGGTCACGACTGCGCAAGGTGGTGCCCGGATAGCCGACGACAACCTGCGCCTGCGCCTTGGGCAACGTCAGCTCCGCCAAGCGCGGCGCCCGCGCCGTCGGCTCGGCCGCGGGCGTCGGCGCGCGGAAGGCCACGCGACGCGGCTTGCGGCCAAAGAGCCGCAGGCAGCGCGCCCGCAGCCCCTCGACATCGAGGTCGCCCGTGGCCACGAGGACGAGCCGATCCACCGTGAAGTATCGTTGATAGTAGGCGGCCAGCGCGTCGCGACGGAGGCCAGAAATCGAGCGCGGCGTTCCCAGCGGATTGAGCCGGTAGGGGTGGCGGCGATAGGTCTTGGCGGCGAACAAGTCGAGGGCGATGGTCATTGGGTCGTCCGCGCGCGCCTCCCACTCGTCCAGCGCCTCGCGGCGCCGCCCCGCGACCTCGGCGGGGTGGAACGCGGGGTTGGACACGCAGTCGGCCAGCACCTCGAGCGCCTCGTATTGGAAGCGGGCCAGCACGTCGAGCCGCAGGCCAAAGCTGTTGCGCCCGGAGAAACCACCAATCGACCCCGCCATGCGCTCGACCGCCCCATTGACCTCGTCGGCGCTACGCGTCAGCGTTCCGCGCGTGGCCAGCGCGGCAAGCAAATTGTTGATGCCGTTGTTCGCCGCCGTCTCGTAGCGCAGACCGCCGAGCCAGGCGGCGCGCATCACCACGATCGGCACCGAGGGATCAGGCAGCAACACCAGGCGCGCGCCGCCGGGCAGGCGCCAGCGGGTCGGGACGGGAGCCCGCGCAACGAGCGCCTCTTTGCTTCGGACCGGCGCCCGCAGCGCGGCCACCACCGCCTGGCGGAGGTCGGCCTCCAGGCGCGCGTCGACATGCGAGGTGAGCGCCACGAGACTGAGCCGCTCCGCCCTGAGGTAGCGACGGGCGACCACCATCACCTGCGCGGCGTCGACCTGCCGCACACGCTCGAGATAGCCCCGGTCGAAGTCGGGATCGCCAGCGACGGACTCGAAGTAGCCGAGTTGGCGAGCCTGCCCTTGCACCGTCTCCTGCTGGTGCACCGCGTCGCCCTCGACCAACGCCCGAGCGCGCTCGAGCTCGGCGCGTGTCGGACCGACCTGCGCCAGGAGACTGAGCTGCTCAGCGATCGCCGCCGCCGCCTCGACCACGCGCTCGGGGCGGCTGGCCGCATTGACGATCAACAACCCCGGCTCGCGTGGGGCATAGGCATAGGCCGCGATGTCGGTGACGACCTGCTGCTCGTCCTTGACGCGGCGCACCAGCCACGCGCCCTCGCCCTGACCGAGGATCACGGCGGCGAGATCGAGGGCCGGGCTGTCGGCGGCCGTCAGCTCCGGAATACTGAAGCCGAGCGCGAGCTGAGCCTCGCGACAGGGGCGCTGAACCGTCCGCACGCGCAGCCGCCGCTGCGGAGGCTCGGGCACGCGCGGGGCGCGCGGCACGCGGCGCAGGTTTGCCGCCGGAGTGGTGCCGAAGATGCGCGCCGCGCGCGCGGACACGCGCGCAGCGTCAACGTCGCCGACGACGACCAAGGCCATCCGACCCGGCGTATAGGACTGGCGCAGGAAGCGCTCGAGCGCCGCGCGGCGAAAGCGCTGAACGGTCGCGGCCCAACCGATCACCGGACGCCGATAGGGGTGGCGCTCGAAGGCCAACCCAAAGAGCTCCTGGGTGGCGACGCTGGCCGGATTGTCGTCGCTCTCCTTGATCTCCTCGAGGATGACCTCGATCTCCTTGCGCAGCTCGGCCTCGTCGAGCCTGACGTTGAGCACGGCGTCGGCCAGCACGGCCAGCCCTCGCCGCCACTCGCGCGCCGGCATGGTGACGTGGAAGACCGTATGATCGACCGAGGTCCAGGCATTGACGTCACCGCCAACGGACTCGATCGCGCGCGCGATATCGCCGACGCCGCGCCGCGCGGTCCCCTTGAACACCATGTGCTCGAGGGCGTGCGCGGCCCCGGCCAGCGCATCCGACTCGTCAGCGCTGCCGGTGTCGATCCAGAGCTGAAGCGCAACGACCGCTGCGCGGTGGTTGGGTCGGACGATGACCCGCATCCCGTTGTCGAGCTTCGACACCGTATTGGCACTCCTGGTGGCAATGAGCGGCGGCGGCCCGCTGCTGTGCAGTCGCGAGGTCGCGCAGCCGCCGAGCAACGCACCTGCGGCGAGCAGCACGCCCAGCAAGACCGCGACCCGACGGTTGCTCGCGATTAAGAGCATGATGTTCACGATCATCGAGCGACCGGCCTCACCAGCCGCGTCTGGTTGTCTAGCATCTTGGCCGGCGCGTCGTCTCTCCGATTCGACGGGCCACGGGCCGCCTGCGGTGCCTCCAGCGCAGGCCACCTGCGGCTGACTTGTGGGGGCGGTGTTTCGCGGCCTATTGTCGCCCTCGCCGCCAGTACCGCCCCTGCGGGGTCGGTGCTCGCTCCAGCACAGTGGACCCGCAGGACGAGATGGAGACTCAGCGCCAAGCAGGGCCGCAGCAGCGGTGGCGCGAGCGGATGGAGACCGATGAGCACCCGGCCGGCTGACCAACGGACGAAGATCCTCTGCACGCTCGGGCCCGCGTCCTCCGACGAGGGAACGATCGGCGCGTTGCTCGATGCAGGGGCAGATGCCTTCCGCCTTAATTTCTCGCACGGCGACGCGGTGCAGCACGGTGAGCGCGTCGCCACCGTCCGACGCCTGGCCGCAGAGCGCGGACGACAGGTCGCCGTGCTCCAGGACCTCCAGGGGCCGAAGCTGCGTCTTGGTCACCTCCCAGGCGGCCGCGTCGTCGTCCAAACCGGCGACGCGCTGACGATGATCGCGGCGGCGCAGAGCACGCGCGCCGACGAGCTCCCATGCAGCTACCAGCCCCTCGCGCGGGAGGTCCATCCAGGGGACCGCATCCTGCTCGACGACGGTCGGGTGGTGCTGCGGGTCACGGCGAGCGCGCAGGACCGCGTCCGCTGCGTGGTCGAGATCGGCGGCGAGCTGAGCGATCACAAGGGCCTCAACCTGCCCGGCGTCGCGCTCTCGGTGCCCTCGCTCACGGTCAAGGATCGGCGCGACATTGTCCTCGGGCGACAGCTCGGCGTCGACTATGTGGCGCTCTCCTTCGTCCGCAAGGCCGACGATCTGCGAGAGGCGCGCCAGCTGATCGGCGACGTCCCGCTCGTCGCCAAGATCGAAACCGCCGAGGCTTTGGTCGATATCGACGCCATCGTCGAGGCGGCCGATGGGATCATGGTCGCGCGTGGCGACCTCGGCGTCGAGATCGGTCCGGAGCGCGTGCCGATGGCCCAGAAGGCGTTGATCGAGCGCGCGAACGCGGCCGGCAGGCTGGTCATCACCGCCACCGAGATGCTCGAGTCGATGCGACACAACGCGCGCCCGACCCGGGCGGAGGCCTCGGACGTGGCCAACGCCCTGCTCGACGGCACCGACGCCGTGATGCTCTCCGGCGAGACGGCGGCCGGCGCCTATCCCGTGGCCGCCGTGCGCGCGATGAACGCGATCATCCGCGAGACCGAGGCCTCCCCGCTCTATCGCCAGCGCGTCGTCGCTCCGCCCGAGGCGCTCGGTCAACGCGACAGCACCAGCGCCGTGGCTCGGGCCTGTGTCGCGGCGGCAGCGACGCTCGGCTGCGCGACGATCCTCTGCTACACGGAGAGCGGGGCGGTCGCCCTCCTGACCTCCGAGTACCGACCAGGCGCTCAGTTGGTCGCCGCTTCGGAGCACGCCACGATCTGCCGGCGGCTCGCGCTACGCTGGGGCGTCGTCCCCCTACTGCTGGCGTCGACCCCACGCTCGGCCGATCAGGCCTTTGCCGAGGTCTGCCGCGCCGCGGTGACCGCAGGCCTCGTCAACGCGGGCGAGCTGGTGGTCTTCGCCGCCGGCAGTCGACCGGACGGTCCGAGCGACCTGATCAAGCTGCTTCGTGTCTGAGCGCTGGACCGCGCGCGACCGCGCTCAGGCCCCCGGCCTGGGCGATCCGGCGAACAACGCGGTGGCCTGGCGAATCGCCGCCCCTGATCCGACGAGGTAGACGACATCGCCGTGGCAAAAGGGCTCGTCGGGATCGGGATGATCGAGCAGCTCGTCGCCGCGCCGCACCGCGACGATCAGGGCGCGCGTGCGCTCGCGAACGGCGATCTCCCGGGCCGTGCGCCCAACCGCCGCGCCGCGCTCCTCGACCAGGACGCTGTCGATCTTCAGATCCGAGAGCGAGCGCTGATCGGCGAGCGCGCTGCGCGGCAGCGTGATGTTGCGCCGCGACGTTTGCAGCTGTTGCCGCATCGCGCGCACCTGCTCTTCGATCACGTTGCGTGGCACCTCGAGCTGGCGCAACAGGCGAATCACGACCTCAGCGCTCGCTTCGACCTCTTCGGTCACGACCTCGGTCGCGCCGAGATCGACCAGCTGCGCATGATCAGCCCAATAGCGGTTGCGGACGATGACGGGCACGGCCGGCGCGACACGCCGCGCGGTGTCGACGACGCGCAGCGCGGCCGCTGGATCATTGATCAGCACGACCACCGCGCGCGCGGCCCCGACGCGCACCAGGCTCAGGGCCTCGCTGCTGGTCGCGTCGGCGTAGTGCAGCGGCTCGCCGGCCGCGCGGGCGCGTCGCACCGTCTCGGCGTTGAGGTCGAGGACCACGTGGTCGAGCCCGCAGGCGCCCAAGGCCTGCGCGACGAGCCGACCGGCGACGCCGTATCCCACCACGACGACGTGGTCGGCGAGCGCCCGCACCTCCGCGTCGACGCGCAACGCGGAGCCCGTCGTGCGTCGGGCCAGCGGCGCCAACACGCGCTCGGCGAAGGTCACGCGCGGCGCCAGTCGCAGCAGCAAGGGGACGAGAAACATGCTGAGGATCCCCGCAGCGAGGAGCACGCTTCCGGTCTCGCGGTCGACCAGCCCGGAGCCCTGCCCGAGCCGGATCAGGACGAAGCCAAACTCGCCAAACTGGCCCAGCCCAACGCCGGCGAGCCAGGCCGCCCGCGCCGGCAGGTGCATGACTAAGGCCGAAAGAGTCGCCAGCGCTCCCTTGGCCGCGAGGAACCCGAGCAACAACAAACCGACCGCGAGCGGTCGAGCAAGCAAGAGGCGGCCGTCGAAGAGCATCCCGAGCGAGATGAAGAAGACGCTGACGAAGGCGTCGCGCAGCGGCAGCATGTCGCCCATCGCGCGGTGCTGAAAGTCGGAGTCCGCGACGACCATGCCACCGACGAAGGCGCCCAGGGCCAACGACACGCCAGCGAGCGACGCGAGCCAGGTCGTGCCGACGCAGATCGCGAGGATCGCCAGCAGGAAGGACTCGCGACTGCGGCTGGCATCGACCCAGCGCAGCAGGCGTGGCACCACGATGCGCGCCACCAACAACGCGCCCGTCACCAGCAGGGCGGCCTTGCCCAGGGCGACGCCGGTCGCCAGCGCTGCGGCGCTCCAGGGCATGCGGCTGCTCAGCACCGGGACCAGCAGCACCATCGGCACCACGCAGAGGTCCTGAAAGATCAGCGTACCGACGATGAAGCGCCCGTGCGGTGCGTCGAGCTCACCGCGGTCGCCCAGCAAGCGCAGCACGATCGCGGTGCTCGACATGGCGACGACGAAGCCGATGAAGACGGACTGCGCGAGCGTCATGCCGACGGCGAGGGCGACCCCCGCGGTCGCGCCGATCGTGGCGCTGACCTGCAGCGCCCCGCCGAGCGCGAAGGAGCGAAAGATCTTCGTGAAGCGTGCGACCGAGAACTCGAGTCCGATGGTGAAGAGCAGCAGCACCACGCCGACCTCGGCCAGCGTCTCGATGCCGCTCGCCTCGCCCACGCGCCCGAGCCCGAAGGGGCCCAGCAGCGCTCCAGCGGCGAGCAGGCCCGCCACCGTGGGCAGGCGCAGCCGTGACAGCAGCGCCGAGACCACCACGCCAACAGCCGCCATGATCGCGAGCTCGGCGAGCAGCGGGATTTCGTGCATCAGACCACCCGGTCGCTGCACACGGCGCGCAGCGTCATCTGTAGCGACCTTGAGGAAGCGTTGGCCGCACCCTAGCACGGCGTCGAGGAGCGGAGCTCGCACCCGAAGGCGCGGGCCGGTCGCGCATCCCCTGGGAACTGACAGTCCGGGAAACCCCTGCTAAAGTCGCGGGTCGATTTATCGAGACCTCGGTGTTTCGCAGCGGCGCCAGCGAGCGCCCAAGGGGGTGATCATGTCCGATACTGCAAAAGCCTCGCACATCCTGCTGATGTACAGAGGGTCGTCGCGCTCGAGCGCGACGCGCTCGAAGCAGGAGGCCGAGGAGCACATCGCGGCGCTGAGCGCCGAGCTCACCGGCGGTGGCGACTTCGCGACGCTGGCACGTCAGCACTCTGACTGTCCCTCGGGGCAACAGGGCGGTGACCTCGGCCAGTTTGGCCGGGGCCAGATGGTGCCTGCCTTCGAACAAGCCACCTTCGCGCTGCCGGTCGGCGGCACGAGTGGCGTGGTCGAGACCGCGTTCGGCTTCCACCTGATTCGGCGCACGGGCTAGGGGCGCAGGGGGCCACGTCCCCGCGCCTCGGTCGCGCTCCGCGGCGCCCCACTGCGCTCGGCCCGCAATCAATCAACGGACTGTTGACAGAGGGAGCGTTCCGTCTATCATCGGCCGCGCTCGACGCCGCGAGGATGGCGGAATTGGTAGACGCACCAGCTTGAGGGGCTGGCGGGGCGACCTGTGGGGGTTCGAATCCCCCTCCTCGCACTTCGGTTCTTTGGCGCAGGACTGAGCGCTTGCTCAGCGACGGCACGCCGCCCTAGCATGGGCGCCGATGCGTCCCTTCTTCCCCCTCGCCTTCGTGCTCTGCGGGCTGGCTGTCCCCGCCGCGTCGCGGGGCGACGAGCTCAGCCGCGGCGACAAGCTGCGCGCGCTCTATAGCAACCAGTTCGCCTTCGATCGCCGGGGCGTTCCGATCATCTCGATTGCGATCGCCGAGGGACTCGACCTGGCGACGATCGAGGCCAGTGTGCCGCCGCGGCTCCTGCCCGACGGCGAGGACGGTCCCGAGGTGATCGCTGGCACGAGCTGGCAGATTCACCTCGAGCCCATCGCGCCGGCGGAGCTCGAGTATTTCTCCGTGCTCGGCAGCCGCGGGGTCGGCCTTACCGGCGAGCTCCCCGCGCTCTTCGCGAGCTGGCGGCAGCGTGGGCTCAAGCCGCGACTGATCGAGATCGGCACGGTCTTCGGCGTCAAGGGTCACGTCTTCGACAACCGCGCCTTCCTCCTCGCCGATGGACCGTGGCCCAGCGCGGAGGCCGCGCGGAAGCGGGCGCAGAGCCTCGTCACGGGCTCCGTCGACGAGGCGACGAGCGTCGTCTCCCAGCTGCGGAAGCAGCCCTCCGCGCTGCTCGAAGCGGTCGATCCGCGCAGTGGCCTCCGCGTCCGGGCGCTCAATGCGTTGTGGTTCGCGCCGGCGACACCCGAAGGGCAGCTCGCGCTGCGCCTGCGCGCGGGTGGTCCAACGCATGCGTACTGGGGCCAGGTCTACGTCACGGTCGACCGCAGCTCGCGCCTCGTGGTCGTCAATGCGGTGCCTGCGGACAAGCTGCTGGCAGGGCTCGTGCCGGCGGAGATCTTTCCCTCGGCGCCGCCCGCGGCGCTCGCCGCCCAAGCCGTGGCCGCGCGGGGCGATCTCCTGGCCAAGATCGGCACGCGGCACCTTACCGATCCCTATCGCATCTGCTCCTGGCAGCACTGCCAGGTTTACCGCGGCGTCGGCTCCGAGCATCCCGCCACGACCGCTGCCGTCGCCGCCACCCGCGGGCTGGTGCTGAATCGGCGAAAGGGCGGGTTGGTCAGCGCCCTCTACTCCGCCCACTGCGGCGGCCACGGCGAAGACAACGACGCGGTCTGGCCAGCCGCGCCCGACAGCGCCCTGCGCGGTCGCCTCGACGGCGGCGACGCCACCGATCGCAGCCGCTTCGGACAGGGCATCACCGAGCAGACGATCGAGGCCTGGATCGCACACCGCCCGCAGAGCTGGTGCGCCCGCAGCGGGATGAACCGCGACAAGTTGCGCTGGCGCGTCGTGCTGAGCGCCGCACGCCTGAGCGAGCTGCTGCGCCCGCTCGCCCTCGGTGCGCTGCGCGCGGTCGTCGTGCTGCGCCGCGGCCGCTCGGGACGGGTGAATCTGCTGCGCCTCGAGGGCTCGAGCGGAACCCGCGAGGTCAAGGGCGAGCTGACGATTAGGCGCCTCTTCGGTGGCCTGCCGAGCTCGATGTTTGTCGTGCACCCGTCGCGCGACGCGCAGGGCAAGGCGGTGCCGCTCGCGTTGGAGATCAGCGGCGGCGGTTGGGGTCACGGCGTGGGGATGTGCCAAACGGGCGCCATCGGCATGGCGAAGGCCGGCCGGACCTTCGAGCAGATTCTCCAGCACTACTACCCGGACACCGAGCTGAAGCGCGGCTACTGACGGTCACGCCCTGCGCGCCGGGGCGAAGGGCGGGCCGGGCGCCGGGCACGCGCCGCGTTGAGCGCCCACGGCGTCGACCCTATACTTGGAAGCTCCGGCACCGACCGGATTCCGAGGAGCGCGGACGTGGCGTCAACGCAGCGGCTGGACCAGAGCGCCGAGAGCCAGGGCGTCGTCGATGAAACGGGCGACGGCGCCGAGGGCGGGGTCTCCGCCGAGGAGCGCACCGCCCGGCGCATCGTCGACAGCGCTCGACACGCGCGCGCCGTCGCGGAGCCGACGCGCCAAGCCTACCGACGCGTTCCGAGCGGCGCGTCCGCGCCAGGGGTCGAGGCTTCGACCCCACGGGGTCGCTCAGGGCCGCGCACCGGCAGCGCCGCAGCGTCGACCGCCGACCGCTCCGCAGGCGGCCTCCGCAAGGTCGCCCGCGCGACGGGGGCCGATGGCGCCGCGGACACCAACCTGGGCCGCGTGCTGGGTTCCTACCGTCTGGTGAGCGTCCTCGGCCGCGGCGGCATGGGCACCGTCTATCGCGCCGAGCACGTAATGCTCGGGCGCAAGGTCGCGCTCAAGCTCCTGCGGCCGGAATACGCCGCCCGCCGCGAGGCCGTGCGCCGCTTCTTCAACGAGGCCCGGGCCGTCAACGATATCGGCCACGGCAACATCGTCGACATCGCGGACTACCAAGTACTGGAGAGCGGCGAGACCTTCTTCATCATGGAGCTGCTCGAAGGTCAGGATCTCGGCAAGCTGATCCGCCACAGCGGCCGGCGCCTCGAGCTACCGCACGCGCTCGAGATCGCCCTGCAGGTCTGTGACGCGCTCGAGGCGGCCCATGACAAGGCGATCATTCATCGCGACCTCAAGCCGGACAATATCTACGTCAGTGAGAGCGAGGCGAAGGGACTCCACGTCACCCTGCTCGACTTCGGCGTCGCCAAGCTGACAGGCCTGAGCGCCACCGATAGCAGCCTGCAGACGGCGATCGGTTCGGTGCTCGGAACGCCGGCGTATATGTCGCCCGAGCAGGCCAGCGGCCTCTCCGTTGACCAGCGCACGGACATCTACTCGCTCGGCGCCATCCTCTACGAGATATTCGCCGGCCGCCCGCTCTTTCGCGCCAAGTCCTTCGGCGAGTTCGTGCTCAAGCACCTCAACGAAGCGCCTTTGCCCTTCGCGCAGCTCCCGGACCCGCCCGAGGTGCCGCCCGAGCTCGAGCGCGTCGTCATGCGCTGCCTGGCCAAGGATCCGGAGCAGCGTTATCCGAGCGCGACGGCCCTGCGCGATGAGTTGCTGCGCGCCACGGGCGCGGCCAAGACGGCCCGGCGGACCCGCCCGACCGATCAACCCCACGATCGAAGCCATGCGCGCGAACGCTGGCGGTGGAAGTGGCCCGCGCTCGGGGCAGGCGTCATCCTCAGCGCGGTCGCCGCGTTTTGGTTCGCGGCGGGCCTTGGGGGCAGCGGCAACCTCCGCAGCACCCTCGTCCCGGTCCCCATGACCAGCGCAAACGGCGCCCGCGTGAACCCCTCGGGCATGCCTCTCGGGATCGCGCTCCCCACCGGCGGCCCCCGCGGCGCCGGCAGCCCGAGCGGGGTGGCTCGGCTGCAGCTCAACACGGAGCCGGCCGGCGCGTCCGTGCAGCGGCAGGGCGAGCGCCGAAGCCTGGGCACGACACCGCTGACGCTCGATGTGCCGCTGCAGCATGAGCCGCTGGAGTTCATCTTCCGCTTGCCGGGGCATCTTGACGCCCGCGAGCGCGTGCGCGTCCGCGATGGGACCGTGGTCTGGGTCAATCTGGAGCCGATGGTTGGGCTGAAGGCCGCCGACCTGGCTGCAGCGGAAGCAGCGACGACCGCGGACGGGCATCCCGACGCGCGGCGCCCCGCCACCACGCCAGCACCGCGCGCGGCCCGCCGACCGAGGCAGCGCAGGCCGCGGCCGATCTCGCCCGGCGAAACCGTGGACCCCTTCGCGCGCTGAGCTTCCGGCAGCGCCGCCGCGGGCCCTCGGCCCGCCGATCATCGTCTTGCGAGCGGCCTGGACAGGGGCCTCGAAGTCGATACAGTCAACAAGAGACGTTCATGCTGCCGCTGCCGCGCACCTTCAATTCGCTCGTTTCGTCGCGCCCGCCGCGCTGCGCCTACGCTCAGCGCCTACCGTCCCGCGCGGGTTCGGGGCTCGTCCTGGCGCTGTCGATGCTGCTCGCGTTGGGGGGTGCGGGGAGGGCGGAGGCCGCAGCGAAGCCGCGCGCCGCCCGCGCGGAGGCGCTGCGCGAGGCCCGGGCGCGGCGCCACTTCCGCCGCGGCGAGGCCGCCTTTGCCGCCGGCGACTTCCGGGCGGCGCTCGCCGATTACGATCGCGCCTTCCGCCTCGCGCCCTTGGCCGGCTTGCTCTTCAACATCGCTCAATGCCATCGGAACCTCGGCGCCCACGAGCGCGCGATCTACACCTACAAGCTCTACCTCGCCCGCCTGCCGGAGGCCCCCAACCGCGAGGCCGTGCTCGCGCTGATCGCCGAGCTCCAGCCCTTGGTGGCGCGGCCGGCGACCGGGACGGGGGCGAAGGGCTCGGCGACGACGCCAGCGGCAGCGTCGCCCCCGCGAAAGGGCGCGCCCTTTGAACAGGCCCAGGGCAGCCAGGACGTCGTCGTCTGGGGCGAGGGCGCCGAAGCAGCCGTCGCCAGCGGACCGGCGGGCGAGGCGGCGCGCGCGGGCGTCAATCCAGCCGCGAACCCGACCTCGAGACCAGCCGCCAAGGCGCTGCTCGGCCCCGGGCTGACCACGCGCTTCACCGCGGAGCCGGTGGACCAGGCGCCCTTCTACCGCCGGTGGTGGTTCTGGACGGCGATCAGCACGGCGGTGGTGGCGAGCGCAACGGCCGTCGGTGCCCACTATGCTAGCCAGCCGCGTCATCACGCGCTGAATCCCTCCACGCTGCCGCTGTGGGCGCTGCCGCCGCTGCGCTAAGCTGCGTCTCACGACGAACGAGGTCGACCATCCTCAGGCCAGCCCAAGACCAACTCGCCGCGACGACGAAGCGGCGCGCGCGCGATGCCGCTGTGCTAGGCCTTGTGCTGGCGAGCGTCGGCTGCGGGCCGCTCGACACTGCGCTGGTGATCACGGTCAGGCCGCGCCCGGGCGTGGACACGGCCGAGACGGCCGCCCTGCTCGTGGCGCTGGAGATCCCGCCAGGCTCCACCGAGCGCACGCAGACCAAGCTCCTTCCGCTCGCGGGAAGTCCGGTGTTCGTGCAGCGCGAGGCGGGCAACGCCGAGGCGCTCATCAACATCGTGGCCAACGGAAGGCGCGGGCCGGCGGGCGTCACGGTGCAGGCCGTCGACGGCCAGGACCGTCCGCTCGGCGTGGGCGCGGACGCCCAGGCCGGCAGCCTTGCCGTCGGCGGGATCAGCGAGCGAACCCTGCTGCTCGACGCGGTCCATTCGATTCGCCGAGACGTGGTGCTGGCCACCGACTTTGCGCTCGAGGCCACGGGCCGCCAGGTGGCCTCGGCCGGTGACGGGCGCTTCGTCGTGGTCTGGGAGACCTGCCAGCTCAGCGAGCCCGTAGCCTGCAGCGTCAGCGCTCGGCTCTATGCGAGCGGGAAGTTCAACGAGGGTCGCTTCGTCGACATCCCCTCGAGCTCCGGCAGCGACGAGATGCCCGCGGTGGCGATGCTGCCAGCCGGTGAGTTCGCGGTGATCTGGCGCCGACGGGCCTCGGGACTGGCGCCGGCGATCGTCGCGATGGCCTTCGATGCCACCGGTCAAGAGCTCGGCGGCGGTGCGGTGACGCTCAGCGATCCAGCAGCCACTGAGGTAGCCAACCCCGATCTCGCCGTGCTCCCGGCGCGGGACGTGGCCAGCGGTCCAACCTATGCGGCTGCATGGTCCCAAGCGGTGGGGAGCGGCGCGTCGGCACGCCATCAAATCGCCGTCGCCCGCCTCGTGCCCGAGGGCCTGACGCTACGCCTCGAGAAGCTCGCGGCCGCCAGTCAAACCGCCGGCGATCAGAGCTTGATCCGACCCGCCCTCGCCGCGGGGCCGGACCACTTCGCGGTGAGCTGGATCAAGCTGAACCAGGGCACGGCCGACATCGAGGTCCGCGCCTACGACAGCACGGGCGCGCCGCGCGGCACTGAACCCCTGCTGCTCGCCCGCAGCAAGCAGGGCCTCGCCAGCGGCCTCGACCTCGCCCCGCTGCAGGCTGGCGGTTACCTCGCAATCTGGCACGACATCGATGAGCAGGGCCCCGACGCCAGCGGCCGCGGCATCCACGCGCGCCGCTTCTCTGCGGCGCCCGCGCCCCTCGACGACTTCGAGTGGATCGTCAACCACGAGGAAGCCGACAAGGAGGCCACCGAAATGGACCAGTTCGACCCGGTGCTGACCAGCAGTGGGGGTCGCAGCTTGTTGGCGCTCTGGACGACTCAGCAGCGCACGCAGGCGGCGATTCGCGGGCTGCGCCAGCGGCGCGTCAGCGCCAGCGGCGATGCCCCGGTCGGCGCGGGCGTCGATCTACCGCTGCTCGACGCTCAGTCGGCGACCGGCGCCGTGGACCTGCAGCCGCCCGGTGCGCAACGCGCCGCCGCCTGCGCGCTCGATGACAAGCGCGTGATCGTCACCTTCCTGCGGCCATTGCCGAATAACCCGAGCGGTCGCGAGTTCGAGCTGCTCGCGCGCATCGTCCAGGGCGACGGCGCGTAGCATCGGCGGCGACGCCTCCCAGCGAGGGCCGGTCAAAGGCGGCGGTAGACGCCGACGACCACCCCGAGGAGCTGCACCGCTCGCCCCTCGCCCGAATGCACGACGATGGGCGCCATCGCCGCGTTGGCGGGCTGAAAGCGCAGCTCGTCACCGTCGGGGTAGTAGCGCTTGACCGTGGCCTCGTCGTCGATCAGCGCCACCACCGTCTGGCCGGCGCGCGCCGTCGGTTGGCGACGGACGAAGACGTAATCGCTATCGAGGATGCCGTCTTCGATCATCGAGTCGCCGCGCACGCGCAGCGCGAAGACCTCGCCGGGAGGGGCGCTCCCGAGCAGCGAGCGATCGACCTTGATCGACGTGTCGCTCTGCTCGACGGCGAGCTGAGGCTGCCCCGCGGCGACCTGCCCAAGCAAGGGGACGCTGACCACCGAGGTGGTTCCGACCGGCCGCAGCGCGCGCGATTTCCACAGCTCGCGCTCGAGGTAGCCCTTGCGCTCGAGCGCGCGGAGATGATCGTTGACCCCGTTGGTGCTGCGAATGCTGAGACGCTCGCCGATCTCCCGCAGCGTCGGCGGAAACCCCCTGGCCTCGATGCACTCGCCGATGTAGGCGAGGACCTGCGCCTGGCGCGCCGTCAGCGCGCCGCGCCCGGGCTCGCCTCGCCCGCCCTCGAGCTCGACCACATCCCCGTCTCGCTCCAGCCGCTGCATCAGCTTGCTCCTTGCTCCTTCCGCAGCCCGGGCCGCGGCCCGCGCGCAGGCCACCAACCCCTTGCTGCTGCCCTCCCGTCAGCGCTCGGCGAGGGCGATTGGAGCCACTTTATACTGAACGTCTGTCCATTGCCAAGCCAGCGCCGGCTGGCTGCGCGAAGCAGCCCAGCGATTTGACGGCGGCGCGCGCGCCATCGTAACGTCGCAGCCTCGCTTGAAAACTGTGGAGGCATCCAAGCATGGATATTCAGTCGGTGCTGGTGGGTCTGGTCGCCGGCGGCGCCATCGGGGCGGCGATCGTGATCGCCCACGGCAAAAAGGTGACGAGGGCGCTCGAGGGAGAGCTGGAGCGCCTCCGGAAGCAGTCCGGCGAGCAGCTCAAGCAGGCGCAGGCGGCGCATCTCGAGGCCACCAAGGACCTCGCCGTGCAGCGCCAGCGGCTCCAGGCCCTGGAGAAGAGCCTCGGGCAGAACACCACCGAGCTCGATCGTATGCGCGACAGCGCCACCGCTGCCGAGCGGGCACGCGATCAGGCGCTCGAGCAGGCCAACGCTCGGCAGGCGGCGCGCGTGCAGGCGGAGGGACGGCTCAAGCAAGCCGAGAAGCTCGCCAGCGAATCGGTCCAGCGGCTGGAGGCCACCGACGAACGCCTGAAGCACCTGCTCGAAGAGCGCGACGCCATCGCCACCGCCGAGGCCAAGCGCAACGACGAGATCCGCCGCCTGCGGGCGGAGCTGAGCGCCGCGCACGACGCTGCGGGTGGCGCCGGGCTGGAGTCGTCAGTCGAGGTCTTCGCTGACACCGATGGATCGCTGCAGCGCGTGCTCCAAACCCTGCTCGACCACGAGGGCCTGCGCGCCGCGGTGCTGGCAGACGCCAACGGCATCGTCATCGCCGCCGCAGGCGAGACGGTCCTGCGTGAAGGCATCGCCGCGACCGCCCAGATGATGTCGACCATCGGCGGCCGCTTCGAAGGGATGGTGCCCTTCGGCATCGTGCGCGCGTTCGCGATTCGCGACGCCGAGGCGGTCGCCATCGCCGGGCGCACCTTCCACGCAGCAGGGGAAACCCTCGCGCTCGCGACCTACGGCAATCGCGCCCCGAACGAGCGGGTGCTCGACGGCGCGATGGCCAGCCTCAACGCCGCGCTCGAGTAGGTCGGCCGTCCCCCTCTTCCAATCGCGCGCACTTCCAATCGCGCGCACGTCCAATCGCACGCACTATCCAATATCCAATCGCGCGGTAGACCTTTCTCAGTGGCAGCAGCAGAGGCGGCGAGCGCCGGAGGCCGAAGGCGCCGCTTAGCTCCCGTCGAGCGGGAGGCCGCCGTCGGCGCCCACAGCGTCGCGGTACACACCGCTCGCCGTGTCGTCGAGGCAGCGCCCCACCGCGCTGCGGACCTCACTGAGCACGGCCCCAGTGCTGCTGCTGCGGCAGGCCATGTGCGTCGGATTGCCCGCACCCGCGAGTTGCTCGCAGCGACCGCCCGAGGGCAGCGTGGCGCAGCCGACCAGCGCCGCCGCGCCGCAAACGGGGGCGTCCGCCAGGTCCCGTCCGTCGCCGGTGACGGCGTTATTCCAGCTGTAGCACTCGTAGTCACCACCTCGATCGGCCCCGTGTCCGCGACAGCTCGCCGGATCGCCGGGCTCGCAGCGTCGGAGACAACGCCCGCCGGC
Source organism: Pseudomonadota bacterium (assembly GCA_016711215.1). Taxonomy (NCBI): domain Bacteria; kingdom Pseudomonadati; phylum Pseudomonadota; species Pseudomonadota bacterium. Next base: position 122,949 of record JADJTL010000001.1, on the reverse strand, counting down.
GAAGCCGTTGTGGCAGGTCGCGTCGCTCGGACAGTCGTACTCCGGCAGCGAATCGGCGAAGGCGCAGTACATCACGGTGCAGTAGCCGTTGGGGAAACGCTCGACGCTGGTCGCCTGGGTCACGGGCTCGTCCGCATCGCTCAGGGCGTCGGCGAGACACCTGCCGTTGGCGGGGCAATCGAGGTCGTCGACGCAGGGATCACCCACGCGCGCGGCCGCGCGCCCGTGCTGATGCGGCGCGCAGAGTCCTGTAGCCGCGCAGCGCCCGGGCAGCGCACAGCGACCCTCCGCGGCGCAGAAGGCGCCAGCGCCCAAACCCGCGCACTGGGCATCACGGGCGCAGATCGTCGTTGCTCGGACTGGGCAGTCGCGGTCCGTCCGACAGCGCGGCTGCCAGCAGAGCGCGCGATGGCGGGTCTCGAGCCAGATGTCGGTGACTGGATGGCAGACCTGTTCGGCCGGACAGGTCTCGCGCGTCAGGCTCGGCGTGCATTTGCGCAGGCAGAAGGCGTCGCTCGCGGTCAGCGCTGCACACGCCACCTCGGCTGCCGGACGGCAGTCATCCTCGTTCAGGGGATCGACTGTCGCTGGGTTGTCGGGGGTGCAGGGTCGGGTGCAGACGCCGAGCCCGCGCGCCTCATCGAAGGTCAGACACAGCGGTGAGCCGGGCAAGCAGTCGTCCACGCCGCGGCAGATCGCGCCGATGTTTGCCGCCAGCGCAGCATCCGTGCCGCCGTCTCGAGCGGCCACGCCACGATCCCGCAGGCCTCCGTCGCGCCGCGGCAAGGCGGAATCGCTGCAGGCCAGACCGGCCAGCAGCAGCAGCGCCACGCTCGCGCGGCCCCGCCGAGCGAAAGATCGACTGCGGATGCGCATCGTCGCTGGCTTGTACCGCGGCGCTCTTGGGCTGTAAAGCCGACCACGCAGCCGGGGCTAGCGCGGCCGGGGGTAGCGCGGCCGGGGGGCCGTGCTGGCGCCGCCGGCCTGCGATTCGATCTAGAATGGGTGCGGCGAACTGAGGGAAGGTCGGCTGATCCCCTTGCATCGAGCGCTCGCAGACCGCGACCAGGGACCCGGGCCCGATCCAAATCGCGCCCGCGGCTTTCGGTTGGCGCGCTCGGCGGCGTTGGGCCTGCTGCTAGCAGCGACGCTCGCCTGCACCCGGTCGCCAGCGGCCGACGCCGGCGGCGAGCAAGCCAGCGCGCGAGCGCCCGCGGCGGGCGGCGGCGGGGAGAGCGCCGCGAGCTTCGTCCGCTGCACGCGAGCCGCGCCGATCGGCGACGCCGATACGGCGCCCCGGCGCCTGGGCACGTTCGAGCTCCTGACGCTGAGGGCCGGGCAACTTGAGCCCCGGCCAAGCGCTGGCTGGAGCGGCCAACCCAGGCGCTCCGCTGGCTCGCTGCGTCTCGGCGTCCTGGCCGACACGCACGAGGCGCTGCCGCAGACGCTGGCGCAGTTGGCCCGCTTGGTCGACCGCTTCGCCGCGGCGCGCGTCGACGCCGTGGCGGTGCTGGGCGGTATCGACAGCGCCTTCGTCGGCGCCGTGCGGATCTTGCGGGCCCTGCGTGGCCCCTGGACGCTGCTCGCCCTGGCTGGCGATCGCAGCTCTGCCGAGGGCTTCCAGGCGGCGCTGCGTCACGCCGATCCGGCGGCGATCGACCTGACGCGCACCCAGATTGTCGCGCTGCCGGCGCTGACCGTGATTGGCGTCGCCGGCTATCATCTGCCGCATCACGCCCTGGCCGGAGCGCAAGGCTGCGGCTACGACGCCGCAGACCTGGCGCTGCTCGGCGCGCGCCTGCGGGGCACGGCGCGCCCACGCTTGCTGCTGGCCCACGGACCACCGCGCGGCCGCGGCCCCGACGCAGTCGACCGAGCGTGGGGCGCGATCAACATCGGCGACCCGGCGCTGCGCCCTTGGATCGCGAGCGCGGAGGTGCGCTTCGGCGTCTTCGGCCACGTCCACGAAGCGGCGGGACGGGCGACCCGCCTCGACGGTTCCCCGCTCGCGCCCGGCGTCTGGAGCGACTCGCTGCTGCTCCAGGTCGGCAGCAGCGACGGGCTGCCTCATCATCAGCGCGCGAACGACCCTTCGACGGGGGAGTGGTCGGGCGCCACGGCGGCGGTGATCGAGATCGACGGGGAGCGCGCGCGCTACGCGATGATCACGGTGGGCGGCACCAAGGGCGGCGCCCACGCGGGCACGTCCTCGCAGCCAGGGGCCTTTTGACCCCCTCCAGGCGCTGCGCTACGCTCGCCGCGCTGGCTGGAGAGGCCGCGCCTACACGCGCCTCGGCGGCCTTGCCCGCAGGCGCCCCGCGACCGCGGAAACGACGGACGTGATCGAGCCCACTGCCCCACCTGCTGCCGACCCCTGGATCGACCGTGTGATCGACAGCCGCTACCGCGTGATCGAGCGCATCGGTCGCGGCGGGATGGGCAGCGTCTACAAGGTCGAGCACGTGCGGATGGGCAAGATCGCAGCGCTCAAGCTGCTGCATCGCGAGCTCGGCCAGGAGCCCGCGGTTGCCGCCCGCTTCCGTCAAGAGGCGGAGGCGATCAGCCGACTCAACCACCCGAACATCGTCCAGGTCTTCGATTTTGGTCAGATCGGCGACACGCTCTATCTGGTGATGGAGTACCTCTCCGGCGAAAACCTCGGCGTGTTGCTGCGGCGGCAGGGGGCATGGCCCCTAGCGCGCTGCGTCCGGGTGCTGGCCCAGGTCTGCGACGCCCTGAGCGAGGCGCACGCGACCGGGATCATCCACCGCGACCTCAAGCCGGAGAACATCCAGATCGCGAGGACGCAGTCCGGACAGGACCTGGTTAAGGTGGTCGACTTCGGCCTCTCGAAGATGATCGATCGCGAGCAGGATGCGATGGAGACGCGGCGCGGTGCGCTGGTCGGCACGCCGCACTACATGTCGCCCGAACAGATCCGCGGGCTGCCCATCGACCTGCGTTGTGACATCTACAGCCTCGGCGCCGTGACCTACCGCATGCTGACGGGACAACACGTCTTCGCGGCCCCGACCCCCCTCGCCGTCCTGACCAAGCACATGAGCGAGGCGGTCGTGCCGCCGAGCCAGCTGGTGCCGGCCGGCGCCGTGCCGAGGGCCGTGGACCATGTGGTGATCTGCGCCCTGGCGAAGGAGCGCGAGCAACGTTACGCCAGCACGCAGCAGTTCAAGGACGCACTGCTCGGCGCCGCCAACCGCGCCGTTGGCGACGACAGCGCGGCGCCTGCACTGCCGCAGCCGAGCGACGCCAGCGATCTCGACCGACGCGTCGAGCTACCGGAGCGCCGTCGCGCCGACCAGCTCGATGCCCTGCCCTTGATCGGCGGCCAAACGCTCGGCACGGACCCCGAGACCGCCCTCTTCGCGCGCGGGCTGCGCCGCGCTCGGCTCTTGCGCGGCGCCCTCCTCCTCGGCACTCTCGCGCTGCTGGGCGGCGCGTTCTACCGCTACGCGATCCGCCAACCCGCCGCGCTGGCGCCCTTACGCGAGCATGAACCCAACGACACGCCGGCAGACGCGACGCTGCTGCGCCCCGGCCAGCCGGTCACCGGCTTGCTTGGCCAGCGCCTCAGCGCTGCCGAATCCGATCGCGACTGGTATCGCCTCGTGGTCGTGGGATCGGCAGCCCAGCAGCTGACGGCGCAGGTCAGCGCGCTCCCGAACATGGACCTCACCCTGGAGCTCTACGACGGCCGTGGCCAGCGGCTGGCCGCCGCGGACTCGGCTGGCCACGGGCTCGGCGAGCTGCTGCCAGCCTGGCCCGTCACGACCGGCAGCTACTACCTGCTGGTGCGTGAGGTTTGGCACGTCGGCCGCATTCCGACGGAGAACGTCACCGATACCTATCGCCTGGAGGCTGCGCTCGCGACCCCTCCAGCACCGTGGGAGCTCGAGCCGAACGACGCCGAGGGCAGCGCCAACTCCTTGGCGGTGGGCACGACCGTCGAGGGCCTTCTCGGCAGCACGAGCGACGAGGACACCTACCGCGTCGAGGTGCCACATCCCCGCCTAGTCGGCGAGGTCAGCGCCATCGCCGGGGTCGACCTCGTGGTCGAGATCTGGCGGCAGGGCAGCGCGCGGCACAAGATCATCGACGCGCACGGCAAGGGCGCCAGCGAACTCATCAGCGGCATTCGCGCGCATCGCGAGCGACCGATCTTCGTGCGGGTGCGACGCAAGGATCAGCGCAAGCGCCTGGAGGAGGCCCCCATGGGCCTCGACCAACCCTACCGCCTGCGCGTCTGGCCCAAGGACGCGGCGCCGCCGCGCCGAACGCGGCGCGATGCGCGACCCTGACGAGCGCCGCGCGCGCAGCGCTGGCTCGCGGCTCAGGACGCCTGGGTCAAGATCCGCGCCGCCTCAGCTGCGGCGAAGCTGGCGACCGCGGCGGCCCCCGCCCGTCGCAGGCAGATCAGCCGTTCGACCAGCGCGCGATCGCCGTCGAGCAGGGCGCGCTCTGTCGCCAGGGCGTGCAGGCGGTGCTCACCGCTGCCCTCGGCCGCGATCACCGGCAGATCGAGTTCTTCGACGAGCATTGCGATGATATCGAGCGAGGGGAGCGCCGGACAGACGACCAAGGCGTCGGCGCCCTCGTCGGCGTCCAGCGTCGCCTCACGCAGCGCCTCGCGGCCGTTTGCTGGATCGAGGCGGTAGCCGCCGACGTCGACCGGCGCGCCCTCGCCGACCCGATGCCAGCCACCCGCGCTGAAGGCCGAGGCGAAGGTCACCGCTCGGGCGATGATACCGACGTCGTCGAGGCCCTCCTCGTCGAGTGCGTCCCGCACCAGCGCGACCTCGCCGTCGACGGCACCGGAGGTCACCACGAAATCGGCCCCGGCGCGCCCGTGCAGCAGCGCCGCCTCCGTCAACAGCTCGAGCGTCGCGTCGTTGTCGAGCTCCTGATTACGCAGCACCCCGGGATGCCCATGGCTGGTGAAGGGCGTCAAATCGAGGTCGGAGAACAGGACCAGCTCCGGCGCCGTCGCGCGCAGCTGCGTCAGCGCCGCCGGCAGGAGGCCGCGCTTGTCGACGGCCGCGCGAGCCAGCTCGTCGCGCTTGCCGACGGAGGCCGCGAGCCACACGGTACCCACGCCCCGGCGCTGCAGCTCGGCGACGACCTCGACCAGCCGGTCGACCGAATAGGCCGAGACGCCTGGCAACGCGGCGAGCGGCTGCTCTCTATTCTGGCCCTCGACGACGAAGAGCGGCGCGATCAACTGGCCGACGTCGACCGCGGTCTCGCGCATCAGCCGGCGGGCGTTCGCCTTGCGCCGCGTGCGACGCGCGCGATATTCGGGGAAGTGCATCTTGACTCCGTTCAGTGCGTGCGAGCGAGCGACGGTGTCGTCGACTCACGCGCGGAAAAGTGCTGCTCGAGCGCCGCGACCATCGCCGGCAGCGTAAAGGTCGGAGGGCTCACCGCGACCGTCATCCCCAAGGCGCGGCAGGCAGCGCCAGTGATCGGCCCAATCGCCGCCACCGTCACGCCGGCGAGCAGCGCCGACAACCCGTCGCCGACGATGCGCGCAAAGTGCTCGGCCGTCGAGGCGCTCGTGAAGAGCACGATCTCGACCTGCCTCGCCCGCAGCGCGGCCAATCCGGCCTGCCACTGCTCGGCGGGCGGCAGGGTCGTGAGATAGGCCGTGACCACGTCGACCTGCGCTCCACGCCGACGGAGGGTTTCGGGCAAGAGGTCGCGCGCGCGGGCGGCGCGCAGCAGCAAGACGCGCTCTCCGGGAACGCATCGCGCCGGCAGCAGCTCGAGCAATCCCTCGGCGCGATGATCCTTGGCGACGAGGTCGGCGCGAATGCCCAGTTGGCGCAAGCGCTCGGCCGTCGCCGGTCCGACCGCGCAGACCTCGATCCCGGCGAGCATCCGGGCGTCGAGCCCTCGCAGCTCGAGCGTCTCTGCGAGCGCGGCGACGGCGTTGGCGCTGGTCAGGATCAGGCGTTGATAGCTGCGGAGCGCCGCCACGGCGGCCCGCAGCGGCGCCAGATCCGGCGGTGGCACGATCGCGATCGTCGGCATCGTCAGCGCCAAGGCACCACGCTGCTCGAGCAGCGCGCAGGTCTGCGCCGCTTGCTGCCGCGCGCGGGTGACGAGGATGCGGCAGCCCTCGAGGGGACGACCATTGCTCCAGCCGGCGGAAGCGACGCCAGGCACGACGGTCAGCGGCACGCCGCCAGCCGCGCATTCCGCCGACAGCGCGGGTAGCCAGTTTGCCGAGGTCGCGTCGCCGGCCGTGAGCCAGACGACGCGGCGACCGGCTCGCGCCGCAGCGAGCGCGCGCTGCGGCTGCTCCGGCGCGCCCTCGTCCTGCCAACGCTCGGCCTGCGGCGGCGCCTCGCCGAGCAGGGGGATGCCGCACTCCGCTGGGTGGACGAGCAGCTCCGCGACGCGCAGCAGGCGCCGACCACGCACGGTGATCAAGTCGTGCGTCCCGGGAACGACGCCGACGACGGCGATGCCTCCGATCCTGGCACTATCGGCTTGTTGGCCTTCTTGCTGATCCACGCGAGGTCCGTGCCCGTGCTAGCTTGGCGCCGTGAAGATAGCACGGGTAAAGAGCGCCCTCGCCGGGGCCCTGGCACTCGCGAGCCTCGCCTGCTCAGCGCGCCAGCTTGCACCGCAGCCGCGCGCGGACGCGGCCTTGCCGCTCTCCGTCGCGATTTTCCGCCCCCCCGGACGCACCGTACGGCTACGCGTCGAGGTCGCCCGGGATCCAGCGGCGCGCGCGCGCGGCCTGATGTTTCGCCAGCAGCTCGCCGCCGATGCGGGGATGGTCTTCCTCTTCGAGCGCGAGGAGCAGCATCCCTTCTGGATGAAGAACACGCTGCTCCCGCTCGACATGATCTTCGTCGACGGCCGGGGCGCGGTGGTTGGCGTGGTGCACGACACGGAGCCGATGACGCTGACGCCGCGCGATGTCGACCGCCCATCGCGCACGGTCGTCGAGGTGCGGGCCGGCTTCGCTCGGGCCCACGGCATCGGCGTCGGCACGACCTTCGAGCTGCAGCTCCCTCAGTGAGGGTCGTCGTCGGCTGCGGGCACAGCGCCAGCCGCGCCGCCGCCCGGCTGACCCGGCGGCGGAACGATGACCTCGGTCGGTCTCGCCGCGCGCCCCTCGTGCACGTGGACCTCGTGCTTGACCTGGGGCTGCAGTCGCTCCTCGTTGGGAACGAAGCGCACCTCGGTTCGCAACTCGATCGTCATGCTGGTTAGCAAGCGCTGCAGCTCCTCGTTGATGCGCATCCCCTCGAGCACGCGCCTGACCTCGGCCGCCACGAGGCGCACCAGCTCGCTCTTCGTGGTCTGCGCCTGCCCGACCAGGTAGCCGGCGACGTCCTTCGGCAAGGAAAAGTCATTGGCCAGGCGCCGAATGCTCTCCTCGGGCGTCAAGATCGCCCCCAGCCCAGCATAGAGCGTGCGCCGCAAGACATCGGGCACGAGCGCCTCGAGCCGCTGCCGCAGCGGTTCATCGCGCAGGCGTCCGCCCTCCTCGGGGGCGCCAGCGCCGGCGGCCGCCTCTGATTGCTCAGCCTCACTCATCACATCGCTCCCTTCCGCAGAAGCCCCCTGCAGCAGCAGCGCCCCTGCGGCGACACCGCGCGATCCAGCCCCTCAGCGCGCGCACTCAGCGCGCGCACTCAGCGCGCGCACTGCGCGCCGAAGAGGGCTCGGCAGCCGAGCTTAGGCCCCGCCGGGCGGCGGAGCAACGGACCGCAGACGCACGACCCGCCGCGCCGCGGTCGCGCCTCGGGCTGGCACGACCAGGCGACCCCGCGCAACATCGACGGTGAAGCCCACGAGCGCCTGGGCTATCATCGCCGCCGAGCCGATGCAACAGCCCAGCGCCACCGCCGCCGCCTCCGCGCGGCCCACGAATCAGGCCACGACGCGCGCGCCTTCACCGCGGCCCTTGCCGCGCCGCTGGCCGGTGATCAGCACCTGGCGGGTGATCAAGGCGCACCTCGTCACGATCGTCGTGCTGGGCTCGTATCTCTGGCTGCGCTTCTCCCGCCGCTGGCGCTCCGAGGCGGTGATGCGCCGCCGCACGGAGGCGGCCCACGCTCGCAACGCGCGGCGGATTTATCACGCCGTCGTCGAGCTCCAGGGCCTCTACATCAAGGTCGGGCAGCTCTTCAGCATCATGACGAACCTGCTCCCGCGCGCCTTCCGTTCGGAGTTGGCAGCACTGCAGGATAAGGTGCCGGCGCGCTCCTTCGCGGCAATCGAGCAGCGCATCCGCGATGAGTTCGAGGGGCGCGGCCCCGATGAGCTCTTCGAGTCGTTTGAGCGCGCGCCGATCGCCAGCGCCAGCATCGGCCAGGTCCACGCCGCGCGGCTGCGCGGCGGTCAGCGCGTCGCGGTCAAGGTACAGTACCCCGACATCGAGCACGTCGTTCGCGCCGACCTGGCGACCTTGCGACGAATCTTCCGGATCGTGCAAGGCTTCATCCACTACCCGGGCCTCGACTCCGTCTACAGCGAGATCCGGGCCCTCGTGCTCCAAGAGCTCGACTTCACCGCCGAGGCCCGCCACGCCGAGCAGATCGGGGCGATCTTCGCCGACAATCGCGAGGTGCGCTTCCCACGCGTGGTGCGCGAGCTGACGACGCGCCGCGTCCTGACCACGGACTTCGTCGAAGGCGTGAAGGTCAACGACCTGGCGGGACTGCGGCAGCTCGGCGTCGATCCGCGAACCCTGGCGCGACCGCTGATCGAGGCCTACTGCCGCCAGATCTTCGACTACGGCATCTACCACGCCGATCCGCATCCCGGGAACATCCTCGTCAGCGCCGGACCCGTGATCACCTTCGTCGACTTCGGCGCCGTCGGCGTGCTCTCAGAGAAGATGCGGCACGGCATCGTGCAGGCGCTGCAGGCCGCCGTGCGCCGCGACACGCCAGCCATCATCGCCGCGCTGCATGAGATGGGCTTCATCGCGCACGACGCGGATCCGCGCATCTATGATCGCGTGGTCGAGTACCTGCACGGGCGCTTTCAGCGCGAGATCCAGCTCGACAGCTTCAACCTCAAGGACCTCCGCTTCGATCCCCAACGCGGGCTGCAGAACCTGGCCGACCTGCGCCAAATGAACATCTCGCTCGGTGACATCACCGATACCTTCCACGTGCCCAAGGAATGGATCGTGCTCGAGCGCACGGTCCTGCTGCTGACGGGCCTCTGCACCGAGCTCGACCCGGAGCTCAATCCGATGGCCGTCATCTCGCCGCACCTCGAGCGCTTCGTGCTGGGCAAGGATGGCGACTGGTCGCGCTTCGTCCTCGACGCGGGGCGCGACGCGGCGCTGGCCGCGGTGGCCTTGCCGGCCGAGCTGCGGAAGTTCATGAGCCGAGCGCTGCAAGGCGAGCTTCAGATCCAGCTCGTGGGTCGTGACGACGCCGCACCGCTCTATCTGCTGCTGGTCCACGAGCTGATCTACACGGCCTTGGGCCTTGCCAGCGGCTTTGGCGCCCTCCGCTTCCACGATCGCGGCCTACGCGCGTGGGCGCTCGGGTTGGGGATCACGGCCGGCGTCTGCGGGCTCCTTCTGCTGCGGGCGATGAGCTCCGCCCGACGACTCCTGCGCCGCCGCCGCTGACCCCAGATGTGCGGCCGCTACACGATCACCAGCGACGCGGCGACCATCGCGGAGCATTTCGACTTGCCCGCGCTGGGCGTCCCGTGGCGCCAGCGCTTCAACATCGCGCCCTCCCAGAGCGTGCCCATCGTCCGCCTCGATGACGCGGCCCGGCCCGAGCTGGTCAGCGTCGCCTGGAACCTCTTGCCGCCGTGGGTGCGCGATCCGCGCCGCGGCGCGCGGCCGATCAACGCGCGCGCCGAGACGGTCGAAGGCAAGCCCTTCTTTTGCCAAGCGTGGCGCCGACGGCGCTGCCTCCTGGTCGCCGATGGCTTCTACGAGTGGCAACGTCGCCGGCGGGGAAAGCAGCCCTACTGGCTCCGGGCGACGAGGGGCGGCCCAATCGCCTTCGCGGGCCTCTGGGAGCGCTGGACAGCGGACCCGGAGAGCGAGGCGATCGAGAGCTGCACCCTGCTCACCACACGCGCGAACGCGGTCGTTCAGTCGATCCACGACCGGATGCCGGTGATTCTGCCGCCGAGCGCGTACGCGCGCTGGCTCGCCCCCGCGGCCGGCCCGGCGCTGGACGCCCTGAAGACCCTGCTGGTGCCGGCAAGCGACGAGCTGCTGCAAGCCGTGGCGGTCACGGCCTACGTGAATGACCCCAAACACGACGACCCGGGCTGCATCGCGGCGGCCGAGCGAGCCTGCGCTTGGAGTTTCGACGACGGCGAGGACAGCGGCCCCGCTCCCGCCCCGACGGAGTGACCGAGGCGCTTCAGCGCCGGGCCGCCGCCCGTAGCGCCTGAACCCAGCGCCGCGGGCGCAGCACCCGAATCTCGTCGCCACCGGGGGTTGCCCCCAGGCGCAGGGCCCATTCGATGAAGTCATCGCCCGGCAGCCGCACGCCGAGATCAAGCCCGCGCAGGCGCCCGCGAAGACAGGCGACCTGCGCCGGACCAACCCCCTCGCCACGCACGAAGCCGCGCACCGTGCGACCCGAGTACTGGGCGTAGACGGCCACCCGCAGGCGCACGCCGGCCGGCCCGATGCCACAGCGCCGGACCAGCGCCAAGACCCGGCGCGCAGCCGCCAGCGGTGGAGGCTCATCGGTTGCGGCGCCGTTGGCGTGACGAGCGCTCGGCGGCGCGATGGGCGCGGCTGCCTTCGGCGTCGGTTGTGGCGCCCGCGGCGCGACAGCGGGCGCCCGCGGCGCGACGACCGCCGGCGCCCGCGGCGCCGGCGCCCGCACTACCACGGGCGGCTGCGCTGGGCTCACGAGCACCAGAATCGCCGTCGCAACGGCGCTCCCCGCGAGAAAGCTAATGCCTGGGACCAGCCAGCGCGGAAGGGGTCGCCCGCTCCTCGGGCGCCTCGGCGCTGCCGGCCCGACTGCGCCCGCCGGCGCCTGGACGGCCTGCGGGCCAAGAGGCGGTTCAGCCCCCGCGGCTACCGCACGCCCGTCGGCGCCTCCGGCGGTGCGTGGCGCCTGACGCGGCGCGTGGCGCGTGACGCCCAGAGCAGGCGCAGGCGCGGGCGCGGGCTGACCTGACGCGGCCGCCGGCGCGGTCCCGGTCGGCGCTGCCGGCGCGCTGGCCGTCGCCCGCGCCTTGCGCACAGGCTTCGGGCTCGGCTGCTCGCCACCGCTCTCGGCGAAGCGCGTTAGGTCCGCCTGCAGAGCCGCCAGCCGCTCGTAGCGCACCTCGGGGAAGGGACCCATCGCGCGCAGGAGGATCGTCCGGAGCTGGCCGGGCACCGCCGGGAAATAATTGACGCCAGAGCCGAGCTCGCCGCGCCGCAGCCGCGCAACGCGCACGTCCTGGGTGCTGCCGAAGGGGTGGTGGGCGGTCAGGCGCTCAAAGACCAGGACGCCGACCGCGAAGACCAGCGCCCGCTCGTCGAAGGCGTCACCACGCACGAGCTCGGGCGCGGCGTAGGGTCCGAGGCCCTCTTCCGCCAACTCGGCCAGCAGCGCGGGGGCGCCGCCCAAACCGGCCCCGGATCGGCCGCCCGCCCCTAGCCCACCCGCCTGCAGGGCAGCGAGCGCCGCGCAGGCGCGGCGGACCACCTCGCGTGGCGACGCTCCAGCCGGAAAGGCGCCCGCCGCGGCCCAGAAGCGCTGCGACAGATCCGCGCGCCCAGCCGGTTCCGCCGGCACCACGGTGTCGCTGCCCTCGCCGTCGCGCTCCACGCCCGCGAGCATAGCCCCGCGGCGCGAGCCGCCCAACAAACGCGCCTCCGCTCGCCCCGCCCCGGCCTCCGGCTTGGCCAGGCGCTGCCCGCTGCGTTGGAAGGCACGACTTGGAACTTGCCGCGGCGCCCAGCATGTGAGCACTTCGCAGAGGGGGCGTCTCCGCTCCAGCATGGAAGTGAAATGAACCTACCGCTGCCCGTCGCGCTCGGTGCGCTCACGCTGGCCCTTGTGACCGTGGGAATGTTCGTCGCGACGCTGCGCCTGGGTCGTCGCCGACGCTAGCCCGCAGGGCCTCGCGCGCCGCCCGCCGCCGTCCAACCCCGCGCCAGCTCGACGCCTGCTTCATCGCTGAAGGCGCCAGGCGCTGAGCGCGATCCTGCCCGAGGAGCCGACTCAGCGCGTGATCGGCAGCGTCTTGATCAATCGGGTGATCTTGCCGGCGCTGATCTCGACGACGAACTCGAAGCGCTGGTCGCCGACCACGAGGGTCACGCGGTGCGGGCCGCGTTTGAGCGAGAGGCTGGCGCGCGGCGTGATTGGCGTCGTCCTCCCGCTGTCCTTGCCGTCGATCAGCACCTTGGCCCACGGCGAGGAGTTGGCCACCAGATAGCCCTGCGTGCGGTCGCTCGTCGCCGGAACGCCGGCGTCGGCCGGGCGAGTCGCGAGGCGACCCGGGGGCTGCGCCTCTGCGCCGCGAACGCGCGCGCGCAGGCGCGGCGGCCCGGCATCCGCGCCGGATCGCGACGCGCCGTGATTACCGCGGGGGCCGGGGTCGCTGGCGCTGCGCTCGGCCGCCCGGGCGAGCGGCACCCTGAGCTTTAGCGTCGCCCCGACATCGATCCACACCACGTCGTGGTGCTCGCGGTAGCCGGCCTTGCGCAGCGCGACCTCGTGCCGCCCTGGCGCGAGTTCTCGAAGCAGCAGCGGAGTCTGCCCGCGACTCACCCCGCCGACCACGACCTCAGCTCCTGGCGGGTCGCTGCTCAGATCGAGCTGGCCGAGCTCCGAAAGCGGGTCGGCCGCGGCGTCGAGCCGCTCGGCTGGCGGCCTGCGTGGCGCACGCGGCTCCAAGGTGAGGACCTTGACCTCGCCGGGCGCCAGCGCGACGCTCCGCACCACGGGCTCCTCACCCGGCAACACCAGCGCCAGGCGATGGGTACCGGGTCGTAGCCCGCGCAGGGTCGTGCGCTGACCCGGCGGCAACGGACCGCGCGACGTGCCATCAACGTAGAGCTGCGCGACCCCTCCCGCGGCGCTCGAAAGCGTCAGCGTCGCCGGACGCGGCCCATCCTGCGCCAGGAAGAGGCGCCAGAAGACCGCGAAGAGCGCGATCAGCACCAGGGCCGCCCCAACCCCGCGGGCGACGTCGCCCCAAACACTCGGCGACGCTCGGCGAGCCGACGACGAGACGGTGCTGGGCGCGACCGGCGGCGGGGCGGCGACCAGCTCCTGCCCTCCGTCGGCACGCGCCGCCTCGTCGAAGATCACAGTCGGTCCGGCCTCCCAGCCAGCGTCGCCCACCGCGTCGCCCACCGCGTCGCCCGCCGCGTCGTCCACCGCGCCGGCCTCGGCGCGCCGAGAGGCGGGGGGAGAGCCCGCTGCTGCGTTCCTCGCGACGTGCCCGACATGCTCGAGCCGCCCGTCGTCCGCGCTGAAGACATAGGTCGGCTCGCCCGTCAGCGCATCTTGACCCACGACCTTGTCGCCGAAGATCCGCGTGACCGACGCCTCGCTCTCCTCGTCCGCAGCGACCGAGAGCACCGATACCGGCGCCGGCGTGGCAGGCGTCAGGTTCTCGTCACCAAGCAAGAAGTCGGGCGCATCGCTGACGATGGTCGCCCCATCGTCGCCCCAACCGTCCATCTGCGCGGTGGGCGCCCATGCGGGCCTCGAGGGTGGCTTGGGGCCGGAGTCGGAGCGCGAGCCGATGCGCAGCAGGGTTTCGGCCTGGAGCTCCGGCGGCGGCGCCAGCCCGAGCCGCGGCAAGTCCTCGCGGCGAAGCTCCCGATAGCGCTCGGCGGCCGCTTGGTCGCGCACCATCTCGTCCTTGAACATCCGCTGGGTCGTGGCAGCCAGCGTCTCTGCCGTCCAGGCCGTCGGCTGCTGCGCCAAATAGGCGCGCAGCGCCTCCTGCATCGCGCCCGCGTCGGGGAAGCGCTCCGCCGGCTCGCGGCGCAGCGCTCGCATCACGATCGCTTCGAGCTCGGCCGGCACCTCCGGATTACGCAGCGACGGACGCGGCACGATCGCGTTGCGCACCTTGTCGAGCACCGCGAGGTCGCTCGAGCCGGTGAACAAGCGCTCGCCGGCGCACATCTCCCAGAGCACGGTGCCCAAGGCGAAGAGGTCGGAGCGGTGGTCGACGGACTGGCCGCGCAGCTGCTCCGGCGACATGTAGCCGAACTTGCCCTTCAGTACCCCAGCTCGCGTCTTTGCCGAGCGTGACACGGCCTTGGCGATGCCGAAGTCAATGACCTTGACCTCACCGGCATAGGACACCAACACGTTCTGCGGGCTGACATCGCGGTGGACGATGTTCATCGGTTGCCGATTCGCATCGTGCTTGGCGTGCGCGTAGTCGAGGCCGTCGCAGACGCGCGCGGCGATGAACGCCGCCATCGGCAAGGACATGCGCTCGCCGACGCGCCGCAGGCGATTCTGGATCTGCAGCACGTCCCTGCCGGAGATGTACTCCATCGCAATGAAGTGCGCGCCGTCGATCCGTCCGAGCTCGTAGATCTGGCAGATGTTCGCGTGCGAGAGCTGGCCGGCGATTCGCGCCTCATCGATGAACATCGTGATGAAGTCGGCATCCTCGGCCATCGAGGGCAGGATGCGCTTGACCGCGACGATCTTCTCGAAGCCCTCGACACCGAAGGTCTTGGCCTTGAAGACCTCGGCCATCCCACCAACGCTGATGCGTTCTAGCAGTAGGTATTCGCCGAAAACGACGGGCTGCCGCATCAAGATACCGGCCTGCGGGGGCCCAGCGGGCCCAGATAGAAGCTCGGCCAAGACATAGCGTGCGATCGTAGCCAGACCGGCGCGATCGGGTCAACCAACTGGACGGGAGCGCCGCTGGATGGCGCGCGAGCGCGGAGGCAGCGCTTGCTAGGCAGGGCGGGCGGTCAACGCGCCCTTTCCGGCGCCCTTGGCCCGCACCAATTCCTGCGCCAGCTGCTCCACCGAACCAAAGCGGCCCGTCGGCGCCTCCACGAGCGCGACATGCAACGCCAAGCGTGGTGGGCGCGGGCCAGCCGGCGCGGAGGCGTTCAGCGCAGCGAGCGGCGGCACATCCTGAGCCACGCCGCCCTCACCCGCACTGATCGCATCTTCGAAGGCCAGCCGAAGCGACTCACCGAGCTGCCGCAAGGCACCCTGGTCGCGGCTACCGAGGACGAAATCGTCCCCACCGAGATGCCCCACGAAGGGCTGTTCGCCGGGCAGCGATCGACACTGCTCGAGGACCAAGCGCCCCACCAGCGCCACGACCTCGTCGGCCTTGCGGTAGCCGAGGTGGGCAGCGTAGGCCTCGAAGTGCGCGACGTCGACATAGAGCAGCCCGAAGGCCTCCTGGCGCTCGATCAGCTCGACCACCTGGTCTTCGATCGCCTCGCGGCCCGGCAGGTCGGTCGTCGGATTGCGGCCACGCTCCCGCCGGCTATGGCGAATCAACGCCTTGACGCGCACGTTGAGCTCACGCAGATCGAAGGGCTTCGAGAGGTAGTCGTCTGCTCCAGCCTCGAGCCCCTCGATGCGGTTCTCGACGTCGGACATCGAGGTCAGCATCAGAATCGGCACGCGTGAGAGCACGAGATCGCGCTTAACCCGGCGGCAGACCTCGATTCCCTCCATTTTGGGGAGCATCCAATCGAGCACCAGCAGATCGGGCAACTCGGTGCGCACGAGCTCGAGCGCGGCCTCGCCGTCCCGCGCTCGCAGGCAGAGAAACCCGGCATCGCCCAGGGTCGCGGCGATGAGGTGGGCGATGGCCTCCTCGTCCTCAGCGATTACCAGTTTTTTCAGGAACATAGCTGTGAATCCGTAGCATGCGCCGAGCGCCGATGTCAACGCGCCGTGCCGCCGGAAGGCCTCGTCACGAGCTTCTTGAGGCTGACGCGCACCGTCTGGGTCCGATCGGCGCGCACCTCGACCTCGCGGGACGCGAAGCCACCCGCCTCGACGCGCACCGTATAGACCAGATTCGATTGCGGCAGCTCGACGGGCTTGGTGACCTGCAGGACGCCGTCGAAATAGACGTCCGCACTCTCCGGCCTGGTTTCGATCAGCACCATCACGCGCGGCCGCGGGAGGGGCACAGTCCGGCCCGGGTCCTCGCCCGCCCACAACCACCAGCCGAGGCCGAGCAGGAGCGCGATGAGGCCGACCGTGCCCAGGAGCCGCGACGCGCTCCCGTCCGCCCTGCGCGCCTCGGCGTCGCGGCGTGGACGCGCCGCGCCTGGTCGGCTGGGAGCGGCGCGCTCGAGGGCCGAGGGCAGCCGGCCGTTGCCGACGCCGCGCGCAGCCTCGAGATCGAGCTCGAGCGAGCCGGTCTCCTCCGCCAGCGCGCTCGACGTGCGCCCAGCGCCGCGCGCGCGACCGAGAGCAGCGGCCACGGGTGGGGCCGCTGGACGTGGAGCGGAGGCGCGGGCGCCGTCGGGAGGGTCCCCCTTGGAGGCCCCCAAGGACGCAGGCCTGTCCGTCGGCGGCGGGAGCGCGGGGGCGACGAGCGGGGGCGACTCCGGCTGCACCGGCTCACGCATCCCCTGGGCTTCATCGAGATCGACCAGGGCGTCCGCCGAGGCGCCATCGATGGCCGCGAGGACCTGCTGGGGTGACGCGACGCCGCCGATTCCGAAGGTTGGGGCAGCGGCGAAGGCTCTCCGCGCCGCACCCGCGCCCGAGGCGGCCTGGGCGAAGGGCAGCAGCGCCTCGCGAAAGGCGGCGGCCGTGGCGAAGCGATCCTGCGGGGCCCGCTCCATCGCGCGCAAGACCACGCGATCGATGGACGCCGGCAGGCCGGACACCCGCTCCGATGGCGGCCGGATCTCCCCCTGGAGCAACTGCGCGAAGAGCGCCTGCAAGGTGTCGCCACCGATCGGCGGCTCGCCGACCAGCGCGGTGTAGAGCAGCCCTCCCGCCGCGTAGATATCGGCGCGATGATCGACATCGGCGGCGCCCTGCGCCTGCTCCGGCGCCATGTAGCGCGGGCTGCCCATGACCATCCCGCTGCGGGTCAACTCGAGCCCGTTGCTCTCGTCGCGCACCTTCGAGATGCCAAAATCGAGCACCTTGGCCAGCTCGCCGCCACCGTTCGGATCGGCCACCACCATCACGTTCTCGGGCTTCAGGTCGCGGTGCACGATGCCGCGCTGATGCACCGCACCGAGCCCCGCAAGCACCTGGCAGACCAGCTCGGCCGCGCGCCGCAGCGGCAGGCGACCCTCGCGCGCGATCAGCTCGCGAAGGGTCGGCCCGTCCAGGTACTCCATCACGAGAAAGAGCCCGCCCGTCTCGGTCCAGCCCATGTCGGTGACCGCGGCGATGTTGGGATGACCGGTCGCGCTGGCGGCGCGCGCCTCGCGCACCATGCGGGTCATCAGCTCGCGCTGCTGCGCCAGCTCCGGCAGCGTCAGCTTGATCGCCACCGGCTTGTTGAGCATCGTGTGGACCGCCCGAAAGACGGCTCCCATGCCCCCCGCGCCCAGGGCGCACTCGAGACGGTACTTGCCCTCGAGCACCGTACCCGGCGGAAACAAGCGCTCGGGCTGGAAGATCTTGCCGGTCACCGGACAGATCGACTGGCCGTCCTCGTGCAGCTCCTCGCAGTGCTCGCAACGAAGCATCCGCGCAGTCTACTACCGTCCGCCCGCCCGGCAGCATTCGCGCCCAGCGACCGGCGCAGCGCGGGGCCGGCAGAAGTCGGCCGGCCGACGAGGCTTTTCCGGCCCATGGCACTATATATTGGGCGATTATTTGGACCATTACACCATATCTAGTAGCATCGAGTCACATAGCGCCGGTTTGCGCAGGCCCCTCGCGAAGCCGCGAGGACGACGTGAGGGCGCCTGACAACACTTGGGGAGGTGGGGCGATGAAGATCAATCAGGAAGCGAAGGATTGGGCCACTCAGACGGATTGGGCCACTCAGTACGGCGAGCTCGAGGCGACCTGCAGCCTCTGGATCGCCGCCAATCAGATCAAGGACGCCCGCATCAGCGAGCTGGAGCGCGAGGTCAGCCAGCTGCGCCAGCACCTGAGGCGCGGCTCGAGCGCCCGGGCAGCGCGCCTACAGCGCTCAATCAGCGCCGTCCCCGATCGGGCGACGGCCGACGGCGGCCTTCCGGACGACCTGAGGCGCACCGACCTGAGGCGTGCCCCGCTGAGACGCGGCGACCCGCGCTAAGCAGCGCGCGGCGGCGGCCCGGCTGGCCCAGACGCCGCGGGGGCGGGCGCAGCAGGCCGGAGCGCCCACCCGCCCTGCTGCTCGGCTCCGCGCTGTCAGCGCCCGAGCAGGAAGTACCCGCCCGCCGCCACCAGCAAGGTGCCCCCACAGGCTGCGGCCACGATCAACGCACGGCCGACGCGCGAGCGCCGCCCCGTCGCACGCGACGACGGGCGCACGCCGAGCAGCGGCCCCTGGCTCCCCGTCGGCGCAGCGCGACCCGCCCCGGGGCCGACCAATGCGGCAGAGCGCACCCGCAGCACAGCCTCGCGCCGCAACTCATGGAGCAAGGTGCGAAGGAGCGCCGGGTGCTTGCCGTAGTCGAGCGCGCTGGGCACGAGCCCGTCGGCCACCTGCTCCGCGAGCACCCGCCCCTCGGGGGGCTGCCGCGCGACCCAGCCCAGCAGCGCCCGATCGTCCACCGCCAACCCGTCCTGGCCGAGACCGCGCTCGAAGATCGAATGCACGAGCGCGTTGTTCTGCTGCAACGCGAGATCGATCGCCGTCTCGACGGCCTCGGCACGGCGCAGCGGCCGGGCAGCCTGCGCGCCACCGTCGCGCGTGAAGGAGAACGAGCGCCAGCGCCGTCCGACCAGATCGACCAGCGCCAACCCGAGATCCTCCACCGGCACGCCGCTGTCCTCGACCCGCACGACCAGGCCTGCAGCCAACCCGACGGCCACGGCCGGACCCTGCTCGGGCTCGAGCATCAGCGTGCCCGCGCAGCCCGCCGCAGCGAGCGCCCGCAGCAGGTTCGCCACGCCGATCGGCTCGACCCAACCCGCGGCCTGCGCAGCGCCGGAGGCCAGGTCATCGAGCAAGGCTCCGCGTGGGGAGAGGACCGCGTCGAGGGCCTCGAAGAGCGCTTCGGCCAAGCGGGAAGCGGCCGCCTCCCCTTGGGCGCGCTCGGCCAGGGGCGCCACGATCAGCGGCGTCTCCCGCAGCAGGAAGTCGCTCCGCACCGCCGCCCGAACCTGCGCGTCGCCACCGTCGACCAGGCGCGTATCGCAGAGGATCGCGCCCGGTCGCGCCTCCAGCCCGAGCCTGTAGGCGATGCGCCCGCGGTCCGTATCGATCGGTCGGCCATAACCGTGACGGCGCGCGACCGGCTCGAACGCGGCGCGGAGGTGCTGCGCCTGCGAGACGACGAGGACGGGCCTTGATCCGCCCAGGGCCAGCCACGCGCGCGTGCCACCGAAGTCCAGGCCAGAACCCTCGCCGCCGCGCGCTGGCGGCCGCGCTGCGCCGCGCCCGGCGCTCATCGTGGCGCGGCCTTCCCTTCGCGGCCTTCGACCCGCTTCGCCACCGGCCTGACCGCTTCGCGCCGCATGATCACAGCCACCTGTTGCGTCTGGACCTCATTGTTCTCGCGGGCGAAGACCGTGACGTAGTTCGCGCCCGGCCAAAGCGGCACCTCCGCCGCGAAGCGCAGCACCTGCGGGGCCGTCGCGTGCGCATTCGACTGGTAGTAAACCTTGCGCGCCTCGATCTTGGCGTCGCGATTGCGCACGAAGACGTAGATATCTGTCACGCGCGTCTCGTCGGTAGCCTCGCCCGTGATGCGCATCGAGGGCTTCTCCGTCGCCAGCGCCGGCACGTTGAGCACTAGGCGAGGCGGCGTGACCTGCCAACGCCCGTCGAACTGACCGCGCGCGGGACCCGGATCGGCCGCGGCGTCCTTGCTCGCGATGAAAGCACTGCGCTCCGGTCCGACCTCGACGCGCGCCCAGGCGCCGCGCGGGTCGCGGCCCAGCAGCCGGAACACCGTGCCCGCGGCCGCCTGGCCCACCAAGGGCGCGTCGCTCGCGCCCCACGCACGCACAGCGGCCCCCGAGGCTCCCACGCGCACGGCGCCCGACGCGACCTGCTCGGGCGCAGCCGCAGGAGCGATCGCGAACTGCAGCTTCTCCGAAACGGCCTCCTGCAAGCCTTCGTCGAAGACCGCCAGGTCGAGCTTGAAGCTGTCGTCCCGAAAGCCGGGCTCGACGTCGAGCGTGAACGACGCCGTGGCGATCTGGCCCGGCTCCATACGGTTGAGCAGGAAGCGGCCCTTGCGGATGAAGATCCCCACGCCAGAGAGGTTCTGCAGCGTCGTCACGGCGCGCAGCGCGGCGCCGGCCCCCGTGTTGCGCACCTTGACGAAGAGCCGAAGGCGCTCGCCTCGCTGGGCGCGGCCGTCACGGTTGCCACCCTCGAGATCGTCGATGAGCTGATAGGCGTAGGCGAAGACAGGACGCCTCGCGCCCCGCAAAGCGAGCTGGAAGCGATGCGGCGGATACGTCGTCTTGGCGGCGTCAACGAAGCGCAGCGTCACATCGTCGAGTCGCGTCGGCAAATCCGGAACCTCGATCGGCAGGACCCAGGTCCGGGTCTTGCCGGGATCGACGCGGCCGAAGACCAGCTCGCGCTCGCGGAAGGCGAAGTCGGACGACTCGGTATGAGCCGCCAGGCGGTAGGCCGGCGCGCTGCCCTCATTGCGCACCGTGACCTTGATCTTGGCGCGCGTGCAGGCCTCGAGCGCGTCGCCGGCCGGCGTCGTCTGCACCTGCACGGCGAGGCGGGCGCTCCCCGCCGGTCCAGCCGCCGCGCCGCCATCCGCCGCGCTCGGCAGGCTCCAATCAACGCCGTAACGGGCCAGCGCCTGACCGATCCGCTGATCCTCGTCGGCCTGCACCTTGGCGAAGAGCGCCGGCGCGCCCGCGAGCAGCTGGGATCGGTGCCAGCCGTTCGCCTGCGAAAGGAGCTGGCGCGCCAGCTTGATCTGGAAGTCCTCGACGAACTTGTTCTCGCCCTCCGGGCGACACTCGCGCTGCGGAAAGAGACAAACGCTCTTGCCCGCGCCGTCCGCTGCCGCGGGCGCGCCGGCGCCGTTCGCGCTGTGCCCGTCCTCTGGCGTCTCACGCAAGAAACGCACGCTGAAGGCGGCCTCCTCGCGCCGCGCCGTGGAGTGCGTCAGGTGCTGGGAGAGGCCATCCTCGCGCGGCGACGCGTCACGGCGGCGCAGGCGGATCAAATCCTCGCGTACGACCACTGGCATCGTCACCACGTCCGGCGTGATGCCGACCGATTGGATCGAGATGTCGCCGGGGGTCAGGTACTGCGCGATCGTCAGCTTGAGCGCGGAGCCGTCGTCGTTGTCGTAGAGCACCTGCACTGAACCCTTGCCAAAGGTGCGCCGGCCAATCACGACCGCCCGGTCGAGGTGCTTCAACGCTCCGGCGACAATCTCGGAGGCCGACGCGCTGCCGTTGTTGACCAGCACGGCGATCGGGTAGCGCTGCTCCGTATCCTCGCGCTGCGCGCGCTTTTCCTCGCGGCGCCGCCCCGCGTTGCTGACCGTCGTCACCAAGGTCCCGGACTCGATGAAGAGGTCGGCGATCTTCACCGCCTGGTCGAGCAGACCGCCGGGATTGTCACGCAGGTCGAGGACCAGCGCCTTCATCCCCTGCTGCTTGAGTCGGCGCAGGTGCTGTCGCAGGTCGTCCTCGGAGTTGCCCTGGAAGCTGCTGAGCACCACATGACCGACGCTGCCGGCGAGCATGCGCGAGGTCACGCTGTCGACCTTGATCACGTCGCGACGCAGCGTCTTCTTCGCCGGCCGAGGCAGGCCCTGCCGCTGAATCGTGATCACCACGGAGGTGCCGGGCGCACCGCGCAGGCGCTGGACCGCCTGCGTCAGCGTCATGTTGACCGTCGACTCCTGACCGATCTTGAGGATCTGGTCGCAGGGCTTGAGCCCGACGGCTTCGGCCGGCGTGCCGGGCATCGGCTTGATCACGGTCAACGCGCCCTGAATCATGCTGATGACGATTCCCAGGCCGCCGAACTCCCCGCGGGTCGAGAGGCGCATCTCGTTGTAGATATCGGGCTCGAGCAGGACGCTATGTGGATCGAGGGTGCTCAGCATGCCGTTGATCGCCGCGTACTCCACGTCGCCAAGCTCGGTGCTCGGCTGCAGATGCGGCTGGATGAAGCGCAAGATCGTTCGCATCGCCGCGCTCAGATTCCAGGGGCTGTCGACCAGGCCGATGTCGAAGCTCCGCTCGACGTCCTGCACCCGCACGGCGAGCTTCGACTTATCGCTCGACTCCCGCACCAGCACCTCGGCCACATCGCGCTCGACCCCATGCAGGGCGGCCAGCAGCATCTCGCGCGGTCGAATGCGCTCGGGCTCGACGTAGTTATCCGTCACGCGCAACAGGACCCGCTCGAAGACCTTGAGCGCGCCCAGATCGGTAGCGCCGGCACGACTCGCTCCGGCCGAGGCCGTGTGCGGTGGTTCCAGGCCGAGGCCGCCGGGGCCCTGGGGGCGCGTCACCGTCAGCACGAGGGCGGAAGCAAGGGCCAGGCCGACCGCGATCGGCTTGAGGTGACGCGTCATCAATAGCTCCGGGCGAAACGGCGCGGCGGCGGCGCCGAAGAGGGCGTCCATCGGACTTCAACCAGCGCGGCGCACGAGCGCCGCCGTCAATTGGCAACGGCTGGAAGTATAGGCGCGCTTGGTCGGCGCGTCCAAAGGGGATCCCGCGGGAGGGCCTCGCGAAGGCCGAGCGGCGGCCCCCGACGGCTCTCGGTTGACGAGCTGGCGTGGGGCATGACAAACGATCGCATGGCCGAGCGTCCAGCAGACAAGGCAGGGCGACCCGCGCGCGAGCGGCGAGCGCGCCGCGCCCCCGGTTCGGTCCACGCCGGTAGGGCGCTCGAGGCGCCGCAGACGGCGGCCAACGGACCGCATGGCGAGGTGACCGACGAGGGCGGTGACGAGGACGAGGGCGAGCTCGATCAGGTCGAGCCGACGCCCGACGAGCTCGCCGCCCTCCCCGACGACCTGGTCCAATCGGACCGCGGGGGCGACCACGGGGGCGACCACGGGGCCGACCACGAGGGCGCCGGCCACCCCGGGATGCTCACCGTCAACGACGCTTCGGACAGCGCGGAGGACGAGCAACCCGACCACGCGGTCGTCGCAACCCTCGCGCCGAGCGCGCGCAGCCTGGCCGTGCGCGACCCGTTGCAGGCGTATATCAATGAGACCCGGCGCTACCCGCTGCTCAGCGCCGAGGAGGAGCACGCCCTCGCGCTGCGCTACTTCGAGCACGGCGACGCCGAGGCCGCGCGCCAACTGGTCACGGCCAACCTGCGGCTGGTCGTGAAGATCGCCCACTCCTATCGCAAGGCCTATCGCAACCTGCTCGACCTGGTGCAAGAGGGCAACGTCGGGCTGATGCACGCGGTCAAGAAGTTCGACCCCTATCGCGGCGTCAAGCTCTCCTCCTACGCCGCCTGGTGGATTCGCGCCTATATCCTCAAGTTCGTGCTCGCGAACTGGCGGCTGGTCAAGATCGGCACGACGCAGGGTCAGCGCACGCTCTTCTACAACCTGCGCCGCGAGGTCGAGGCGCTGCAGCGCCTGGGCATCGACGACCCCACGCCCAAGCTATTGGCCGAGCGCCTCAGCGTCACCGAGCAAGAGGTGCAGATGATGCAGAAGCGCCTCGCCGGCGGTGACGTCTCGCTCGACGCACCCTTGACGGGCGACGACCCGGGCACCACGCGGCTCGACTTCGTGGCGGCGACGACCGTCGGCCCTGAACAGCAGGTCGAGCAGCGCGAGCTGAGCAGCCTGCTGCGCGACAAGGTCATGGCCTTCGGTGAGACCCTGCGCGGGCGGGAGCGCGAGATCTTCGAGCTGCGGACCATCGCCGAGGAACCGCTGACGCTGCAGCAGATCGGCGATCGCTACAGCATTACCCGCGAGCGGGCGCGCCAGATCGAGCGCCGCGTGATGGACCGCCTGCGGGATCACCTGCGCGCCGAGCTGGGCGACGCCGTCGACGTGGCGCTGGGCCGCGACGACGGTCCCCGATGAGCGCGGAGGGGGAGGCCGACCCTGGGGCAGCGGCGACCGGGCGCGGCTTCAGGGTGCAGCCGGGCTGGCTCTATCTCGTGGCGACACCGATCGGCAACCTCGAGGACATCACGCTGCGGGCGGTGCGCGTGCTGCGCGAGGTCGAGCTGATCGCCGCCGAGGACACGCGGAAGGCGCAGGCGCTGCTGGCCCACCTCGGTCTGAGCGGGCGCCCCACCCTGAGCCTCTTCGAGGGCAACGAGAGCGCGCGGATTCCCGGGCTGCTGGAGCGCTTGCGCGGCGGCGCGAGCGTGGCCGTGATTTCCGAGGCCGGGATGCCAGGCATCTCCGACCCCGGTTGGCTGCTGCGCCGAGCCTGCCTCGAGCAAGGCATCCCCTGCGACGTGATTCCAGGAGCCTCGGCCGTCACGACGGCGCTGCTGCTCTCCGGCCTGCCGCCGGCGCACTTTCGCTTCGTCGGCTTCCTGCCGCGCAAGGGACCCGGACGACGAGAGGCGCTGCAGCGCATTGCGGCGAGCTCCGACACCACCGTGGTCTTCGAGGCCCGCCGGCGCACGGCAGCCACGCTGAGCGAGCTCGCCCCGCTGCTCGGCCACCGCACGGTCGCCGTGCTGCGCGAGATGACGAAGCGTCACCAGCAGGTGCTGCGGGGCAGCGCGCTCGAGCTGCTGGAGGCACTGGCGGGCGTGTCCGAGCGCGGGGAGGTCACGCTCGTGATCGCTGGCAACGAGGGCGCGCCGCTCGCCCGAGACGATGAGCCTCCGGCCGAACCGGGCGCGTCCCCGAGGGCCCCCGCGCCAACGCTGGCGGAGCGGGTCGCCGCCGAGCGCCAACGCGGCTGCTCCCCGCGCCAGATCGCGCGCACCTTGGCCGCCCAGGGCCAGCCCAAGCGCGAGGCCTACCAGCTCGCGCTGCGCCTGGCCCAAGCCGAGCAGGATGCGAGCGGCGACGGCCAGCCCTGAAGGCGGGAGGCGCGCGCCAGCGCCCTAGCCCCCGGCGCGCGCCCGCGTGCTAAGGTCGCCGCCCACAGCAACTGGGATAAAACATGAGCCAGACCCTTGAGCGGCTGGGCCCCGGCTACGAGGCGGACCAGCTGACCCCCGTCGGCAGCGACCCGAACACCCAGCTGGTCGAGGAGAGCGCGGCCGTCGGCCAAGGCGATGCGCTGCTGGAGGGCGTTGGCGGCTCCGCCCCGCCGGGCGGCGGCGTCGAGCGCAAGCGGCGCCTCGTGCGGCTCGTCTCGACGACGCCGGGCACCGACCTGAGCATCGAGCTCCAAGACGGGGTCAATCGCGTCGGGCGCCAGCGCGCGGGCAACCATATCGTGCTCGTCAGCCCGCAGGTTTCACGCTGGCACGCCGAGCTCGAGGTGGGACCGGAGGGCGTCAGCCTGCGCGACCTCGGCAGCGCCAACGGCACCTATGTCAACGGCGAGCGCGTGCAGGAACGGCAACTCGTCGCCGGCGACCTCGTCGCGTTTTCCGACAAGTTCACGCTGCGGGTGCTGGTCGAGCTGCAGCCCGAGACGCTGCGCTTTCCCGCTGCGGCGGTCGAAGCGCAGGCCGCGGCCCAGGCCGCCGCGGTGAGCCAGCCCGCCCAGCCCGCCCAGCCCGCCCAGCCCGCCCAGCCCGCGCCTCCCTCACTCGAGCACCGCGCCTCGCTCGCGTCCCCGATCGATCCCGCGGCGCGACGCGTCCCCACGGCGGAGCATGCCGACCCTGTCAAACCCCTCACGAAGCCGGCCACCGCCCTGCCCCTGGCCCGGGCGGCCGTCGACCTGCGCAGCGTCGGGTCGCTGCCGAGCGCACCCCAGCCGCCAACCGAGCGCCGTCGCGCAACGCGCCCACTGACGCTCGCCGAGGCGGGTTCGCTGCTGGCGGCGCTGGCCACCGATCCCGCGCAGCCGATCGATCCCTTGGCGCTTGGGCTCTCGACGATCGAACGCGACCGGCGCCAGCTCGGACTGCTCTACCAGATCGCGCGCGGCTGCCTGCTGCAGACCTCCCTGGCGGAGCTGGATGCGTTGCTGATCCGCGCGCTCGAGCAGAGCACCGGGTACACCCAGGCCTTCATCGGCTATCAGCTGCCGACGCGCGACTGGAAGTTGGTCCTCTCGCGCGGCGGTGAGCCTTGGGATCCGGACCTGCTCCGGCGCCTGTTGCAACGCGGGCTACAAGCGCGCCAGCTTATCCTCGTCGAGGACTCGCTCCGCGATGCGACGCTCGGGCAGCGCGCCGACGGGCAAGCGGACCAGCGCGCGCTCGTGCCGCTATGGACGCCCCGCGAGCCGCTCGGCGCCGCCTGCATCGTCGCACCGCCCGCGGTGGTCAACCCCGAGCGCCCGGCCTTTCTCACGCTCTTTGCCGAGCTAGCGGCGCTGGCCCTGCGCCAGGCGCTGCACCGGGAGCGCGCCGAGACCTAAGGGCTCGCCGCCCCCAACCCGTCCGCCGCCGCCGCTCAGCGGGGGCGCGCGTCGCGCTCGAGCTCGTCGACGCCGCGGCGGGGCGCGTCTGGGCCCAGCGCCTCGGCCAGGGCGCACAGCGCCTCGAGTGCGCCAGCCTCGATCGCGATCGCGTCGGCAGGGCCGGCCGCGTCACGCGGATTGATGCGAATCAACCGACCGCCCCAGCGGCGCGCCACGCCCTCCGAGGTCCAGCGCACCGTCGGCACGGCCGTGCCCGCGCCACATTCGATCAGCACCAGCCGCGCGCCGTCGAGTCCCGCCAGCCACGCGAGCTGCGCCGCTTCTTGCGCGTCCGACCGCTCGCTGACCCAGTAGTCGTCCGTGAACATCAAGACGTTGGGGCGAGCCATCGCGCCGCAGTCCGGGCAGGCCGGAAGCGGGGGACGCGCCCGAAAGCTCTGGCTATCGACGTCGAGTCGCAGGTCACTGACGGGCCACAAGCGCGCGCTGCAGGGTTGCGTGCACTGCAGGTGACCGAGCGAGCCATGGCACTCGAAGACGCGTTCCTCGGCGAAGCCCGCGCGCTGGAAGTGACCATCGATGTTCGAGGTGAAGACGAAGGCCCCGTGGCGCATCCGGGCGGCCCATTGCTGCAGCAGCCCGAAGCCCGCGTGGGGCACGCCCGCGCGATAGAGCCCCAGCCGATGGCCATAGAAACCCCAGGCCAGCTCGGGATCGGCCTCGAACCAGCGCGGATTGGCCACCTGCGCAAACGACAACCCGCGGCGCGCAAAGGGTGGATACTCGCGCCAGAAGCCCTCCCGGCCGCGAAAGCTCGGCAGTCCCGAGTCCACACCCATCCCCGCGCCAGCGCCGATCCAAAGCGCATCAGCGCGCGCGATCGCCTCGGCCGCTGCTGCTATCGCCTGCCTCATGACTCACGCTTAGTGGTGTCGTGCGGGTCGATCGACCGGGGCGGTGGCCCCAGCTCGCCCACATCGGGTTCCTGGCGCGCAAGATACCGCGCAACGCTCTCGGCCGCACGCTGCGTCATACCATGCACCGCGGCCAACTCGCTCACCGACGCCAGCCGAATCCGCTCGAGGCTGCCCAGCGCCCGCAGCAGCTCGCGCCGCCGCCGGGGGCCGATCTCCGGGATGTCGTCGAGCCCCGAACGCAACGCCTGGCGCTGCCGCAGGCGCCGATGGTGGCCGATGGCCACGCGGTGCGCCTCATCGCGTAGCCGCGACAGCAGGTAGAGCTCCGCGGTGTTGGGGCGCAAACGGATCGGGTCCTTGACGGCCGGCAGCACCACGCGATCCGGACGGTCCGCGCCCTGAGCGTCCTCACCAACGCGCGCCTTGGCCAGCCCAACCAGCGCGGGTGGGCCCAGCTCGGCGGGCAGCGCGGCGTCGCGCAGCGCCGCCAGGGCAACGGCGAGCTGCCCCCTGCCTCCGTCGATCACGATCAGATCGGGAAGCTCCCAGCCGCTCGCCGCGTCGCGTGCGCGCCGCAGCCGCCGGGCGAGCACCTCATAGATTCCAGCATAATCATCCCCGCCGCGGGCCGCGACGCGGAAATGACGGTAGGACGCCGGGGCCAGCTGCCCGTCGCGCATGACCACCATCGACGCTACGACGTGCTGCCCCATCAGGTTCGACACGTCGTAGCATTCGATCTGGCGCGGCAGGCGCTCCAGGCGCAGGCGTTGCTGCAGCTTACCGAGCGCCTGCGCCACATCGGCCTCGCGCGCCCGGCGCGTGGCGAAGTGGCTCTGCGCGTTTCGCTGCGCCAACTCGAGCAGCGCGCGGCGAAAGCCGCGCCGCGGGACGCGCAGCTCGACCTTGCGCCCCGCCAGCTCCGCCAGCCATTGCTGCTTGACCTCGCGATCGTCGGGCTCAACCGGCACCAGCACTTCGTGCGGAAGGGCCTGCCCCGCGTCGTAGTAGCGCCCAATCAGCGCACTGAGCAGCTCCTCGTCGGGGAGCTCATGCCCGGAGAAAGAGAGCGGCCGCCGGCCGACGAGGCGCCCCGCCCGCACGTTGAGCACCACGACGTCGACCGCGTCACCCTCGCGATAGCAGCCAAAGACGTCCCGATCGAGCAGGTCCTGGGCTACCACCTCCTGCCGCTGCAAGGTGGCCCGCACCGCGCCGAGCTGGTCGCGCACGCGCGCTGCGTGCTCGAAGTCGAGCCGCTCGGCGGCCGCGCGCATACGCCGCTCCAAGCCCGCCACGAGCTCCTGCTCGCGCCCGCGCAGAAAGAGCGTCACCTCCTCCACCTGCTGCCGATACTGCGCGCGATCGACCTCGAGGACGCAGGGTGCGGGGCAACGGCCGATCTGGTGCTGCAAGCAGGCGCGCACGCGCGTGGCCATCGTCTCGTCGGTGCAGGTGCGGAGCTGAAAGTAGCGATTGACGACGCGCAGCGTCTGTCGGCAGGAGGAGGCCGAATGGTAGGGACCGAAGTAACGCGCACCGTCGGCGACGATGCGCCGCCGGACCTCGAGCCGCGGGAAGTCCAGGCGTGCGTCGAGGCGCAGCACGAGGAAGCTCTTGTCATCGCGCAGCAAGACATTGAAGCGCGGCTGATGCTCCTTGATCAGGGTGTTCTCGAGCAGCAGGGCTTCCTTCTCGTTGCGCGTGACCAGCGTCTCGACGTCGCCGAGCAGGCGCGCGAGCGATCCGACAAAGGCGCGTGGGTCGCCCGAGCGTGTGAAGTAGGAATGCACGCGGGCGTGCAGGCTCTTGGCCTTGCCGACATAGATCACGCGCCCCTGCCGGTTCTTCAGCAAGTAGACGCCGGGTTCGCGCGGCAGCCGCTCCAGCAGCTCGCGCAAGCGCGGCTCGAGGCGCTCGAGCGCGGTCGTCGGCGGTGCAGCCATGAGCGCGAGTATAACGTCACTCACGTCGATCGCGGTGGACGCCTCGCAGCGGGCGCGCGGGCGCAGCGGGCGCAGCGCCCGCAGCGGGCGTTGACGCGGCGCGAGCGTTGACGCGGAGCGAGCTTGCTCTTACTGCAGGCGCGCTGCCCGCCGCGTGCGGGGCGCCTCGGCGCGGCCGCCGCCCTGCGCGGCGACCAAGAGCGAGGCCAGATCGGGCAGCGCAAGCCGCTCGGCCTCAGCGATGTTCAGGCGCTGCTGCCCGAGCGCGCCGCCGATCAAGGCATTGAGCTGATGCTGGGCCGCCGCGCGATAGGCGGTGAAGTAGGCGCCGAAGGCATCCTGCCAGGAGAATGACTGGGCCAGGCCCTCGAGCTGGCGCTCGTGAAAGGCCTGCGGTCGCTGGCGGTACTCGCCCAGCGCGTCGTCCAACGCCGCGCGCAGCGCGCGCACATGGCCCGCGCGCTCAGCGACATTCGTGTAGCTGTAATAGATGCCGCTCTGGACCTTGCCGAGCCCGCCCGTGCGCCGGGCGACCGGTACCGCGCCGAGCCAGGCCGCCTCGATATCCGTCATCCCACAGGGTTCAAAGCGACTCGGCAAGACCGTGAAGTCGGCGCCCGC
Organism: Pseudomonadota bacterium; assembly: GCA_016711215.1. Taxonomy (NCBI): domain Bacteria; kingdom Pseudomonadati; phylum Pseudomonadota; species Pseudomonadota bacterium. Next base: position 92,928 of record JADJTL010000001.1, on the reverse strand, counting down.
CCGCGAGAGGACGTTCAAGGGCCCCGTCACGAAGCGAGGATAGACCCTCACGGCGTCGGGATAGCGCGCCGCCAACGCCTCGAGCTGCTGCAGATCGGCGGCGCCGGCGGCGTCCCCGGCCGAGCCAAGCACGAGGAGCTGCGCGCCGTGCTGCTCGACGAGGTAGGGCACGTTGTCGAGCAGCACCCCGAGGCCCTTCTGTTCGACCAGGCGACCGACGACGACGAGCACGGGGCGCTCCGGAGCCGCGACACCAAAGACCTCGAGCTGAAGCAGGCGCTTCAGCTCGCCCAGCGAGGCGAGTGTGCGCTCACGCCCCGCGGCGCTCTTGAGATCCGAGCCAAAGCGCAGGTCGCGCTCGAGGAAGGCCCGACGCACCTCAGGGTGCTGGAGATCGCCGAGCCTGTCCGAGCCGCCAGCCCGCTCCAGCTCGCGATGCGTGGAGGCATGCGCCGTGCGGGCCAGGCCGTTGGTGATGCCGATGACATTGCCGAACTCGAGGCCGTGGCTCGGCACGAAGACCCGCTCGGGATCGACCGCCGCGCCGGGCTGCTCGCGAAAGAGCTGCTCGAGGATCTCGTCGCGGCTCTGACGCAGCTCGGCGGCATAGCCCGGGCTGACCGCGATCCCCGCGAGGCCAAAGTGCTCCTGCAACCAACCGAGCGAGCCCTTGAGCAGGTTGAGCAGCCCATCCTGCTCGAAGTAACGCAGATAGGTCGCCTCGGGCAGCCGCAGCAGCTCGAGCAGGCGTTGGTTGCGCTGGCGGTCACCAAGCGGTAGGCCCCTCGGGTGTTCGGCGGTCGACGCGCTCCGCCGGTCGCCGAAGCCGGGCGTCTTGAAGAGCCCCTGATAGCCGCCATTATGCAGCGTCAGCACGCTGGCCGGCGGCCGCTCCATGTAGATCGGCGCGAGGGCCGCGTGATAGTCGTGGGCGTGGTAGACGTCGGGCTCGATGCGCCGCGCCAGCGCGGCGATGGCCTGATTGTAGAGCGAGTAGACGGCCGCATCCTCCCACGGCAGCGCATAGGGCGGCACGCCCGGCTGGCCCAGCGGCTGGCGGTCGCCGCCGCGACTGGCGTAGATGCTCGCCTCGGGCGTGTTCTCCAGCAGCGTGCGCCGCGCGAAGAGCGGGTGCTCAAAGAAGTACAGCGCCGCGCCGCGCGGGTGGCGACTGTGCCAGACACCGACCATCTCCCGTTGACCTGCCAGGATCGTTTGCAGCGGCGCCAAGCGCTTGAGGCCGCGCGTCGCCAGGCCCTCGTAGCGCAAGAAGGCAGCGGAGACGCGTGGTCCCTCGTGGGCGGCCTCCTCCCCGCGCGCCACCTGCGTCGCGACCGCCGGTGCGACGAAGGCGGGCAGCTCGGTCAGGAAGTCGTTGACCACCAGCGCCTGGCCACCGGCCTGGACGTTGAGCGGCCGTCCGCGGGTGTCGCGCAGGTGCTCGAGGCGCCCGCACTCCATCGCCGAGAGCAGCACATGCGGTCGCCCGGCGGCGATGTTGTTGAGGCGTCGGGTGGCGGCAGCCAGCTCGGCCTCCGGCCGGCGACCCTGGGCCGGAGTCGCGTAGCCCAGCAAGAAGTACAGGGCCGCAGCCCATGCACTGCGGCGCAACGCACGGCCGTGATTCATCGTCGTGTCCTCGTCGGCGCGGCCGGTCGATCCGGGGCCGAGGGGTCAACGATCGAGCGCTGTCGAGTGGACGAAGGAGCGCTGTGCGGTGGACGCAGTCGCGCGGTGGCTAGCGCGGCGCGGACCCTGCGCCGCGGACTCCGCTCAGCGCCTTTGACAGGGGCAGGAGGCCTCGCGCTGCATCTTGGCGCCACGGGCATGGGGCGCATGCAGCCGGCCAGCCAACGCGAGCGCGCCCAGCGCAAGCACTGCCAGCGCGGTGAGCACGGGCAGCACACGGCCGAGCCGCCGGGCGAGCGGACGTACGCCGAGCCCGAGGCCGAGCAGCGCCGGCACGGTACCCAACCAGAAGGCCGCCATCAGCGCCGCCCCACGCCAGGCGCTTCCGGTCCCCGCGGCGGCGACGACGAAGGCGTAGAGCCAGCCGCAGGGCAACAGCGTCGTCAGGGTCCCGAGGAGCAGCGCGCGCACCACCGGCGAGCGCTGCCCAAGCTGGCGCACCAGCGGCTGCAAGCGCGCGGTGAGACGCCGAGCCAATCCGAGCGCGGGCCAGCGCGCGCCGAGCAGCGTGCCGAGCATCGCGAGGCCCCAAAGCAGCATCACCACGCCAGCCACGGCGCCGGCGAGCCTGGGCAGATCGAAGCCTGCCCCTGCCAAGTCGACGGCCGCGCCAAGCGCGCCGCCGGCGGCCCCGAGCAGGAGATAGGTCATGAGCCGGCCGCCGTTGTAGGCGGCGTGTGCCAACCAGGGCGTCGTGCCTGCGGCGGCGCTGCCCGCGTAGAAGGCCACGAAGCCGCCGCACATACCCACGCAGTGCAGGCTACCGACGAGACTGGCTCCGACCACCGTCGCCAGCGTCGTCACGAGCGCAATCATCCCTCTCCTCCTGTCCGCGGGAGTCCCGCGCCCGCGGCTGCCCCGGACGGCTCCAGCGTGTCCAGCTCGCGCAGGAAGCGGCGCGTCAGCCGCCGATCGCCCTGCTCGACGAGCAAGCGCAGCTCCCAGAGCCCACGGCGCCGCAGCGGCAGCGTCGCGACGTAGGAAACCCCGTCACGGGCCGTCAGCGCGCTCCGCAACACCTCGTTGGCCCGCGCGAGGTGGCGCGCCTCGAGCCGCAGCCGTGCACCTGCGAGCGCGCGGCCCCGGCGATCGGCCAGCCGGACCTCGACGCGGCGGTGGCCCGCTTGGCGGGCGGGCACGACCGCGAGCGCGAGCCGCCAGCCGAAGCGCTCCGCCGCGCGCGCCTTCGCCTGCTCCGTATCCCAGGCCAGGCTCTTGCCGTAGTAGTCCGGCTCGACGGCATGCGACGGGTCACCGCTTGCAGCGACGATCAAGAGCAGCACGGCCAATGCGTTCGCCGTCAGCAGCCCGACGACGATCCACGGCCACTGCCAACCGCGCTTCATCGTGGCGCTCCAGCCGCAGCCGCGCCGCCCGCAGCCCGCGGCCCGAGCAGTGCGTAGGGTAGCTCTCGCACGAAGCCTGCGCCGTCGCTGACCCGCAGCCGCAAGGCGTGCGGACCGGCGGCGAAGAGCGCGCGCGGCGCCAGGACAAAGGCCATCATCGTGCCCGTCTTGCCCGCGTCCACCGCCAGTGGGTTCTCCGGCGCCACCAGCTCGGCGGTCGCCGCATCGAGCAGCGTGATCGTGTAGCGCCGCGGCCGCTCCGTGCGATTGACGATCTTCAAGAGGAGCTGATTCGAGACGCTGGCGCCAGGACGCCCGTCGGGGCCATCGAGCAACGCGAAGGGCCGACCACCCGCACGTAGCAGCGTGAGATCCGCCGGTTGGCGTCGCGCGAGCGCCAACGCCAGCAAGCCCACCACCAGCGCGAGGACCGTTGGGTAGATCACGACGCGCGGCCGCAGGAGCCGGCGCGTGCGGCCCGCGAGCTCGTCCTGCGAGGTGTAACGAATCAGGCCGCGCGGCTTGCCCACGCGGGTCATGATCGCGTCGCAGGCGTCGATGCACTGCGTGCAGCCGACGCACTCCAGCTGCAGCCCCTCACGGATGTCGATGCCGGTCGGGCAGGTTTGCACGCAGGCGCGGCAATCGATGCAGTCTCCGGCCCCGGCGTCGCCTGGGGTCCCGACGATCGGCGCGGCCGCTGCGCGCCTCAACTTGCCGCGCGGTTCGCCGCGGCGAAGATCATAGCCCACGATCATCGACTGCCGATCGAGCAGGACCGACTGCAGCCGCCCGTAGGGACAGGCGACGATGCAGGTCTGCTCGCGAAACCAGGCGAAGTCGAGAAACATGAGCGCGGTGGTCACCGCCATCACCAAGAAGGCCGCCGGATGCTCGAAGGGCGAGCGCCGCACCCACAGCAGGAGGCGCTCGACACCGACGAAGTACGCCAGGAAGGTGTGGGCGAGAAAGGCCGAAAGCAGGAGGAAGACGACGTTCTTCAGCAAGCGCCGGCGACTGGGCAGGCCACGGTCGAGCGCGCGCTGCTGCCGCGGGCTACCCTCGAAGAAGCGCTCGATCGGGCGGTAGATCAGCTCCAAGTAGACGGTCTGCGGGCAGGCCCAGCCGCACCAGACGCGGCCGAGGAGCGCCGTCAGCAGGAAGATGCTGACGACGATGCTGACCAAGAGCAGCATCAGCAGCATCGAATCGGTTGGCAGGAAGGTCGTGCCGAAGAGCGTGAATTCGCGGCGCGGCAGATCCAATAGCACCAGCGGCCGGCCGTGCAGGCGCAGGTAGGGGCTCGCGGTGAAGAGCGCGATCAACGCGTAGCCGACGAACGCGCGGCGCCGCTGGAAGCGGCCCCGAGAGAGCTTCGGTCGCACCTGGCGACGCGAGCCATCCCGGTTCAGCGTCGAGAGGACGGGGGCGTTGGGGTGTTCCTTGCTGGTCATGGGCCGGGGGGCTTCGATGCCCCGTCGAGCATCGCTCTCCTTTCAGTCACTGATTACTGAAGGCCGTCACCGCGTCGCCCTGCGGCGCCTTGCCGTCTGCGGCGAAGGTCCCGCGCAGCGTCGCGACGTAGGCCGTGAGCTTCAACAGCTCGGCCGGCTGCAGCAGCTTGCCCCAGGCGATCATGCCCTTGGCCACCACGCCGTCGCGGATCGTCTGGTAGAGGTCGACGCGCCCGCTGCCGTGCAGCTGATGCAGGTCGGTGAGGTTGGGGCCGATCTTCCCCTCGCCGTGGGTGCCATGACAGGGCATGCACTTCGCGAGGAAGAGCACTTTGCTCTCAGCGATCGCCGCGGGGTCGCGGGCGAGCCGCGCCAGCAGCGCCTCGTCGACCTTGCCGGCCCGCGCCGCCAACTTCGCCTGCTGCTCGTTGAAGGCCGCCATGTCCTCGGCATAACCCGCCGTCTCGGACTGCCCAGGGCCCCCACCGTGATAGAAGACCCAGTAGCCGAGCGCGAAGACGATGCTGGCGATGAAGAGCCAGACCCACCAGCCGGGCAGCGGGTTGTCGTACTCCTCGATCCCATCGTAGGCGTGCCCGAGCAGCCGGTTCTCATCGATCGGGGCAGGCGTCTGCGACTCGCTCGCGCTCACGGCTCTTCTCCTAGCGGCAGCGTCGGGTCGTGCGGGTTCCCGTCCTCGAGGGGCAGGCGGCGCATCCGCTCGTAGCGGCCACTATGACGACGCGCCAGCGTATACAGCAAGATGCCAGCGAAGACCGCAAAGAAGATAACCAGCGCCACCTCGGCATAGAACGCCAGCCCCGCGCGCGCGACCGACTCCGAGAGGCTCAAGGGCTCGCTCCGGCGCCAGCGGCAGCGCCGGCCGCCAGCGGCGGCGCCTTGAGGTCGGTGCCGAGCCGCTGCAGATAGGCCGTCAGCGCGATGATCTCCTTGCCCTCCAATCCTGCCGCGCCGCCCTCCTTCACGACCACGGCGGCGAGCTCACGAGCCTGCGCCCTGGCCAGCGCCTCGGCTCGCGTCAGCGCTGCCCGATCGTAGGGCACCCCGATCATCGCCATCGCGTCGACGCGCCGCTGAATCACGCCGAAATCAAGGTCGTGCTGCAGCAGCCAGCCGTAGCTGGGCATGATCGAGCCGGACTGAATCGAGCGCGGATTGTCCATATGCCCGACGTGCCAGAGATGCGGATACTTGCCGCCGACCCGGTGCAGATCCGGGCCAATGCGGCGGCTGCCCCATTGAAAGGGGTGGTCGTAGACGAACTCGCCGGCCTTGCTGTACTCGCCATAGCGCTCGGTCTCCGCGCGAAAGGGGCGCACCATCTGCGAGTGGCAATTGTAACAGCCCTCGCGCAGGTAGATGTCGCGGCCTACCAGCTCGAGCGGCGTGTAGGGGCGCACGCTGGCGATCGTCGGCACGTTCGATCGGATCAGGAAGGTCGGCAGGATCTCGAAGAGTGAGGCGACGACCACCGCGAGCACCGTCAGCACCGTCAGCAGCAGCGGCAACCCCTCCCAGCGGCGATGCCAGTAGCCGAGCAAGAGCTTCTCCAGGCGGATCCCGATCTGCGCCACGGGCGCGTGCGACGCCTCGAGCGGGGAGAGCGGCGGCGGCGGCTCGACGAAGTCGGGGGCCAGCGCGGGCGCCGTGTAGCTGGGCTCAGCGTATTGGGCCGGGCGACGCTGCCAGGTCCGCAGCAGGTTGTAGCCCATCAGCAGCGCGCCGCTGAGATAGAGCAGGCCGCCAAGGGCCCGCACCCAATACATCGGCAGCAGCTTGACCACCGTCTCGACAAACTCCGGGTAGGCCAGGCGACCGCTCTCGTCGAAGGCGCGCCACATCAGGCCCTGCGTGATCCCCGCGGTCCAAATCGAGACGACGTAGAGCACGATGCCGATCGTCGCGATCCAGAAGTGCGTCGTGGCCAGCGCCTTGCTGTAGAGCTCAGTCTGGAAGATGCGGGGAGCGAGCCAGTAGAGCATGCCGAAGATCATGAACCCGACCCAACCGAGCGCTCCCGCGTGCACGTGTGCGATCGTCCAGTCGGTGTAGTGCGAGAGCGCGTTGACGCTCTTGATCGACATCATCGGGCCTTCGAAGGTCGACATGCCGTAGAAGGTGATGGCGACGACGTAGAACTTCAGCACCGGCTCCTCGGCCACCTTGTTCCAGGCGCCGCGCAGGGTCAGCAGGCCGTTGATCATCCCGCCCCAGGAGGGCATCCACAGCATCAGCGAGAAGACCATCCCCAGCGTCGAGGCCCAGCTCGGCAGGGCCGTGTAGTGCAGGTGGTGCGGCCCGGCCCAGATGTAGAGGAAGACCAGCGTCCAGAAGTGCAGGATCGAGAGCCGGTAGGAGAAGACCGGGCGCTCGGCCGCCTTGGGCAAGAAGTAGTACATCATGCCGAGGAAGGGCGTGGTCAGGACGAAGGCGACGGCGTTGTGGCCGTACCACCACTGCATGAAGGCGTCCTGGACGCCCGCGTAGATCGAATAGCTCTTCAGCGCACCGGCGGGAATCGCCAGGCCGTTGAAGATGTGGAGCAGCGCGACCGTGACGATGCTGGCGATGTAGAACCAGATCGCGACGTAGAGGTGGCGCTCGCGGCGGCGGGCGATCGTGCCGAAGACATTGATCGCGAACACGACCCAGACGACGGCAATCGCGAGGTCGATCGGCCACTCGAGCTCGGCGTACTCCTTGCCCTGCGTATAGCCGAGCGGCAGCGTGATCGCGGCCGCGACGATGATCGCCTGCCAGCCCCAGAAGTGGATCGCGCTGAGCAAGCCCGAGAACATCCGCGCCTTGAGCAGGCGCTGGCATGAGTAATAGACGGCGGCGAAGATGCCGTTGGCGGCGAAGGCGAAGATCACCGCGTTGGTGTGCAGCGGTCGCAAGCGGCCGAAGCTCGTCCAGGGCAGCCCGAAATTGAGCTGATGCAGTCCGAGCTGCAAGGCCAGCAGCAAGCCGACGGTCATCCCCACGATACCCCAGACGACCGTCGCCAAGACGAAACGGCGCACGATCCCGTCGTCGTAGCTGAAGCTCTCCTGCGGCAGGGCTTGGGCCTCGGGCCCGCTCTTTGTCGTCACCACTTCGTCCTTGGGATAGCCCGTCATTCTTGGGGCAACCGTCGTCGGCGCAGCTCGCGGCGGGCGGGCGTTGGGCGCACCCGCCGCCGGTGCGACGCGCGCTGCCGACCCACGGGCGGGCATGGTCGCAACTCGGCCGGTTTTTGGCAATCCGCCATTAGCGCCGCCGCTCGTCAACCAGGGCGCGGGGAAGGCACGGCGCCGCGCAGCGCGCGTTGCCTCGGTGTGGCGGCCCAGCGGTCGCGCCGACGGGCTGGGCGCGGAGAGCGGCGCTCGCCACCCTTCGCTTGGCCTCCACCTGCGTCGTCGGCTATCACGTTCAGCGCACCTCCGGTCGTAGCCGGATGACGAGCAAGCACCTGCCCGGCGGTCAGGGTGCTGAGCTCGAGCGCCTCAGTTGGCTGCAGGATCGCCGCGTCGTCGCTTCGACGTTGAAAGGACGCCCATGCACATGCGCATCAGCGGCCGCGAGCGCCCGCGCGCCAGGCCGCGACTCGCGGTCGCCAGCCTCGTCCTCTTGACGGCCTGCCACGGTGAGCGGGGTTCGGGAAGGGGCGACGCTACGCTGCTCAATGTCTCCTATGATCCGACGCACGCGCTCTTCAGCGCGCTCAACGCGGCCTTCGCCCGGGCTTGGCGGCGACGGACCGGTCGATCGGTGACGATCCATCAATCGCATGGCGGCTCCGGCAAGCAGGCGCGCGCGGTGATCGACGGGCTCGAGGCGGACGTCGTGACGCTGGGCCTGGCCTACGACATCGACGCCATTGCGCGTGCGGGGCTGCTCGCCGCGGACTGGCGGCGGCGCCTGCCCGAGCAGGGCGTGCCCTTCACCTCGACGATCGTCTTCCTCGTGCGCCGCGGCAACCCGAAGCAGCTGCGCGACTGGGACGATCTCGTGCGACCCGGGGTCGCGGTGATCACGCCCAACCCGAAGTCCTCCGGCGGGGCGCGCTGGAACTACCTCGCCGCCTGGGGTTATGCGCTGCGCCGCCCCGGCGGCACGCCCGAAGGGGCGCGAACCTTCGTCAGGGCGCTCTATCGCAATGTCCCGGTGCTCGACGCCGGCGCCCGCGGAGCGACCACGACCTTCGCGCAGCGCGGCATCGGCGACGTACTGATCGCCTGGGAGAGCGAGGCGCTGCTGGTGCTGCAAACCCTCGGCGCCCGGCGCTTCGCGCTCGTGCGCCCCTCCCTCAGCATCCTCGCCGAGCCGCCGGTGGCGCTCGTCGACCGCAACGTCGACCGCCATCGGAGCCGCGCCCTGGCGGAGGCCTACCTGCGCTTTCTCTACACCGATGCGGCCCAGGAGCTCGCCGCGCGCCAGGGCTATCGGCCGCGCGCCGCGCCGCTGCTGGCACGCTTCGCCGAGCGCTTCCCGCCGGTCGCGCTCTTCACCGTCGAGGAGGCCTTCGGCGGCTGGGCCCGCGCCCAGGCCGAGCATTTCGCCGAGGGCGGGACCTTCGACGAGATCTACGCGCGCCGCTAGCGCGCGCCGGGGGCGATTGCCGGGGGCGATTGCCGGGGGCGATTGCCGGGGCGCGGCGGATCGACTATCAGGAGACGATGATGGCGCCCTCCACCAGCACCGACCGCGCGATCCCGACGCAGTTCGAGCCGACGCAAGACGAGCTGCCGCGCCTGGAGCGCAAGCTCGCCCGCGCGCTCGGCCAGGCCGTCGCCGACTTCGGGATGATCACCGCCGGCGACCGCGTGCTGGTCGCGCTCTCGGGAGGCAAGGACTCGGCGACCTTGCTCGAGCTGCTGCTGCGGCTGCAGCGCCGGGCACCCATCGCCTTCACCCTCGAGGCTGTCAACCTCGACCCTGGCTACGCCGACTACCAACCCGAGGTCGTCCGTCGCTTCGCCGAGGAGCGCGGCGTGCGCATCCACCTACTGCGCGCGCCGGTCGAGCAGCTCGTCGCCGAGAAGTTGGCCCCGGGACAGGCCGCCTGTCCGCTCTGCTCACGCATCCGACGCGGCGCCTTCTACACGCTGGCGCGGCGCGAGGGCTTCACCAAGTTGGCGCTCGGCCACCACCTCGACGATCTGCTGGAGACGCTGCTGATCAATCTCTTCTACGCTGGGACGCTGCGCGCGATGGCCCCGGCGTTGGCGCCGAAGGATGGCCCGCCGACCGTGATCCGGCCGCTCTGCTACGCGCTCGAGCGCGACATCGCGGCCTACGCGGCAGCACGACAGCTCGCGGTGATTCCCTGCGCCAGCCCGCACTGCGGCGCGAGCGACCGCCGCCGCCAGGTGATCAAGCACCTGCTGGCCACGCTCGAGCACGACGACCCCGACCTGAAGCAGCGCATGCGCAAGGCGCTGGCCAACGTGCAGCCCGCCTCGCTGCTCGACCCCCGCCTGCTGCGCCTCGCGCGCGCCGCGGGCCTGGGCGTGGCGCACGCCACGACCGACGACGCGTTCTGACGGACGCTGGGTTTCCGCTGCCCGTGCGCGCCGGGCGAGCACCGCCTAGCGAGCGCCCTGGACTTGCTCCAGCCGCTCGAGGTTGAGCCGCGCTCGTGCGTAGCCAGGCGCGAGGGTCAGGGCCTGCTGGAAGGCCTGACGCGCGGCGCCGAGCCGCCCTTGCTCGAGCTCGATCAGCCCGAGGTTGTTGTAGCTATCGACCAGCTCCACGCCGGCGCCGATGCTGCGCCGATAGAGTTCCCGCGCCTCGTCGAACTCGCCGCGCAGTTGCAGCAGCCGCGCCAGGCGGAAGAAGACCAGCGCGTAGCCCGGGTTGACCGCCAGCGCTCGGCGATACATCAGCGTCGCGCGCGCGGGATCGTAGAAGCCACTGTCCCGCCGCTCATAGATGTCACCGAGGTTGTACCAATCGCTGAAGGCCGCGCTCTGCAGCTTGGTCGCGCGCTGAAAGAGCGCGTGCGCCGCTCGGTAATGGCGCCGGTCGAGCTGGGCCGCGGCGAGGTTGCTCAACGCGCGCGGACTATCGGGGTAGAGCGCGACCACGCTCTGCCACGTCGCCACCGGATCCCGAAACTGGTAGCTGCGCCGCGCCGAGACCAGGCCGAAGGCGCAGAGGACCAGGCCCGCCAGCAGCGCCGGCCCGTAGTGCCAGAGCCGCTCGCGCCGGTGCGCTCGGCCTCCGCCCGCGTTCGAGCGGGTCGCCTGCCGCAGTTGCTCTACCACCAGCACCAGAAATAGATAGAGCCCGACGCTGGGCAGGTACACCCGGCGCTCGACCATCGCGTCGACCGTCGGCATCAGGCTCGAGGTCGGCGCCAGCTGCAGAAAGAACCACAGCAGCGCGCAGGCCGCTGAGGCTGCGAAGGCCCCGCCCTTGAGCGCCAGCCGCAGCGTCGCCAGGAGCAGAGCGAGCAAGACCACCCAAGGCAGGCCCACGCGCGGCAACCAGCTCCCGGCCACGTGGCTGCCGAAGGCGTGGTCGAGGCTCAGGTCGATCGGCACCAAGAGCCCACCGATGTAGCGCAGCACCACCTCCGGCTGCGCGGCCAGGTAGTCCCAGCGGTTCCAAAGGTAACGCACGCCCTCGACGTCCCCGATCAGGCCGAAGTAGCTCTGTCGCCAAGCGAGATACGCCCCGACGATGGCGAAGAGGCCGAGGTGCGTCAGCGCCTGCCGACGCAGGGCCGACCAACGCCCTGCCGCCAGCACGAAGTAGTCAGCCGCCACGATCGCCAGCGGCAGCACAGCCAGCGACTGCTTGGCAAAGAGACCCGCGAGCAGGCTGCTCCACGCCGCCAGGCGCCAGCGCCACGGCATCGCGCTCGAGCGCCCGCGCTCGCTGCCGCGCACGAAAGCCATCAACGCCAGCAGGCTGAAAGTCAACGCCAACACGTCCGTCAGCGCATAGCTGTAGATCGCCGTGCCGACGTTCAGCGGCGAGAGCGCGAAGAGCGCCGCCACCACGAAGGCGGGCGTCTCCGCGGCACGCTCCGGCCAGAGCCGGCCCAGCAGCCAGCGCGCGCAGACAAAGACCAGCACCGCGTTCAACGCGTGCAGCAGCAGGTTGAAGAGCGTGAAGCCAAAGGGCTGATTGGGCGCGAGCCACCAGATCAGCGTGTAGAGCGCGAAGACCACCGGCCGCGACGGATCGTTGCGGTCGAAGTTGAAGTACTCGGAGGGCGGGTAGATCAGCCGATCCCAGAGGTGACCGAGCTGCCGCAGGTCCGGATTCAGCCCGATGCGCGAGACGGCGTCGAGGTAAAAGGGCGCCTGCAACGCCCAGCAGGTCGCGCCCAGGCTCAGCAGGACCAACCATAGCGGGCGGCTGCCGAGGACGCGCCTCCAGCGCGCCGGCGTGGGTCCCTGCTGCTCGGCGAGGGTCGTCATCGCCGCCGCCGACGACGACGCGGCGCGCCAGCCGTCGCTGACGGCACGCTCGCCGAAGCGCCAGCGACCGTGCATCGCGGGCCCCCACACCACCAGACCAAGGCCGCGAGCAAGCCCCCCCCCAGCAGCGCCAGTGCGTAGGACAGGCCGATCGCCGGGACGTCGCGCGGAGGCAGGCGCGCGCCCGCAGCAGGGAATGACGAATCAAGCGACGCCGACCCCGCTGGGGCCGCGCCTGGCGGCGCCGCCGCGGGCGACGAACCCGCGTACGAGCGTTGCAGCTTGTCGGCCTCCATCAACACGGCGTCGTCGAGGCTCGCCAGCAGCGCGCCCAGACCGACCCGCAGCAGCGGGCCGATGAAGCCCGCGTTGCGCTCCTCCGCGGCGATCACCAGCGGCAGCGCCGGATTGCGCGCCCGCTCGGCTGCGACCATCTCGCGCCAGCCCTCCAGCGCGCCGCGCTGGCTTGGTTCGCTATCGAGCCCCAGCTCGAGCTGCAGCGCGATCCCCAGTCGGCGCGGCACCGCCGCGAAATAAGTCTGGACCCGCGTTAGCGCCTCGCGACCGCGGGGCGTGTCCTCGAGCACCATCCGCACAGCCAGCGCGTCGGGATCGCGAGGCCGACCGGCACCTCCGTCCACCGGCGCGGCGCTCGCAGAGGACAGCACCGCCAGCGGCAGCAGCCAGGGCGCCAGCAGCACCACCCAGCGGCCGCGGACCGCGCGTCGCCCGCCGGCAAGCGCTGGTCGTGAACGTGGTGGTGAACGCCGTCGCATTGGGCCCCTCGTACCTCAACCCCTGGGCCGGCTCAATCGCTTCGCGGCTCAGACGGGGAGGTCGAAACGGTACCCCGCACCGCGCACGGTGACCAAATAGTCGGGGTGCGCCGGATCGCGCTCGAGCTTGACGCGCAGACTGCGGACGAAGTTATCGACTGTGCGCGCTGTGCCCTCGTAGTCGTCGCCCCAAACCGCGACCAGGAGCTGGTCCCGCGAATGAACCCGCCGCGGGTGGCGCGCCAGGTAGGCCAGCAGGTCGAACTCCTTGGCGGTGAGCAGCACCTCCTGCCCCGCGCGCCGCACCTGATGACCATCGAGATCGAGCTCCACTTCCCCACAGCGCAGCACGGCCGCCGCGCGCCCGCTGCGCCGACTGCGCCGCAGGGCCACCTGGATCCGGGCCGCCAGCTCGGCCACGCTGAAGGGCTTCGTCATGTAGTCATCGGCGCCGAGCCCGAGCCCGTCGAGCTTGTCGTGCACCTCGCCGCGCGCCGACACGATGATCACCGGCATCTCGTGGCCACGCTCGCGCACCTCCGCCAGCAGGTCGAGCCCCTCCATCCGCGGCAGCATGCGGTCGAGGACGATCAGGTCGGGCGCGCTCGCCAGCGCCTGCCGCAGACCGTCGGCGCCGTCCCGCGCCAACAGCACCCGGTAGCCCTCCGCCTCCAGGTTGAGCTGCAACCCGAGCGCCAGCGAAGGGTCATCCTCGACCACGAGAATCGTCGCGAGGGCGCTGGTCATCGCGGACCACCACGGCGCGCGGCCCTCCCGACCGGAAGGTGCATCGTGAAGGTCGTACCGGCGTCCTGCTCGCTCTCCACGCGCAGCCTGCCGCGATGCCCCTGCACGACGCGCCGCACGATCGCCAGGCCCAGGCCAGTGCCCTGGCGCGCGGGGTCGTGCGCCGGGACGCGGTAGAAGCGCTCAAAGATCCGCTTTCGCTCGCTCGGCGGTATCCCAGGTCCCTGATCCCGCACGGCCACCACCACCTCGCCCGCCACGCCACGCGCCTCGATCCGCACCGGCCCGCGATCCGCGCCGAACTTGATCGCGTTGTGCAAGAGGTTGCGCAGCGCGGCCAGCAGCGCCTCGCGATCGCCATCGATCGGCGGAAGTTCCGCGGCGAGGTCGACCTCGAGCCGTGGGGCGGGCCCAGCGGTCGTCTGCGCCAAGACCGCCGCGACTGCCTCCTCGACCAGCGGGGCGAGCTGCAGGGGCTCACGCTGCAGCACCGCGGCTCCGCTCTCGAGACGCCGCCAGCTGAGGATCCGGGCGACCAGGTCCTCGAGTCGATGGACCTCGGCGGCCAGCCGATTCAGCACCGCGTTGCGCTGCTCGGGGGCAGGTGCACGACCGAGCGTCAACGTCTCGACGAGCAGGCGTATACCCGCCAGCGGCGTGCGTAGCTCGTGCGAGACGTTGGCGATGAAGTCCGTCTGCATCTCGGCGAGGCGTGCCGTCCGGCGCAGATAGAGCATCGAGAGCACACCGCCGGTCAGCACCATCGCGGCGAAGCAGAGCACCAGCACGCCGAAGACAATGTCGAAGGGCGCGCGCCAGAGCACCAGGGCGATGATGCCCACCGCCAACGAGAGCAGCGCAGGCACGATCACCGCCGCCAAGAGCAGCCAGAGCAGGGCGCCCGTGCGCAGCAAACTATGGTGCTTGAGCCTGCGTGCCATGATGCTGTCGGGCGCCCTGCGCGGGAGCGACCGCCGCGACCGCGCGGGGCTATTCTTGCGCAGCAGCGAGCGCGCGGCTAGCCCTCAGCGTGGAGCGCCGCGACCGCCGCCGCTTGGCCCGACCGCGGCGCCCCGCCCTGGCGCCGAGCCGGCGCCGGCACGCCCGGCGCGTCGGCCGCTGCCGCACGCTCCAGCGCCAGCTCGGCCCGCGCCTGGGCCAGGCGCGGCAGCACCTGCTCGCGCGTGTAGCGGATCATGTGCTCGCCCATCACGACGTGACCGACGACCCAGGTGAGCTGATGGGGCGCCTGCCGGAGGGCTCGCGCCAGCAGGCGCCAGAACTCAAGCCGGTAGGGAGCGCGGATGCCAACCTGCCAGACGCAGCGCGCCATCGTCATCAGGTGCCAGGCGCGCAGCCGCTTGCCGCCGCCGGGCAGACGCGGCGCCGCGCCGACGAAGGCCGCGCAGCGCGCGTAGTAGGCCGCGGGCGAATAGAGCGCGGCGAGCAGCGCGGCGTAGCCGCTGAGCAGCAGCGCCTCATCCATCGCCGGCTCGAAGTTCGGGCGGGCGAAATGATCACCGCTGGTGCTGCTGCGCAGGCGCCCTTCGCGGGCGAGGCGCCGCCATAACGCGGTGCCCGGCAGCGCGATGAGCAGGCCGATCATCGCCAGCGGCAAGGGTGCGCCGTCGAGGAAGGCGCGCTGGGCCGCGAAGGCCTCCACGCCATCGCTGTCGAAGCCGACGATGAAGCCTCCCATCACCTCGAGGCCGGCCGCCGTCAGGCGCTCGACGGCCTCGTGGAGGTCGAGCGCGAGGTTCTGACGCTTGCCGGCGGCGGCGAGCGCGGTGGCCGAGGGCGTCTCGATGCCGAGGAAGACCGCCGTGAACCCCGCCCGCACCAGGGCGCTGACCAGCTCGCTATCCGCCGCGAGGTTGACGCTGGCCTCAGTGTAGAGCTCAAAGGGGAAGTCCCGCGCCCGTTGCCAGGGCTCGAGCGCGGCGAGCAGCGCGCGCACCGACGCCTTGTTGCCAATGAAATTGTCGTCGACGAAGAAGACCGACCCGCGATAGCCACAGGCATAGAGCGCGTCGAGCTCGGCGAGCACCTGCGCGGGCGCCTTGACCCGCGGCACGCGGCCAAAGATCTCGATGATGTCGCAGAACTCGCACTGAAAGGGACAGCCGCGCGAGTACTGCACGCTGATCGAGGCGTAGGCCTCGAGGTCCAGTAGCTCGAAGCGCGGAATCGGACTGCTCGCGAGCGGGGGACGCTCCTCGGCGACGAGCACACGCCTCTCGCCACGCGGCAGGGTCAACGCTGCTACCAGCTCGTCGATCCGCCCCTCTGCCTCGCCGCAGAACACGACGTCGGCGTCGGCGAACTCCTCGGGCGTCGTGGTCGGCGCCGGCCCACCGACGACGGTGCGGCGCCCGAAGGCGCGGGCTCGCCGCACGACCTCGTGCATCGAGGGCGCCTGGATGCGCATCCCGCCGACGAACACGACCTCCGCCCAGAGCAGGTCCTGATCGTCGAGCGGCCGCACGTTGAGATCGATCAGCCGCGGCTGCCACGAGCGGGGCAGCAAGGCCGCCAGCGTGATCAGCCCCAGCGGCGCCAGTGAGGCCTTTCGACCGATCAGGGGCATGCTGTGCTGGAAGCCCCAGTAACTGACGGGAAAGGCCGAATAGACCAGCAGGATCTTCATCCCCGCAGGCTAGCGCCGCGAGGTCACCGTCAGGTCACCGTCGCGGCGCGGCCGGCGGGAGGCGCAGGCCGCGCGGCGTGGCGAGGCGCTCGAGCGCAAAGAGCGCTGCATCGAGGGCCAGCGCCAGCAGGGCCGCCGGCAGCGCGCCGCTGAGCACCAGGCGAAAGTCGTTCATGCTCAAGCCGCTGACGATCGGCTCACCGAGCCCGCCCGCGCCGATGAAGGCGGCGAGCGTGGCCGTGCCGACGGTGATCACGGTGGCGGTGCGAACACCCGCCAGGATCACGGGAACGGCCAAGGGCAGCTCGACCCGCCGCAGGAGCTGGCCCCGGGTCATCCCCAGCCCCAGCCCGACCTCGAGCAGGCGCGGGCGAACGGCGCGCAGTCCGGTGATCGTGTTGCGGACGATCGGCAGCAGCCCATAGATCAACAAGGCCACGATCGCCGGTCGCGTGCCGATGCCGAAGATGGGCAACATGAAGGCCAGGAGCGCGAGCGAGGGCACCGTCTGCAGCGCCCCGGCGAGGCCAAGCACCAGGCTCGCGAGCCGTGCGCGACGGGCGGCGAGCATTCCCAAGGGCACGCCGATCAGACAGGCCAGCAGCGTCGCCACGCCGGTCAGGAGCAGGTGCTGGCCGGCGAGGCTCAGCGTCTTGCGCGCCCGCGCCCGCATCAGGCCGCCGAAGCTACGCGGCCGCGCGTCGTGATGGACCGCGACCGTCCCGAGGCCGAGGCGCGACAGGAGCCGCGCGGCGACGCTGTTCGGCGTACGGCCCAGGCCCTCGACCTCGGCATTGAGCTGGCACATCGTGTCGGCGTCGATCCGCCCGGCGATCAAGGACAGCGTCGACTCGAGCCCCGGGAAGCGTCGCAGCGCGTCGCGCCGCACCAGCGGCACGGCGTCGTAGGGCGGAAAGAAGTGCTGGTCATCGACGAGCACGAGCAGCCGCTCACCGCTCAGCTTGGCGTCCGTGGCGTAGGCGTCGAGGACGTCGATCGCGCCCTCCTCCAGCGCGCGATAAGCGAGATCATGATCGAGCTCGACGAGCTGCCCCACCTGCAGCACGTACTGCTGCCGCAGCCCCGGCAAGCCGTCGGCGCGCCCAACGAACTCAGGCGAGAAACCGAAGCGCAGCGGCCGCCGGGCGAGGTCGCTCATGCGCGTGATCCCGAGCTCGAAGGCGCGATCGCGACGCATCGCCAAGGCATAGGTGTTGTCGAAGCCGAGCGGCGCCAGGACGGCGACGCCGAAGCGTCGTTCGAGCGCGGCGCGCACGGTCACCAGCGCCGGCGCCGCGGCCAGCGCACGCCGATCGCCGAGGATGCTGCGCAGCGCCGTCCCGCTGTACTCGACATAGAGATCGATCGCGCCATGGGTCAGCGCACCGAAGCAAATGTCGGTCCCGGCCAGATTGAAGCGGCGGTCGACCTCGAGCCCGAGGTGGCGCTCGACGAGCTGCGCCAGCACCTCGGCGAGGATCGCGCTCTCGGTGAAGCGCTTGGCGCCGACCACCAGCCGCGGAGGACTCGGCGTGGCGGCGAGCGCGCTCGCGCCACCAGCGCCGCCAACGCTCCCAACGCCACCCAGGTGGAGGGCAAGCGCAAGGGCCGCCGCGACGACGCAGGCGCGCCGTGCCCCAAACGACCGCCGCCTCGCGGAGGAGCGCCGGCAGCGTCTCATCTCAGGCCTCCAAGCCGGGCAGGGAGCGCAGCAGGTCGCTGACCAGCTCGTTGCCGGGTTCCGCGCGCAGCTCGGCCGGCGTGCCCAGCGCCTGCAAGCGCCCCTCCGCGAGCACGGCGACCTGATCGGCCAGCCGAAAGGCCTCGCCGATGTTATGCGTCACCAGGACGATCGTCTTGCGCAGCTCGCGCTTGATCGCCAGGAACTGCTGCTCCAGGCGGCGCCGGCTGATCGTATCGAGCGCTGAGAAGGGCTCGTCCATCAGGACGACCTCGGGATCCGCGGCCAAGGCCCGCGCCAGCGCCACCCGCTGGCCCTGCCCCCCCGAGAGCTGCGCGGGATAGCGGCCCGCGAAGGCCTCGGCCGGCAGGTCGACCCAGGCGAAGAGCTCCTCGACGCGCGCGCGCAGCCGCGCCGGCGCCCAGCCCAAGAGGCGCGGCACGAGGGCCACATTCTCGCCAGCGGTCAGGTGGGGAAAGAGCGCCGCGTCCTGGATCACGTAGCCGATCCGGCGCCGCAGGGTGACCGGATCGACCTCACGCACGTTCTGCCCCTGAAAGAGCACCGCGCCCCCGTCCGGCTCGACGAGGCGATTGATCAGCCTCAGCGTCGTCGTCTTCCCCGATCCCGAGGGACCCAGGAGCGCCAGCGTTTGACCCTGCGCCACGCTCAGGGTCAGCTCATCGAGCGCCGCACGGCCCTCGAAGCGCTTGCTGACGCGCCAAAGCTCGATCATCGGCGACATGCCGCGTGCCCGCCTTCCCTGCGCAGGTCGTTCTTCGACTGAAACGAATCTCGGTGGTCTAGCCCGCCAGCGCCGCCTCAGGCAACCTCGCCGAGGGCAACCTCGCCGAGGGCCAGCACCGAGAGCGAGCGCCGGAGAGGTCGACCGCCGCCGGCGCGCCTTGACGCTGGCCGAAGGCTGCTGTTACACAGCCGGCCTTGCGTCGAAGGCAGCGGAGGGGGGAGTGTGCCCCGCCCACGCGCCCGCTTCGAGCCGCGCCATGAGCCGACCAACAGCATTTTATGACCTCGAGGGGACGCTGATTCGCACCAATCTGGTGCATACGCTGGGCTTCTTCGCGCGCAATCAGCCCGGACTGCTGCGCTCGCTCGGCAAGACAGCGCGCACCGCCCTCGCGGTGCCGCTCTTCGTTGCCGCCGATCTCTACAGCCGCAAGGTCTTCAACAGCCTCTACTTCCGCCATTACGCCGGCCAATCCGAGGATCGGCTGCGCTACCTGGCCCAGGAGCTCTTCGAGGAGGTGTTGCGTCCCGCGGTCTTTCCTGGCGCCTATGAGCTGCTGGACAAGGCGCGGCGCCTCGGGCTGCGCCAGGTCCTCGTGACCGGCGCGCTCGACTTCACCGTCGAGGCCCTCTCCGCGCACCTCGGCTTCGACGATTGCGTCGCCAACCGGCTCGAGTTCGTCGGGCGGGTGGCCACCGGCCGGCTGCTGCCGCCGGTGATGGCCAGCGCCAGCAAGGCCTCCTGGATCCGCTGCTTCGCCGAGCGCGAGGGCATCAACCTCAGCGACTGCTACGCCTACAGCGACAGCATGAGCGACCTGCCCATGCTGGCGATGGTCGGCCACCCGGCCGCCGTCAACCCCGACATGCGCCTGCGTGCCACCGCCGAGCGGCACGACTGGCCGATTCTCAACTTGAGGTAGGTCGATGCGAGCCGAACCGCGTTTCAAGCAGGACGATACCGTCGTCTACATCGACCGCAGCTCGGCACCGCGCCTGCTCTTCTATGGTGAGGACCTGCTGCTCGAGGACCTCCCCGTCGGCACCCGGGTGATCTACCCCAAGCCCCCGCTGCAGGGCCTGGCCAACCCCGAGGCGGCGATCCGTTATGCGCTGAACCACCCCGAGCAGTGCGATCCGCTCTTCGCGCAGCTCAGGCCGGGCATGCGCGTGACGATCGCGATGGACGACATCAGCCTGCCGCTGCCGCCGATGCGCACCCCCGACGTGCGTCAGCAGCTGCTCGAGATCGTGCTCGAGCTGCTGGCCGCGCACGGCGTCGACGACGTGCATCTGATCGTCGCCAATTCGTTGCACCGCCGGATGACCGCCGCCGAGATCCGGCGCATGGTCGGCAGCAAGATCTACAACGCCTTCGCGCCCGACCGGCTCTATAACCACGACGCCGAGGATCCCGACGGCGTCGTCAACATCGGCCACACCAAGCACGGCGAGGTCGTCAACCTCAATCGCCGCGCCGTCGAGTCCGATCTGGTGATCTACCTCAACATCAACCTCGTGCCGATGGACGGCGGGCACAAGTCGGTCGGCGTCGGGCTCTGCGACTACGCCACGCTGCGCGCCCATCACGAGCCGCAGACGATTCGCGACAGCGACAGCTACATGGACCCCGCGCGCTCTGCGCTGGCGCATAAGTGCAACCGCATCGGCCGTATCGTCGACGAGAAGCTCAACGTCTTCCATATCGAGACCGCGCTGAACAACCGCATGTACGACGGTCAGATGTCCTTCATCAGCAAGAACGAGGACAACTACACCGAGTTCGATCGGCTCAAGCTCGAGGGGCTGAAGTGGGCGCTGAGCAAGCTGCCGCGCGCGGCCAAGCGCAAGCTGATGCAGGCGGTCCCCGCCGCCTATGAGCTGGTCGCCTGCTACGCCGGCAAGACCGATCCGGTCCACGAGAAGATCCTCGAGCGCAACTTCGAGCAGTACGCGGTCAAGGTGCGCGGCCAGTGCGACATCCTGGTGGTCGGCATCCCCTTCATCTCGCCCTATAACGTCAACTCGATCCTCAATCCCCTGCTGGTGCAGGTGATGGCGCTCGGCTACCTCTTCAACTTCTACCGCGGCAAGCCGCTCTTGAAGAAGGGTGGCGTGCTCGTGCTGGCCCACCCCTGCCACGACGAGTGGGACCACGCGCATCACCCGAGCTACATCGAGTTCTTCAACCGCCTGCTGCCGGAGACGCGCGACCCCTTCGTGCTGCGCGAGAAATACGAGCGCGAGTTCGCCGAGAACCCGAGCTACATCGAGATGTACCGTCGCGG
This sequence comes from Pseudomonadota bacterium, assembly GCA_016711215.1. Lineage (NCBI taxonomy): Bacteria > Pseudomonadati > Pseudomonadota > Pseudomonadota bacterium. Next base: position 72,120 of record JADJTL010000001.1, on the reverse strand, counting down.
CCACGCCTATCACGGCGCGCATCCCTTCTTCATGTGGTATTGGGGCGAGAACGGCCGCCAGCACATCGGCAAGGTGATCGTCGCCGGCGCGCAGAACGCGCATGTACCGGCGCTGCTCGGCTGGGAGCGCGCCGACTCGGTCAGCGAGGCCCTGGCGCTGGCCAAGGGCTACGCCGGCCCGGCGCCCGAGATCACGATGTTGCACGTGCCGCCAATCGTCATCACCGACGTGGAGTGATCGCTTGACGCGCCGTGATTCCCTGGAAGGCGGCAGCGCCAGCGACCTATCGCCGAGCGAGGCCTTCGCCGGCCGACAGCTCTTCCTGCTGGGCGGGACGGGCTTCCTCGGCAAGGTCACGCTGGCGATGCTGCTGCATAACTTCCCCGCGGTCGGCCGCGTCTACGTGATGGTGCGCGCCGGCAGCGGCACCAGCAGCGAGGATCGCTTCTGGAGCGACGTCGTCGGCTCCCCCGTCTTCGATCCCCTCCGTGAGCGCTACGGCGCGGCGCTCGAGGGCCTGCTGCGCGACAAGGTCCGCGTCGTCGACGGCGACATCACGCGTGACGATCTCGGGCTCGGCGCCGCGGCAGCCGAGGTGGCCGCCAACGTCGACGTGATCCTCAACAGCTCGGGCAAGGTCACCTTCAACCCCGCGCTCGACCAGTCCTTGCGCACCAACGTCAACGGCACGCGCAACATCATCGCCTTCGCCAAGCGCCTGCGCCGTCCCGCGCTCGTCCACGTCAGCACCTGCTTCGTCGCCGGCAACCGCAGCGGCGACATTTGGGAGAATGAGCCGGTCGTCGGCTACTTCCCGCGCCACGAGGAGCTGGAGGGCGCGCGCTTCGACGTCGAGCAGGAGATCGCCGACTGCGCCCAGCTCGCGGCGCGCGTGCGCGCCGAGGCAGACGACGCCGTGCAGACCGCCTACTTCTTCCGCGCCGCGCGCGAGCGTCTGCGCGAGGAGGGGCGCGACCCCGAGAACGAGCGCTACCTCAAGCTGGCGCAGGCCCGTGAGCGCAAGAACTGGATTCGCGATCGCCTGACGGCCTTGGGCATCGAGCGCGCGGCGCGCTGGGGTTGGCCCAATATCTATTGCTACAGCAAGGCCCTCGCCGAGCAGCTCGTGGCGCGCGAAGAGGGCCTCGTGCGCGCGATCGTCCGCCCGTCGATCGTCGAGAGCGCCGTCGCCTTTCCCTTCCCCGGCTGGAACGAGGGCTTCACCACCACGGCGCCGCTGACCTTCCTGGCGCTGAAGGGCCAGAACCTCTTCTTGGCGAGCGAGAAGCTGATCCTCGACCTGACGCCAGTCGACCACATCGCGGCCGGCCTGCTCAGCGTCGCCGCGCAATGCTGCGTCGGTGAACCCGAGCTGGTCTATCAGCTGGCCTCGGGCGACACGAATCCCGTGCGGATGCAGCAGGTGGTCGCGTTGCTCGGGCTCTACAAGCGCAAGCACTTCCAGCGGCGCGACGAGGGCCCGCGCTGGATCAACGCGCTGCTGGCGCGCATGGAGGCGCGTCCGGCGAGCGCCGCTACCTTCGCCCGCAGCTCGGCCCCGCTCTTCCGGCGCACCGCGCGCCAGGTCGGGCGCCTGCTCGACGAGGTCCAGCCGCGCTGGGGCGCGCGGCGCGTCGCCGAGACCGTCGAGCGCCTCAAGGGCCAGGTGCAGCGCGTCGAGCAGGTGATGGAGGGCGTCGAAGAGGCCTTCGCGATGTATCGGCCCTTCACCGTCGACAACCACTATGTCTTCCGCACCGATCACCTGCGCGCACTGCAGGCGCGCTTCGTCGCGGCCGAGCGCCCGCTGCTGCCCTGGGGCGTGGCCGCGCTCGATTGGCACCACTACTGGATGTCGATCCACTTCCCGGGGCTGGAGAAGTGGGTCTTCCCCGAGCTCGAGCGCGACTTCGCCGCCAAGCCGCCGAAGACCATCTTCACCTACAACAGCTTGATCGAGCTGCTCGAGACGGCGGCCCGCCTGCACCCCACCCGGGTGGCGTTGCGGATGGAGCGCGACGGGCACGACGACCGCTACACCTACGCCGATCTGCGCGAGCTCGCCGCCCGCGTCGCGGGCTTCCTCCAGCGGCAGGGCGTGCAACCTGGCGCGCGGGTGATGCTGCTCTGCGAGAATCGGCCGGAGTGGGCGATGTGCTACTTCGGCGTGATCGACCGCGGCTGCACCTGCGTACCCGTCGATAAGCAGTCCTCGGTGGTCGAGATCGTCAACCTCGTGCGCGCCGGTGGCGTCGCCGGCGTCCTGCTCGGTGAGGGCGCCAGCGCTGGCGCGAGCGCCTTGCGGCTGGCGCTCGACGCGGCCGAACACGAGGGCGTAGCCCTCTGGACGCTGGCCCAGGCGCTGGCGCCAGCCGTGCCCGAGCAGCCCGCGGACGAGCCGGCGCCGAGGCCTCGGCTGCAGAGCGACGCCGTCGCCTCGCTGATCTTCACCTCGGGCACCACCGGTCAGCCCAAGGGCGTGATGCTGACCCAGCGCAACCTGACGGCGATGACGGCCGAGCTGACCAGCGTCTTCGATCTGCGGCCGACCGATGGCCTGCTCAGCGTCTTGCCGCTGCATCATACGCTCGAGTTCTCGGCGGGGCTGCTCTTGCCGCTGGCGCATGGCGCCCAGATCACCTACCTGCGCGAGATGAACGGCGACGCGCTCAGCGGCGCGCTGCGCAGCGGCAAGGTCACGGCCATCGTCGGCGTGCCTGCGCTCTGGGAGCTGCTGCGCCGGCGCCTGCGCAGCGGCGTCGGCGAGCATGGGGCCTGGCTCACGACCCTCCTCGACGGCGCCATTCGCGGCGGCGGCTGGCTGCGCGAGCATACCCCCGTCAATCCGGGCCTGGCGCTGCTCTGGCCGCTCCACGCGCGCCTCGGTGGGCGGCTGCGCTACCTGATCAGCGGCGGGTCGCCGCTGGCGGAGGAGGTCAACCGCTTCTTCTATGGGCTCGGGCTGCCGCTGCTCGAGGGCTACGGCCTGACCGAGGCCTCGCCGGTCTTGACCGTGACGCGCCCGCATGAGCGCCCGGTCTGGGGCAGCGTCGGGCAGCCCCTGCCACGCATCGAGCTGCAGGTGGTCGACCCGGATGGGCGCGGGGTCGGCGAGATCATCGCCCGCGGCCCGACGGTGATGGCGGGCTACTACGGCAACGAGGCCGCCACCACCGCTGCGCTACGCGACGGCTGGCTCTACACCGGCGACCTCGGCTACCTCGACGATGCGCGCAATCTCTTCCTCGTCGGGCGCAGCAAGGATCTGATCGTCGACGCCGACGGGCGCAACGTCTATCCCGATGAGCTCGAGGAGCTCTACGGCGGCTGCCCCCTGGTCAAGGAGCTGAGCGTCGTCGGCCTCCCCGATGGTCACCACGAGCGGGTCGCCGCCTTGGTCGTGCCCGACCCGATGCAGGAGCCGACCCTCGGCAGCGAGGAGCGCGAGGCGCGCATCCGCGACCACTTCCGCGCCGTCTCCGCCACGCTTCCCTTCCACAAGCGGATCAAGCTGCTCGAGCTGACGAACGACGAGCTTCCCCGCACGGCGACGCGCAAGGTGCGTCGCAACGAGGTGCTCTTCCTGCTGGAGCGACGGCTGCGGCGCACGACGCAGGGGGGCGGTCGCGCCCTCGACGCCAGCGGCGCGCCGAGCGGCTCGGGCCACGACTGGCTGATCGAGCTGGTGGCGCAGGTCAGCGGACGAGCGCGCGCGCAGCTGACGCTCGACACGCGCCTCGAAGAGCTCGGCTTCGACAGCCTGATGTACAGCGAGCTGGCGGCGGCGATCGAGCACGCGGGCGGCACGCTGGGCGGCCTCGAGGACATCACGGCCCTCGGCAGCATGCGGGAGCTGGCGGCCGTCGCCCGCCGCGTCGCGGGCGGCGCGGGCGCGGCGAGCGCCAGTTGGACGAGCGAGCTGCGCAGCAGCGTGACGGCGGTGACCGTCGCCGGCCAAGGCGACGAGGCCGCGGCCGCGCCAGGCGATGCCTCCGAGGCGCGCACGCTGCGCATCCCCTCCGCGCTGGCGACCGTCGGCAGCCGCGCGCTCGACCAGGGTCAAAGCTGGATCTACCGGCACCTCTTCGACTGTCGCTTCGAGGGCCGCGCCAACATCCCCTATCACACGCATTTCATCTTGGCGGCCAACCATTGCTCGCACCTCGACAGCGGCCTGGCCAAGCTGGCGCTGCATGATCGCGGCACCAACCTTCACGGTCTCGCCGCCGCGGACTATTTCTTCGACACGCCGCTGAAGCGCGCCTACTTCGAGAACTTCACCAAGCTGGTGCCGATGGATCGCAGCGGCTCGCTGCGGCGATCGCTGCGCCAGGCGCTGGACCTGCTGGCGCAGGGCCATGACCTGTTGATCTTCCCGGAGGGCACCCGCTCGCCCACGGGCGAGCTTCAGGAGTTCAAGCCGAGCCTCGGCTATCTGGCCGCGCACGCGCGCGTCGGCGTGCTGCCGGTCTACATCTGGGGCTCCTACGAGGCCCTGCCCAAGGGGGGGCTCTGGCCCAAGCAGCGCGAGGTCGGCGCCCGCGTCGGGCCGCTGCTCGAGTTCGCGACGATCGAGCGCCTGACTGCCGGCCTGCCCCGCAGCGAGTCCTATCGGGCGATCGCCCTCGCCGTGCAGCGCCAGATCGAGGCGATGCGGGACGGACGGCCCTGCTGGCACGACGTCGAGGCCCTGCGCGCGGCCATCGGCCTACCACCCGCACCCGTCACGGGCCCGAGCGCCGCGGCAGCGGCCCTTGCTGCCGCCGCCGACCATGCCGCTGAGGGCCAGGCCGGGCTGGCGGCGCCGAAAGCAACACCCCGGCCGCGCCGCAAGCGCTCGGCCCCATGAGCAGGCGGTGGAAGCGATGAGCAGAGCACGCCCTGCGCAACCTACGGTGCTCGTGACCGGGGCGACGGGCTTCTTGGGCCGCCACCTGGTCGAGCAGCTCTTCGGCCGCGAAGACCCGGCGACGCTGCGCCTGCTGACCTCAGCGCCGGCCGCACCCTCGCCGCCCTCCGGAGGCGGCGAGGCGGAGGCCCACGCGGGCTGGAGCCGTGTGAGCTGGGTCCATGGCTCGCTGACCGAGCCGGCGACCGCGCGCGCCGCGGTGGCGGGTGTCCGGCGGATCTACCATCTGGCGGGGCGCGTCTCGCGCCGCGCGGAGGACGCCGCGGCGATGCACGCCGTGCACGTCGAGGGCACCCGCCTGCTCTGCAGCGCGGCGCGCGACGCCGGCGTCGAGAAGCTCGTCCTGGCGTCGACCAGCGGGACCCTCGCGGTGAGCACGGACGCCGGCAGCCGGCCCAGCGAACAGACGACGCCACCGCTCGCATTGATCGCGCGCTGGCCCTACTACGCGAGCAAGCTCTACCAGGAGCGCGCCGCGGAGGCCCTCTGCGCCGAGGGTGGCCCCGCACTTTGCATCTTGCATCCCAGTCTGCTGCTCGGCCCGGGCGACGCGCGCCTGAGTTCGACCGGCGATGTGCTGCGCTTCCTGCAGCGCGACCTGCCGCTGGTGCCGAGCGGAGGCCTCAACTTCGTCGATGTCCGCGATGCGGCCGCGGCCTTCCTCGCGGCGATGGACCATCGCGGCGACGACGCGCGGGGCGTCGAGCACTACTTGCTGGGGGGGCCCAATTGGAGCTTCGCGGAGTTCTTCGGTCGCCTCGAACGGCTGAGCAAGGTCGCCGCGCCGCGCCTCAGGCTGCCTGCGGGGCTGGCGCTGTGGGGCGCGCGCGCGCTCGAGGCCTGCTACCGCCAGCTCGATCAGGCGGCGCCGATCGAGGCCGCCAGCGTCGAGATGGCCCAGCACTTCTGGTATCTCGACGATAGCAAGGCCCGCCGCGAGCTCGGCTTCGTCAGCCGCGACCCGGCCGAGACGCTGGCCGACACGGTGCGCGACCTACGCCAGCGCTTCCGCTGCTGAGGCCAGGGGGAGAGGAGCGCGGGGCTGCTGGCCTAGATGGCCTAGATGGCCTAGATGGCCTAGATGGCCTAGATGGCCTAGATGGCCTAGATGGGGTAGCAGCTGCCGCAGTCGGTGGCGCAGAGCTGGCAATTCTCGGTCGCGTCGCATTTACCATCGCCGCAGCTGCCGGGCGTGCAGGTATTGCCCGCCACGCAGTCGGCCGGGCAGCTATCGGCGTCCTCGAGCACGCCATCACACACACAATCGCCGCAGGTCGCCATGCAGTCCGCGGCGCAGCCCCCGCTCTGCCGCTCGGGCAGTGAGCAGATGCCGTCGCCGCAGGGCGCCACGCGCTGTGGGATAGACGAGACGGGCTCCGTCGTGGCATCGGTTCCGAGCTGGCTGCCATTGTTCAGGCCCCAGCACCACACGCTTCCGTCGCTGCGGCGCGCGCAGGTGTGCGTGTTCCCCACCGCGACATCGACCACCGAGGTGCCGAGGTTGGTCACCTGCACGGGCCGGAGCTGCTGGTAGCCGTTACCCCACAAGAAGTCGGTCGCACCATTGCCAAGCTGCCCATAGCCGTTCCAGCCCCAGCACCAGAGGGTGCCATCCGTGCGGCGCGCACACTTATGGCTCCCTGGGCCCTCGGCGATCTGCGCGACGGAGGTCCCGAGGGTCGTCACGCGCACCGGCACGAACCGTTCCGTCGTCGTGCCATCGCCGACGTTCCCGTTGCGGTTGGGGCCCCAACACCACAGGCTACCGTCCGCCGTGCGCGCACAGGCTGGACTGCCGCCGGAGGAGATACCGATGACGGCAGTACCCAGTCCTGTGACCTTCGCGGGCGCCGCATGCGAGAGGGTCGTGCCGTCACCGAGATTGCCACCAATTGAGGTTCCCCAGCACCAGAGGCTGCCGTCCGTGCGGCGCGCGCAGCTCTGAAAGATGCCGACGCCGATTTCCGCCACGCTCGTGCCCAGGGCGGTGACCTCTAGCGGCGACGCGCTGCTCGAGGTCGTCGAGCCGTCGCCAAGGGCACCATACATGCCGGATCCCCAGCACCACATGGTGCCATCGCTGCGACGCGCGCAGGCATGGTAGTCGCTAATCGCCACCTGCAGGACCTGGGTACCCAGCGCCGTCACGCGGGCCGGGGTCGTGCGCGTGCCCGACGAGCCATCGCCGAGCCGCGGGCCGGTTCCCCAGCACCACAAGCTACGATCGGCGCGAATCGCGCAGCCGGTCCCCACGCCATCCTCCGCCAGCGCGACCACCCCGCTACCCAAGGTCGTGATGGCCACCGGGCTGAGGCGCTCCTTTCGCGCCGCGCCGATCGCCCCGTTGCCCCAACACCAGAGGCTTCCATCCGTGCGGTGCGAGCACCCGAACTGAGCGCCCAGCGAGAGCGCCGTCGTTGGAGGGGGCGCCGGGCAGTCACGCGAGCAGGTCGCGTGGGTCTCTGTCCCCGTGCACTGCCCGTCCCCGCAGCTTGCCTGGCGGCAGTCGACGGGGCAGCTCTCACGGGTCTCGCTACGGCTGCAGACGCCGTCGCCGCACTCACACTGCAGGCCGAGCACCGCATGCGGCGTGTTGGCGTTCATGTAGACGCCGTCCCCGAGCTGCGCTTGTTCGTTCATTCCCCAGCACCAGAGCTGGCCGTCCAGCCGTCGCGCGCACGCGTGGTTACCCCCCACCTGGAGCTCCGCCGCCGCCGTTCCGAGCGTCGTCACGCGCACCGGCACGGTGCGTGTACTCATCGTGCGATCGCCAACCTGGCCGCGATTGTTCAGGCCCCAACACCAAACCGTGTTGTCTCGCAGCCGCGCGCAGCCATGCATCATCCCAGCGCCGACCTCCACGACGTTCGTGCCAAGCGTGCTCAGCGCCGCGGGAATCCCGTCGATGCCCGCGCCGTCAGGCGTGCCAAGGTACGTCGCGCCCCAGCCCCAGAGGCTCCCATCCGCGCGCAGCGCGAAGCTGCCGTAGTTGCCGATCGCGACAGCCTGCACCGTCGTGCCGAGGGCTACCACCTGCGTCGGGTCCAGCCGATTGGTGCTCGTCCCATCGCCCACCTGGCGGTAGCGGTTCTCGCCCCAGCACCAGAGGGTACCGTCGCTGAGGCGCGCACAGGTTCGACTGGATCCGGCCGCCACCTCTACAACGGCGGTGCCCAGCGCCCCCACGCGAGTCGCAACCGTCCTATTGTTCGTATCGCCTTGGCCAAGCTCACCCGAGCTGTTGCTGCCCCAACACCAGACGCTGCCGTCGGTGCGCCGCGCGCAGGTATGACCATAGCCCGCGACGAGCTGCTCGACGGCGGAGCCGTCGAGGCCCGTGACGCGCACCGGGCTCAGCCGCGTCATCGTCGAGCCATCGCCGAGCTGACCCGAAACGTTGTAGCCCCAGCACCAGACGCTGCCGTCCTTGCGCCGCACGCAGGTGTGCTCGCTGCCCAGGGCGACGTCGATCGCCCCGCTGAAGCGCGCCTGGTTCGCGCCCTCGAGGACCGGCAGAGCGACCGGGGTCGTGGGCACCACCTCGCCCTGACCGAGCATGCCGTTAGCCTTCGAGAGGAAAATCATGAAGCCATCCGCGCCCCAGCACCAGACGGTAGAGTCGGTGCGGATCGCGCAGGAATGATAATGGCCCAGCGAGAACTTGCCGATGCAGCAGCTCTGGCCGGGCTCGCAGGTGGCGAAGCTGGGGCAGCGGCGCGGGGTGGTGTCGCCGATGTTGAGGCCGAGCAGGGCCTGGTTGCTGGCACTGCCGATCGGGAAGACCGAGGCGCCGGCGACCGACTGCGGCGTCAGCTCGGGCAGGCCCCAGTCCGAGGCCCATTTGCAGTTCTGCGTGTACCAGGGGAGACCTTGAGGTCGATGGCGATGCCGTTGAGGGTGCCCTTCGAGGCCAGGTCGGGATAGGTCCGGTAGCCCGTCTCGCCCTGGTTCAGCTCATTGGCGCTGAAGCTCTGGCCGCCCGTCAGGTTGGCGCGGTTGTAGGGGCTGACGGCCACGCCGCTGCGGCTCGTCGCCGTCTTCAGCGCCACGGCGGCCAGGTAGTCGGCCTCCTTCTTGGTCGAGGTGCCCGCGTGGACATCGCGCGGGTTGAGGTTCCAGGCGTAGTCGAGCGCGTAGCCCGAAACCGGCACCGTGCCCTGCTTGCTCTCGACGATCGAGGCCAGGTGCGCGTTGAGGAACTGGAAGTGCTTATCCCAGACGTTGCCGCCCCAGGTCAGGCTCGACAGGTAGACCGGTCGCGGGGAGTTGGTGCCCGCCTTCACCGCGTAGCCGCTGATGCCATCGGCCACCCGGCCCTTGCCGCAGCGGTAGACGGCCTTGTGCTGCGTCTCATCCCAGCTCTGGATGCACATATAGCGGAAGTAGGTCGTGAAGGTCGGGATCTTGCCCGCCGCGTCCAGCGCCTGCACCTCGGGGCCGCTGATCGGATGGAGCAGGAAGGGCCGGTAGGCCTTGTCCGCGCACGCCAGCGCGATGGCGCTGAAGACCTCGTAGGTCACCGTCTGGTCCACGCCCCCCGCCGGGTTGAAGCTGCCGTTGGCGTCCAGGTCCTCGTCGATCGCCACCGTCAGCGGCGCGCAGCTCGTGCCGCAGGGCGGGCTCGCGCAGCAGGCCTCGCGCACGCGCTCGAACTGGCTCTTGAGCACCAACCAGCGCGGCAGCACCACGTTGGCGCTCTGCCCCGCCACCGTCAGCGGCCCCAGCCGCGTCGCCGGGCAGAGCACCTCGGCCTGGTTGAAGGTGTACTTCGAGAGGTCCGTCAGCGTCGTCGAGGGGATGCGCAGGTCGCCGACGTTCATCGCGTTCATCGCGTTCATCGCGTTCATCGCGTTCATCGCGTTCATCGCGTTCATCGCGTTCATCGCGTTCATCGCGTTCATCGCGTTCATCGCGTTCATCGCGTTCATCGCGTTCATCGCGTTCATCGCGTTCATCGCGTTCATCGCGTTCATCGCGTTCATCGCGTTCATCGCGTTCATCGCGTTCATCGCGTTCATCGCGTTCATCGCGTTGCTGCTCGCCGCCTGCGACCGCACCGCCGGCGGCGGCGTCAGGCTGCTGTCATCCGCCAGCGTCTCGCACCCCGCCAGCCCCGCCAGCCCCACCAACGCCACCAACGCCCCCAGCACCCCCAGCGCTCCAAATGCCCCCAGCCGCCCCACCCCGAACCGGCCACGCCCTTTCCCTACCGAGCCGAAGTGACGCGCTGACATGAGGCACCTCCTGCGTTATAGGCCGTGCACTATTTGTACGCGGGAAATCATGTTTCACTCAAGCAAAAAGGTTCTTCGTCGAGTGCATTCTGAAAACAGCATTTGAGAACAGGGCCTTGGAGGACGGCAAGGCTGAGTCGACGTCCGCCAGCCACGGGCATGCGCCGACGATCGGCGCGTCTCAGCGCCAGTGCGTGCGCGCGGCGGCTCCCGCCGGTCGCGGGATGGGGGCGCGGGATGGGGGCGCGAGCTGAGGACCCCGTCGCTGCGGGGGCGCTAGGGCGCGTGCTGCAGCACGGCCCTAGCGCGCAGCCTGCCCGCCTCGACGCGCTCACCCGGCCGCGGCTCGGCGTTGCGCAAGCCACTATGGACGGTGTAGTTCGCGCAGAAGATCGGAGCCGCGTCTTCGTGGCTCAGCCCCGAAGCGCCCGGGGGCGAAGGCGGGCCGCTAGGCGCCGGCCGCTGTGCTCGGTCCGCGAATGGAACCCGCGGCGGCGCGGCTGGCGTAGCGCGCCAGCACCTCCTTGGGCGGGCGCAGCATCGCCTCGACCCTTGAGGTCAGGACGCCTTCGCGGCCGACGAAGAGCAAGCGCAGGCCGAGGGGCGGGCCGTCGAGCGCGGGGCTCCCACCGTCGGTCGCTCCGGCCAGCCGCCCACGCAGCGCCCCATGGTCGCGAACCCACTCGCCCGTGCGTCGGTTGCGCACGCCGACGCATTCGCGGCCGCGGCAATGGTACTCGGTATGCTGCGTCACGTAGGTCACGTGCCGGCGCCGGTCGACTCTGGGATCCAGCATGGCTCACCTCCACCTCGGTTGTGGCGGTAATTGTAGGATGAGTACGTCTTGGTAGTTAATTATCCTACATTTGCTCAACTCGCCGCTGTCAACGCCGAGGACACGACCGCCGAGGCCACGGCAAGCTCCAGAGAATCGACGCGCCCCAGGGCCCTCGCGTATGCTGCCGGGATTGACGAGGATCGGGAGGGGGCCATGACGCAGCAAAGCACGGGTTGCGCGCCGCGAGGCGCTCGAGCATGCGGATGGGCGCTGGTCGCCACGCTGCTGCTGGCGGCTATCGGCTGCCGCAAGCCCGAGTGGATGATCGGGCGCTGGGCCTTCGTCGACGACGACGGCAAGCCGGTCCACTGCCACGAGTTTCTGCCCGACCACACCTTCCGCGCCTATCTCAACGTCAGCTGCACTGGCGCGACCGATCCCTTGCTCTCCGGCAAATGGAAGCTCCTCGATGACGAGCGGTTGGCGGTCCTCAGGGGTCCCGAAGCGGTAGCACAGGTCGCGCGCCTGATCCGCACCGGCGGGGAGCGCTTCAAGGCGCGGGGCGCGCTGGCCGGCAGCTTTCACCGGCTGCAAGGTGCGACGACCGATTCCAGCGCGACCCTGACCCGGCTCGAGGGTGAGGGGGTGGTCAAGCTGCGACCGCTCGACGACGCCACCTGCCGACGACTCGACGCGACCCTCGACAGCATTCGCGCGCTGCCCGCGGAGCCGAAGCCGCGGATGATTCGGGCGCGCGACCAGAGCCTCGAGTACCACGCGGCCACGGCTGCCGAGCAGGCGGCGGTTTCGAAGGTGGTCTACGCCGTCAACCAGGATCAGCTCGATTGGGTCGGCTTTCACCTCGGCGAGGCCGCGTTCGCGCCACCTGGCCCCGAGGCCCGGATGGAGCAAGCGCTCGGACGCCCGGAGCAGACCTTGGTCACGGGCCGGGGCCGCAAGCGTCAGAGCATCGTCATGTGGCAGGCCTACTGCCGTGCGCTGCATGGGGCGCTGAACAAGAACGTCGACGTCACGCTCTTTGCGACGCCGGGCGAGCGCCAGGGGCTCTACTACGTCTCCGAGGGCCTGCTGCAAGAGGTCTGGCCGGAGCTCAAGCAGACCGTCAGCGATCCGGCCCTGCAGGCCGCCGAGGACGAGGCTGCCGATGAGGGTGCGGCGGGCGGCGCCGAAGCCGGTGGCGAAGTTGGCGCGAGCGCCGGCACGACAGAACCCGCCCGGGCGGCACCGGCAGCAGCACCGGCAGCAGCACCAGCACCGCCACCAGCAGCAGCAGCACCGCGCGCAGCCCCCCCCGCGCCGGCGCCCGCGCCAGCGGCCAGCGCACCCGCGCAGCGCCAGAGCCGCGGCCCGCGCGCCCGCCCGCAGGTCGGCGGAGGCGACGACATCTGAGCGCTGACGGCACGCGCTCGTGCGCGCGCTAAACGGTGATCCAGAGCTGGCGCGAGCGACCGCAGAGGGCGCCGTCCGCGCCGTAGAGCACCGTCGCCGCGTGGCGCTTGCGCCCCTCCACACCGAGCGCCCAGCCCACCACGACGCACTCGTCCAGCGCGCGCACCGCGCCAGCGCGCACCTCCGCCGTCATCGTGGCCAGCAGCGCCGCCTCTCCCGCGCCGGCGACGGCGAAGTAGCCGGGGCAGTCGAGCGCCGCCCAGAGGAGCGGGACCGGCAGAGCCCCGTCGGCGAGAGCGAGCTCGGCTCCGGGGGTGAAGGGCGCGGCCACCCAAGCGCCCGTCGGACCTGGTCCGGCGAAGATGCGCAGGCCGTCGCCGACCCGGCGCCGCGGTCCACAGACGAAACAGCTCGGATAGGGATGCGCGTCCAGCCCGCTGAAACGGCCGCTGGCGCGCCGAGCCGCGACGACCAGGGCCGCGCCGTCGGGGAGGTCGGCTGGCGCCACGGCCGCCAGCGCGGCCTCGTCTGCGGCGCGCGCCTCGACCAGCAGCTCCGTCCCAAGCAGCAACCGGGCGCCCTGCTCGTCCCGCTCGACCCGCAGCTCGACGGCCAGCGGCGTCGGCCGCCGCAGCCGCACCTGCACCGGGCCGGCCTGCGGCCCGGCGAGCGCTTCTGCGAGCAGCCCGCAGACGTACCCGCCGTTGGCGCTTCCCGGCGGACCACAGAAGCGCTCGGCGATCGTCAGGGCCGCCAGAGTCATCGGCGTCATCGGCGTCATCGGCGTCATCGGCGTCATCGGCGTCATCGGCGTCATCGGCGTCATCGGCCAGAGCCCCCGTCAAGGCGCTCGCCCGCCGACCCGCCCGCACCGGCGCTACCTGGGTAGCACGGATCGCCCCCCGCGCGCGGCCTGAATGAGGTGGAGGTAGGACGGTCAGGCTTGGCCCGAGCTGCCCCTCGCCAGGCGTGCCTTGCTGTCCACGAGGCGCACAGCAGCACACGGGAGGTTGACCGTGTGCTGCAGCCCCTGAACCGCCCCGGGTTCGCCGGAGACTTGGTTGCTTGAGTCAGGCTGCCCTGCCTTGGGCAGCCTGAGCCTCGTAGAACGCTTGCTCGTACTCTGCCGGCGGCACCCAGCCAAGAGGCTCGAGCAGGCGCCGGTTGTTGAACCAGTGGAACCAGGCGAGGGTGGCAAGCTCGACGGCCTCGGCGTGACGCCAAGGGCTGTGCTTGCGGAGGAGCTCGGTCTTGTACGGGCCGATGACCGACTCGGCGAGGGCGTTGTCGTAGGAGTCGCCGACGGTGCCGACCGAGTCCCGAGGCCCGCCTCGGCGAGGCGGTCGGCGACTTTGTCGCCTGGCGCTACGTCGAGCTGATCGAGACCGCATCGGCAGCCCACAGCGACTATCAATGGCCCGAGGGGTGGGCCTCCTACAACGTCTTCCGCGAGGCGGTGCACGTCGACCAGATCGCCACGCTCAGCCTCTGGCTCAACAACCTACCGCCGAGCAAGACCGTGCGCGTGTATCTGAGCCCGATCCGCGCGCTGGCGATGGTAGCCGGGAAGATCACTGACCCGTCGATCACGGTAAACGGCGAGCCCTTGACCTTTCTGACGGAGATAGGCTCGAGCACCTACCTCGAGCTCGAGTCGGCCTCCGCATGCCCCGTTTACGGCCTCAAGGGCGATCTAATCTACAACGTCCCGCGAAAGGGCACGCTTCCCACGCTGCGCTCGGGGCGCAACGAGCTGACGCTCTCGAGCTCGACGCAGAGCCAGCGGAGCGTCCGCGCGCGGGTCTTCGTCTTCCTCCAAGGCGATCCGCTCTGAGCGCAGGCGTGCCGCTGGCGTTCCGTTGGAGGCGACCGGTTGGAGGAGGCTGGCTGCCGAAAAACGGAGACCCGACCGGCTTCCGGCGGCCGGCGGCTGGCCGAAGGTCGCGATACCCTGCGGGGCGCTTGGCTGGCCCGGCTATTGCTTGCGTGAGAGCGCCCGGCGCGAGGGGTCGACCGTCGGTATCGCGGCCTCCGCCCCCTCGGGCGGCCCGAGCAATACTCAGGCCCGCGCCCCGATGCGGGGAGAACCCGGGGAGAACCCCTTGCACGCGTCCGGGAATCCACCCGGCCGAGAAGGAGCCTTCGAGATGCGCCATCGAGTCCTCGCACCCAGCCCCCCCGCCTCCGCCAGGTCCACGACCCGCGCGGCCCAGCCGTCCGCTCGGCGCCTCATCATCGGCGCCCTCGGCGCGCTAATGCTCGTCCCCGCGGGCCACGCCTCGGCGGTGGAACCTGCAGCGCAGCGCCTCAAGCCCTTGGTGTTTCGCGAGCTAAAGGCGGGCTCGCCGAATTCCAATTATCGCAATCATCGCGGGAAGCCGCGCCGCCTCACGGCCGACGCCATGCGCAGATTCGTCCAGCAGAACCAAAGGGCGACTGAGACGATCGGCGGGGTCGAGAGGAGTATCGGGATCCCCGAGATGGCTATGGTCACGCGCCTCGTCTACCCAGCCCCGGAATCGCGGATGCCGATCGACCATATGCTCACGGAGCTATCCCCTAGGCACGAGCGGTGCAACACGGCAGGGGGCTGGGTCGAGGCGATCCGGCAAGCCGGTGAGCTGCTGGGCGAGGCAGCCACGCAGCCGATGCAGCACCACGCAGCGTGGCGGAACTTCTCGTCCAATTGGCTGCAAAGCACCATCGCGGAGGTGGCCGAGTACAGCCCCGCGGTCCTCCGCGCGATCCGGGACCTCGTTGACAATCCAACGCCCGATCCATCCCTACCCCAATCCGGTCCGGGGAGCTGGGCGCCGTGGGCGGCGCGGCGCGTGTTCGACGCAGCAAGTGCGAGCTTCCCGCCGGAGGTGGTCAGAGCTGCGACCGCCACTGAGTCCAACGGAAGACTGCGGCAGGCGATCAGCATGACGCCTGCGCTGCGGCAGGCGATCGTGAGCACGGGCAGGACGCCCGCAGAGCGCGCCGCCGCATTCGTGGCAACCGCACAGAGCATGTTCTGAGCGGCGCCCCGCCCCAAGAGGGAAGGGCGGCCTGTCGAGGGCGGCCTGTCGAGGGCGGCCTGTCGAGGGCGGCCTGTCGAGGGCGGCCTGTCGAGGGCGGCCTATCGAGCCTCTCAGATCGGGCCGATGGCGTCGCTGCGCACCCAGCCTTCGAGGCCGTTGCCGAGGCGCAGGCGGCGCCAGCCGCTGACCTCGCCGACGAGGCGCACGCGCAGCCCCGCGTGTAGGCTGTAGGCGCTGCGGGCTGCCGCCTCTGGGCCTTCGCGCACCGCCAGCTTGTCGGGAAGCACGATACCGTAGCGCACACTGCGTTCGAGGTGGATCCGCGCCCCCAGCAGCCCGACGCTGGCCAACAGCAGCAAGCCGAGCAGCGCATTGCCCGCGACCAATCCGGCGCGGGCGGGCCCAGGCGCGGTCCGACGCACGAGCACGAAGCCGGCCAGCACGGCCCACCACAGGATGAGCGTCAGCCACCACGCGGTCCGCAGCTCGAAGACGCTGGCGGCGCGCTGCCACGCCGGCTGATCGCTGACGCCACGCAGCACGTCGCGTCCGCCCTGGGCCGCACGCTGGCGCGCGAGCCGCAGGTTATGCCGCGCATCATCAGAGCCGCTCTCCAGCGCCAGGGCCCGCTCGAAGGCGTAGACCGCGGGACCGAGGCGTCCGAGGCGATAGTAAGCGCAGCCGAGGTTGTAGAAGAGCGCCTCGTGCCGCAGCGGCAGCGCGGCCAGCCGCTCGAGCGCCTGCGCCGCGGCCGCATAGCGGCCACCGTAGTAGTCGGCCAGCGCCCGACGATACGCTGCGTCCACCGTCTCCGCCCGCAGGCCGCTTGGCGCCACCAGCAAGAGGGCGCCAAGCAGTAGCCAGGCCAGGCGCCGCGCCGTCGAAGGCAAGCTCATGAGCGCTCCTCATCGCGGGGATCGCGGCTTGCGCCTGCCGCCGCGGTGCCCGCTGCAAGGGCCCGAATGACCGCCTCCGCCGCGTCGACGGTGGCGACGCCGAGCGCCTGCGGCGCAGCGCCGGGGGCGAAGCGCGCCTGATCGCATTGATCGAGCAACGCGCCGACGGCGGCGGCGAGCTCGTCGCCGACCCCCTGGCCGCGCAGCGCCTGAGCGAGCGCCTCGCGCGTCAGCCCGCCGGCCCGCAGCCCGAGCCGATGATCGAGCTGCTCATGCAGCGCCGCGACCAGCAAGGCAGAGGCCTCCGCCGCTGGCCGCCCCTGCGCTGCGGCCGCGCGAGCCTGGCGCAACCCTGTCCGCACACGCCGCTGCATCGCCCGCTGGCGCGCGCGCGTCGTCGGGGCGCTGCGCGCGGCTTGCACCCGCTCCGCCCCCCATCCCAAGGCCAGCAACAAGAGGGGCAGGGCGGCCAGGCCGAGATAGAGGGCGTTGATCGGCGCGCGTGGCAAGCGATCCTGCAGCGCCTCGGCCGGGCGCGGCGGTCGGATATCCGGACCGAGCACGTTGCTCGCCGGCTGAGCCGAAGGGGCGCCGCGCGAGGCAGCAGCGGCCTGTCCGGTGACGCGCAGGCGCAGCGGCTTGGTCTGCGCCACGCGATAGGCGCGCGCCTCAGGATCGAAGTAGGCCAGGGCAAGGGCCGGGATCCGCAGCTCGCCGGGTTGCTGGGGCAGCAGGAGGTAGGCGACCTCCTTCTCACCCTGCAACCCCGCTTCGCCCGCCTCCAGCCGGTCGGTGAGCTTCGGCTCGAAGGCCCGCACACCGGCTAGCGCAGGGAGCACGGGCAAGACGAGCTGCCGCAGGTTCCCGCTGCCGCGGGCGATCAAGCGCAAGGTCACCGCCTGGCCGACCTCCACTGCCTCCCGGTCGACCAGGGCCGCCAGCGCGAAGTGGCCGACGTTGGCGTCCGCGAAGCCCGCCGGCCGGCCCGCGGCGGGCAGCGCCAAGACCTCGATCGTCAGGCCGTCGGCCCGGCGCAGCAGCGGGCCCTCCCCCAGCGTGTCGGCCGTCTGCAGCTGGGCCTCGAAGGGCCCGATCGGCAACGACCCCGCGCGCTGCGGAAAGAGCACCGAGCGCTGCAGCAAGGCGGTGCCGTAGACCTGGCCATCGAGCACGACCCGCTCCAGGTCGAGCCGCCGCGGCGAGCCTGCGTCCTCGCTCCAGAAGCCATCGGTCGTCGGCCGGGTCTCGATGCCAAAGGAGAGCAGCTCCGACTGCGTGTAGAGCCGCCAGGTGACCACGAGCTGCTGGCCGACGTAGACCCGCGTCAGGGAGGGCTGAGCGACGATGAAGCCGCCCGATTGCGCGCCCCCGCGGGCGCTGGCGCTCGGTGTCGGCAGCGCGGCCGGCGCGCCCGCCGGCGTGTTCGCCCCTGCCGGGCGCACCTCCACCTGCACCGTATTCGAACGCACGACGCGCTGCGCCAGGCGCACGCCCGCCGGCCCCAAGGCCAGGGTCCCCGCTTGCAGCGCCGCCACCTCGTAGACGCGCGTCTCACGCCGCCGCATCTGCCAGTTGATCAGCTCGATGTTGCGGCTGACGAGGCTGTTGCTCAGCAGGCGCCAACCGCGGAGCGTGGGCTCGAGGAACTCGACGTCCGCGCGCCCCTCGACGGCAAGCTCCACCGTGACGACGACAGGCTCCCCCACGGCGGTGATGTGCCGGTCGGCCGTCAAGCGGAGGCTGACGCCCTGGGCCAGCGCGCCCGCGGCAGCCAGGCAGAGCAACGCCAACGCGGCCGCCGCCCCCACGACGCGCGAGCCACGCGCACGCGCTCGCCGCGCTGACCGAAAAGCCCATGCGCCGGAGCTCACGCTACCAATCCTTCAGCGGCGGCCGATAGAGCCCCTGCTGCAGCCGCGCGCGCTCACGCTGCACGTTCTTGTCGCCACGATCAAGGGCATCCAGCACCTGCTGGCGCTCGCGCTCGGCCTGTTCTTCCGCGGCCGTCTTGGCAGCGCGCTCTGCCGCTTGCGCCGGCTGCTCGCGCGGTGCCGGCGAGGGCGTCGCCGCGGGCTCGCGTGGTGGCTGCTGCGGATCTGGCCGGGCGCCCTTTTCCCCCTTGGGCGTCGCTTGCGGCTGCTTCTTCGCGTCGGGCTTCTGCTCGGGCTTCTGCTGCTCGCTTTTTTTCTGTTCGTTCTTCTGCTGCTCGCCCTTTTTCTGCTCGGGCTTCTGCTGCTCGCCTTTCTTGTCCTGACGCTGCTTCTTTTCTTCCTGCTCGCGACGCCGCAACGCCAGCTCGAGGTTCCACTTCGCCGCGCGATGGCGCGGGTCGAGACGCAGCGCCTGCTGGAAGGCCGTCGCGGACTCCGCGAAGCGCTTCTGCTCGAAGTCCACGTCCCCGAGGTTGAAGAAGCTCTTGGCGCGCAGCGCGCGGTCTTCACCCTGGGTCGCACGCAGCAGCGCCTGCCGCGCCGCGTCGTGTTGACCGAGCCGGTGCAGCGCGACCCCGCGGTTGTAGTGGACTCCCTGGGCGTCGGGCTGCGCCGCCAGCGCCTCGTCGTAGGCCGCCAGCGCCTCCTTGGCTCGACCGGCGGCGAGCTCGGCGTTGCCACGCTCCACCGCAGCGTTCCGCGTACGCAGCAGATCGAAGGCGCCGCCGAAGAGGGGAACGAGCAGCAGCAGCAGGGCCTGCCCCCCGCGGCCGAAGTGAGGCGAGGATCGGATCATGCGTCTTGCTCCTCGCGACGCGAGCGCCGCCGCTCGCTGAGGCAGAGCTCCCCCAAGAGCAGCAAGAAGGCCGGCCAGACGAAGAAGGCGTAGACCTCGTCGTAATGCCGCACCAGCCGCGCGTCGACGGCGGAGCGATTGAGCCGCTCGAGGGCCGCGATCACCGGTTCGACGGCGAAGTGCTGCGGCTCCATCTCGAGGTAACGCCCGCGGGTCAGCGACGCCATCTCCTTCAGCGTCGTGCTGTCGAGTCGGCTCGCGACGGGGCGACCCTCATGCTCCAGATAGCCGACGATCTGCCCGCGCGCGTCGAGCTGAGGCACCGGCTCCCCGGAGCGCGATCCGATGCCGACGGTGAAGATTCGGATCCCGCGCTGGGCGGCCTCGCGCGCCGCGGCCAGGGGCTCGCTCTCGTGGTCCTCGCCGTCGGTCAGCACCACGATGACCTGCGCCCGCGGCGGGCCGTGACCGCGCACGGCGCCGAGTAGCCGCGTCGCCGCCACCACGGCCTGACCGATCGCCGTGCCGCCGCGCGGCATGTCAGCCGGCCCCACGTCGCGGAGGAAGAGCTTGGCGGCCGCGTAGTCCGTGGTCAGGGGATAGGTCAGCGTCGAGCCCGCGAAGAGGACGAGCCCGAGGCGATCGCCCCGCAGCCGATCGATCAGCCGACCGAGCTCGGCCTTTGCCCGCTCGATGCGGCTGGGAAAGGCGTCACGCGCCAGCATGCTCTTGGAGAGATCGAGCGCGACGACGAGATCGAGCCCGAGCTGCGGGGCGAGGGTCGTGCGCTCACCCGCCTGCGGCCGCGCCAAGGCCAGCACGAGCAAGGCCAGCCCCAGCACCAGCGCCGCGCTCTTCGCCAGCCGGCGCCCATGGCTCAGCGGGCTCAGCCGGCGCGCGAGCGGCCCGGCGTCCCCGAGGCGCGCGAGGACCTGACGCCGCCAGCCAAAACGCAAGGCCAAGCCGACGATCAGCGCCGGTACCGCCAAGAGCAACCAGAGCAGCGAGGGCTCAGCGAAACGCATCATCGTCCTCAGGTCAGCTCGCGCAGGCGCGTCAGGCGCAAGGCGGCCTCCAGCAAGAGTAAGAGCAGCGCCAGCGCGAGGAAGGGCTGCTGCGCATCGCGGTGCAACGCTGCCACATCGCGCCGCGTCGTGCGATCGAGCTCGCTGAGAATCGTCTCGAAGGTCTGCTCGAGGGCGCCACGATCTGTCGCCAGGAAGGCGCGGCCTCCCGTCTCGCGCGCGATCGACTCCAGCAGCGCTGGATTCGCCGGAAGCCGCTGCGACGACCGCCCTAATCCGGCCAGCGGATCAGCCCCCGCGCCGCGCGGCGGCGCGTGCTGCCCCATCAGGATCGTGAAGACCTTGACCTTCATGTCGCGCGCATAGCGCGCTGCCTCGCGCGGTGCGAGATTGCCGGCGTTGTTGTCGCCGTCGGTCAGCAGGATCACGACACGGCTCTTCGCATCGCTCGGCCGCAGCCGCGCCAGCGCGAGCCCGAGACCATTGCCGATCGCCGTCGCCGCGCCGTCGATCAGCCCGAGCTGCACGCCGCCGAGCAGGTTGATCAAGACCGAGTAGTCGAGGGTCAGTGGGCAATAGGTGTAGGCCTCGCGACCGAAGACGACCAGGCCGAGCCGGTCGCTGCGGCGCCGCCTGATGAAGCCGTCCAACACGCGCTTGGCGGCCTCCAGCCGATTGGGGACCAGGTCGTCGGCCTCCATGCTGTTCGAGAGGTCGAGGGCGACGACGATGTCGATCCCCTCGACCTCGATCGCGCCGCCACGCTCGCGCGTCTGCGGGCGCGCCAACGCCACGATGAGCAAGGCCAAGAGCACCAGCCGCAGCACCCCAGGCAGAGGCAAGAGCCGCGCCATCGGACCCGGCCGCAGTCGCCCGAGCACCCTCGTGCTCGAGACGCGCAGATGCGCGCCACGCCGCGGCAGGAGCACGAAGAGCAGCCAGTAGGCCAGCGGCAGCGCCACGAGCAGCAGCAAGAGCGCCCAGGGCCGACCGAAGGAGAATTGTCCGGCCGACGAAAGCGCCCAACCCAGCAGCGCCACGACCGCAGCAAGCACGGTCAGCAGCAACCCCCAGGGGCCTGGCGCACGCCGCGCGGTCACGGCCGGCGCCGCCTCGGGCAGGTCCTGCCCCTTCGTCGAGCGGCTCACGGCGCCACCGCCGCGATCGGCGCGGTCGCTGGCCGCAGGCCGGCCTCCGCGCTCGCCGCCATCACGCGCACGATCGCCTCGACCTCGGCCACCGCCTGACGCGCGGCCTGATCCTCCGGCTGGAGCTTGGCGAACTTCACCAGGTCACAGACCTGACAAAGCCCCTGCACGCGCGCGCGCTGCTCCGCAGGCACGAGGCGCAGGATCAGCGCCGTCTGGACCTCGCTCGTGGTCATCTCGAGGGCCTCGAAGCCCCAGCGAGCCCCGAGATAGGCGCGCAGGATCTCCGACAGCGCAGCGTAGAGCGTCTTCTGCCGTTGCTCGGCGAGCCACGGGTCGATCGGCAGCGCGGCGAGGCGCTCGAGCGCCTGCTGATGCGCGGGCAAGGGCTGCGGCGGCGGTCGCTGCTGGCGTCGCGCCTGGAGTCGCCGATAAGCCAGCACGCTGAGGGCGGCGCTCGCCGCGGCGGCCAACACACCGCCGACGAGGTAGAGCAACCACCAGGTGCGACGATAGACGACGACCGGCGGCTCGAGGGCCTTGAGCCGCGGGTTCGGCTCGTTGGCCATCACGCTGCTGATGCGCACCGACCTCGGCTCGGTCCGCAGCGTCAGCAACTCGCCGCCCTTGCCGATCGCCGTCACCGGCAACGCCGGCAAGGTCAGGGTGCCGAGCTTGTAGGCAGCGAGGCGCAGGCTGAAGGTCTGCACGCGCGGCGCGGCGGCGGCGCCCGGCGTCGGCTCGCTGCTCGACTCACTGCGCCCGAGCTCGACGAAATCGCCCAAGGTGAGCTGCAGCGGCAGGTTGACGGCGACGCCCTGCGGGCAGCGCGCTACCAGCGTCACCGTCAGCGGGTCACCGACATGGGCATGCGAGGGCCGCATGGTCATCGTCAGACTCGGCGCCCAGCTCGGCGCCGCCGTCGTCGTTCCCGCATCGGGCGCGGCCGCACGCACCGGCGCGGCGCCAGCGCCAGCCAGCAGCACCACGAGGCAGAAGCGCGGCCACCACCGCGGCTGAGGCCCTCGCCGGCTCATCCGTGCCGGAGCCGCAGCTGCCGCCGGCGAAAGAACGCCACCAGCGTGCTGAGATAGGGTTCTGCCGTCGAGAGCTCCATGCCATCGAGCTCGAGGCGGCGCCAGAAGGCCTGCCGCTCCTGCCGCGCGCGGCGCATGTGGCGAGCAAACGCCGCCGCCTCCGGCCCGGCGCTGTCAAAGGTCAGCAGCTCACCGGTCTCGACGTCGAGCAAGCGCACGATGCCGAGCCCGGCCAGCGACTGGTCGAGCGGATCGTTGATCGCCACCGGGATCAGGTCGTGGCGCCGTGCGATCACCCGCCACGCTCGCTCCATCCGGGACACCGCCGCGCCGCCCGCCACGCTCGCGGCGTGCCGATCCGGCGCCGCGGCAAGATCACGCGCGGGCAAGGGGAGCTCGGCGTCGCCGACGAAGTCACTGAGCAGAAAGGCCACACAACGCCGCGGCACCACGCGACCGAGGTAACCGAGCGCCGCGGCCAGATCAGTGCCCATCCGCCGCGGTCGGTAGCTGAGGATCTCGCTGATCACGCGCAGGACGTGCTTGCGACCCTTCTTCGGCGGGACGAAGCGCTCGACGCCATCGCTGAAGATGATCAAGCCGACCCGATCGTTGTTCTTGATCGCCGAGAACGCGAAGGTCGCGGCCACCTCCGCCGTCAGGGCGCGCTTGCTGCTCGGCTGGCTGCCGAGGGCGCTCGAGGCGCTCATGTCGACGAGGAGCATCACCGTCAGCTCGCGCTCCTCGCTGAAGAGCTTGACGTAGACGTCGTTCATCCGCGCGCTGACGTTCCAGTCGATCAGGCGGATATCGTCGCCAGGCTGGTACTGACGCACCTCCGAGAAGGCCATCCCGCGGCCCTTGAAGACGCTGTGGTACTGCCCCGCGAGCTGATCGTTGACCAGCCGACCGGTGTAGATCTCGATCTTGCGAATCCTGCGCAGCAGCTCGCGGTCGATCACGGCACTTCGACCCGCTCGAAGAGCTGGCGCACGAGGTCCTCGCTGGTCACCTCCTCAGCCTCGGCCTCGTAGGTCAGAATGATCCGATGCCGCAGCACGTCGGCGCCGATCGCCTTGACGTCCTCGGGCGTCACAAAGCCGCGCCGCTGCAAGAAGGCGTGCGCCCGCGCCGCGAGCAGCAGGTAGATCGACGCCCGCGGACTCGCCCCGTACTCGATGTGGTCAGCCAGCTCGCCCAACCCATGCTCGCGCGGCCGGCGGGTCGCGGTCACGACGCTGACGATGTAATCGCGGATCTTCTCGTCGACATAGACCTGCTTAACGACCTGCCGCGCCTGCAGCAGCTCCGCCGCCCGGATCACCGTCGACGCCTCGGGCGCGGCGCCGGCGGTCATGCGGTCCATGATCAACCGCTCCTCCTCGGGCGTCGGGTAGCCGACCTTGATCATCAGCATGAAACGGTCGAGCTGCGCCTCCGGCAGCGGATAGGTGCCCTCCTGCTCGATCGGGTTCTGCGTCGCGAGCACGAGGAAGGGCGTCGGCAGCGCGTGCGTCGTGTCGCCGAGGGTGACCTGCTGCTCCTGCATCGCCTCGAGCAGCGCGCTCTGCACCTTGGCCGGGGCGCGGTTGATCTCGTCGGCGAGCACCAGGTTGGCGAAGATCGGCCCGGTCTTGGCGGAGAACTGCCCCGTATGGGGGTTGTAGATCGTCGTGCCCACGATATCGGCGGGCAGCAGATCGGGAGTGAACTGGATCCGCGCGAAGGCGAGGTCCATGGTCTTGGCGATGGTCTTGATCGCCATCGTCTTGGCCAAGCCCGGCACGCCCTCGAGCAACACATGGCCCGCCGTCAGCAGGCCGATCAGGATGCGATCGACCATCTGCCTCTGACCGACGATGACCTTGCCGACCTCGCCGCGCAGTCGCTCGACGAGCCCGCTCTCTGCCATCACCATCTCGTTGATCGCACGTAGCTCGCTCTGCATGCCCTCTTCCCTCGCAATCAGCCCGCCCGCTTGAGACCCAGACGCGCGCCTAGCTAGCACGGCGCCGCGGCGCGCCGCAATCAGCCCTGCGCAATCAGCCCTGCGCAATCAGCCCTGCGCAATCAGCCCTGCGCAATCAGCCCTGCCGCGGCGGCCTTGCGCGACTGAGGTCGGCGGCTGGCGTCAGCGGCGCGCCGTGACGGGCCAAAACCCGAAGCGGCCGGGGGCTATTCCCCCGAGGCGAGCGACCGGGCGCCGGCCCCCGCCAGCTTGCCGCCCGCGGCGGCGAGCGGCAAGGCGATCAGGAAGGTCGAACCGTCGTCGGGCGCGCTCTCGACCCAGATGCGCCCGCCGTGGGCCTCGGCCACATAGCGGCAGAGCGCGAGACCGAGGCCGGTCGAGGTCGTCAGCCCTGCCCTGCGCGCCTCGACCTGACCGAACTTCTCGAAGATCTTCTCGTGGTACTCGGTCGGTATGCCTTCGCCGCTGTCGCGCACGCTGACCAGCACCGTCCCCGCCGGCAACGACCACTCTGGCCGCGGCGTCTCCAGCAGCGCGCTCTGGATCGTCACCGGCGCCCCCTCGGGCGTGAACTTGAGCGCGTTGCCGACGACGTTGGCGAGCATGCGCTCGATCAGCTCGCCGTCGAGCTGCATCGCGGGGAGCTGCGGCGAGAGCACGGTCGTCATCTGCACGGCCTTCGCGCGGGCCAGCGGCGCGTAGCGGCGGACAACCGCGCGAATGTGGTCATTCAGCGCGGCCGGCGCCAGACGCAAGCGCATCTTGCCATCCTCGAAGCGAGCCACGTCGAGCAGGCTGCTGACCAACGCCAGCATCTCGTCGATGCAGCGGCCGCTCTCCCGCAGCCGCTCGCGCGCCTCGACCGCCGGCCGCTCGCTGGCGAGCAGCGAGCCCAGGCCCAGCTGCACCGCCTGGAGCGGATTGCGCAGATCGTGGACGATCATCCGCGTCAGGTCCTCACGCAGCCGCTGGGTCCGAGCCAGCGCCTGCGCGCCCGCCAAGACCCCCGCCAGCGCGTGGGCCAGGGCCTCGAGCAGCAGCTCATCATCCTCGCCGAAGACGCCCGGCTCCGGGCTCTCGAGCTGCAACGCGCCGATCGGCCAATCCGGGCTGCCGATGGGCACGCAGAGCAAGCTCTCGCGCCCGGCGCCGAGCGCTCGACGATCGCCGAGCTGCTCGGCCTCGTCGACGCGAACCACGCGACCGTATTGCGTCGCCCAGCCGGCGCAGCCCTCTCCCAGGCGCTCGCGGTCGCCGACGCCCGTATCGAGCGCGAGCTGGCTCCGGACGGCCCGCAAGACCACGTGGGGCGGCTCCGCCAACCACAGCGCCACCGTCGGATAGCGAAAGCGATGCGCCAGCTCGCTCACCACGCGGCAGGCGATCTCCTCGACGTTGAGGCGTTCGCTCGCGACCCGCGCCATCTCGTTGGCCAAGAGCAAATGCTGCCAGCGGCGCTGCTGTTGGTCGAAGATCTCCGCGTGGTCCAGCGCCTCCGCCAGCATCAGCGCCAGGTCGCCCATCCGCGCCCGCTCGAGGCTGGTGAAGTACCCCGCCGTCGGATGCTCGACCGCCAAGACGCCCACGACGTCGCCGAGCAGCCCGATCGGCAGCGCCAGGACGGAGCGGGTGCCGACGACGATCGGCTGCACGCCAGGCGACCCGCTCAGGTCGTCGCAGCACCAGGGCGCGTGCTCGGCCAGGGCGGCCGCCCCCGCCCCGGCCAGCACCCGCGCGGGCCAGCGCTCGGCGTCCACGCCCTCGCTGAAGGGCGCAGCGCTGGCGTAGCGCGCCAGCACCGGGAACCCGCCGCTCTCGTCACAAATCACCAGCGCGGCGAAGCTCAGCCGCAGCCGATCCACCAACCCGCGGCAAACCATGCCGAGGAGCTGCCCTCGATCCGGCGAGGCCATCGCCATGCGACCGACCTCGCTCTCGATCTGCAGGTAGCCGGCGCGGCGTTGCTCCTGATCCAAACGCGCCGCGGCCAGCACGCTCGGGGCCGCCAGAGCCGCCACCCGCTCCAGCAGGCGCACCTCGTCCGCCGCCAGCGGCCCCCCCCCCGGCTCGGCCACGACCAGCACGGCGGCGACGCTCTGCTGGTGCACGAGGGGCACGAGCGTGCAGCCGCGCCCGACACCGCCCTCGGTGGCCGCGGCCACCTCCGCGCCTGGAGGGCTGCCAGCGCAGTGCTCGGTCTCGCGCCGCTCGAGGACCCTCGCCAGGGCCCCGGCTTGCTGCGGGCGCTGCCAGGCGCCGAGCGGCTGCAAGGGGCAATCGGAGCGCGCGCCGTGGGGGGTGCGAAAGGTGACCCCCGATCCCTCGACGACGCCGAAGGACACGCAGTGGAAGCCCATCCGCTGATGCAGGAGCTCGGCGAGCCGCCAGAGCAACGAGTCCAGCTCCACCGACGCCAAGGCCTGGCGCAGGGTATCGGCCAGGTAGGCTGGATCGTGGAGGCAACGATGTTTGTCGACGGGCTCGTTGGGCACGGTCGCGCGCCTCGCTTGCGGGGAATTATACCCCGACCTCCGGGATCACGGAACGCACAAGGCTCGCGCAGCGCTCGCGTTAGAGGGCGCTGACGAGCGCCTCGACAGAGCTGCTGCGGCCGAGGGCCGCTGCCGCGACCCGATTCGCGATCAGCGCCGCGGTGGCCCCGCCGCCCAGGCCGTTGTCGACATTGACGACCGTCAGCCCGGGGGCGCAGGAGTGCAGCATGGTCATCAGGGCCGCCTCGCCCGGCCGGCCGAAGCCGTAGCCCACCGAGGTCGGTACGCCGATGACCGGGACGGGCACCAAGGACTTGACGACGGTCGGCAGCGCGCCCTCCATGCCCGCCACCACGACCACCGCCGCCACCTCGCGCGCCAGCAGCTCGCGCAGGGGCTCGACCAGGCGGTGCAGCCCGGCCACGCCGACGTCGTAGTGGTGAAGCACCTCGCAGCCCATCTCCTGCGCCATCACCCGCGCCTCTTCGGCCACGGGCAGATCCGCCGTCCCGGCCGCCAGCAGGCCGATCACGCCGCCGCCGCTCGGCGCTGCAGCCTCAGCGCGGCGCACGACGACCATGCGCGCCTGCGCGTGGACCTCGACGACGAAGCGCGGCGCCAAGCGCTGCGCCAGCGTCGCCTGCAGCCCCGGCTCGACGCGCGAGAGCAGGGCGCGCCCGCAGGCCGTCGCCATCCGCTCAGCGATGGCGCAGAGGACCTCGAGCTCCTTGCGCTCGGCGAAGATCACCTCGGGGATTCCGCTGCGCGCGCGGCGGTCGAGGTCGAGGCGCGCCAACTGCTCGAGCGTATCTGTTGCCACCATCGTCGCTCCTCCCGCCTTGGGACGTTCTTTTTTGCCACACTCCTTGCTATCGTGGCCACCGAGGAGCTGCCCCCAGTGATGATCCGCGCCTGTCGCATCCACGCCGTCGGCGGTCCCGAGGTGATCGGGATCGAGCCCATTGAGCTCCCCCTCCCCGGCCCCGGCGAGGCGCTGATCCGCCAGAGCGCGATCGGCCTCAACTTCATCGACACCTACCACCGCAGCGGGCTCTATCCGCTACCGGCGCTGCCTTCGGGCCTCGGCCTGGAGGCGGCCGGCGTCGTCGAGGCGGTCGGGCCCGACGTCAGCGCCGTGCGCGTCGGTCAGCGCGTGGCCTACGCCGGCGGCCCGCCCGGGGCCTACGCGGAGGCCCGCGTGCTCCGCGCGACGCTACTCGTCCCCTTGCCCGATTTTCTCGACGACGCGCAGGCCGCCGCGCTGCTGCTCAAGGGCCTGACCGCCGAGTACCTGCTGCGGCGCACCTTCCGCGTCGAGGCCGGCCAGACGGTGCTCTTCCACGCGGCAGCCGGCGGCGTCGGGCTGATCGCCTGCCAGTGGCTCAAGCACCTGGGCGCCACGGTGATCGGCACCGTCGGCAGCGAGGCCAAGGCCGCGCTCGCGCGAGCCCACGGCTGCGACCATCCGATCGTCTACACGCGCGAGGACTTCGTCGCGCGCGTCCGCGAGCTGACCGACGGCGCCGGCGTCCCCGTCGTCTACGACTCGGTCGGGCGCAGCACCTTCCAGGGCTCCCTCGCCTGCCTGCGCCCGCGGGGCCTCTTGGTCGCCTTCGGCAACGCCTCGGGACGCCCCGAAGCCTTCGATCCGGCCATCCTGGCGCAGCGCGGCTCGCTCTTCCTCACGCGGCCCGCGCTCGGCGACTACACGGCCACCCGCGAGGAGCTGCTGGCGAGCGCGACGGCGCTCTTCGCGCTCGTCCGCGACGGCGCCATCAAGCTCGACCTGCGCCAGCGCTGGCCGCTGGCCGAGGCGGCAGCGGCGCATCGC
The DNA here is from genome assembly GCA_016711215.1 of Pseudomonadota bacterium. Classification (NCBI taxonomy): domain Bacteria; kingdom Pseudomonadati; phylum Pseudomonadota; species Pseudomonadota bacterium. The sequence goes on along the minus strand of JADJTL010000001.1, from coordinate 43,640 downwards.
GCGCTCGAGGCCCGGCAAACCAGCGGCGCCAGCGTGCTGCTGCCATGAGGCCGGAGCAGGGCGCGTGAGCCGCAACGCCCGCGACACCACCGCGCGGCTGCTGATCACCTGCGACGATCGCCCCGGCATCGTCGCCACGGTCACGGGCTTCCTCTACAACCACGGCGTCAACATCACCGCCCTCGATCAGCACTCCACCGATCCGAGCGGCGGCACGTTTTTCTTGCGCCTCGAGTTCCAGACGCCGCACCTCGACGTCTCGCGCAGCGCCCTCGAGCGCGGCTTCTCCGAGGTCGTCGCCGCCCGCTTCGGCATGCGCTGGCACATCAGCTACGCCAGCGACCTCAAGCGCATGGCGATCCTGGTCTCGAAGACCGACCATGGCCTGCTCGAGCTGCTGTGGCGCTGGCGCCGCGGCGAGCTGCCGGCGCAGGTGACGATGGTCATCTCGAACCATGGAACGCTGCGCGGCGCGGTCGAGGACTTCGGCGTGCCCTTCCACGAGGTGCCGATCAACCCCGACGATCGGCTGGCCGGCGAGCGGCGCATGCTCGAGCTGCTGGCCGAGCAGACCGACCTGGTCGTGCTTGCGCGCTACATGCAAATCCTCGGTGAGGACTTCGTCGCGCACTACCCGCAGCGCATCATCAACATCCATCACTCCTTCCTGCCCGCCTTCGCCGGCGCCGACCCCTACAAGCAGGCCGATGAGCGCGGCGTCAAGTTGATCGGCGCCACGGCGCACTACGCCACCGCGGCGCTCGACGCCGGGCCGATCATTGAGCAGGATGTGATCCGGGTCTCGCACCGCCACTCGGTGGGCGAGCTACGACGGCTCGGCCGCGACATCGAGCGCCAGGTGCTGGCGCGCGCCGTCGCCTGGCACCTGGAGGACCGCATCATCGTCCACGGCAACAAGACCGTGGTCTTCGTCTAGGACGCTTGGCCTTGGGTTGTGCTTTGGGGGTAGGGGGGGGCACGAGGGCGCGGAGACGCGGACTCGCGCTGGGGGGTCGAAAATGGGGGGAGTCCTTATGTTTCACCGGGCCACTTTCACCGCAGGGCTTGTTTTCACGCTCGTGCTGCTCGGCTCCGCCGAGGCGCGCGCCGACTGGACGGGCGGGGCCCACGCGCGGGGTACTTCCGCAGCGGGCACGACGCAGCCCTTTGACGTCTACTTCGGTCCCGGGGGCAAGCACGGCCGTCCGACAGCCAAGTTCTTCAGGCGCGAGCGGCTGATCGTCCCGGCGGACTGGCGAGCAGCGCTCCAGGAGCGCACGGCGGAGCGGAACGATCTGCGGTGGATCCCGCGCAGCGAGCTGATCGCGCCCCGGATTCACTCGACCGTCACCTGGGACGCCGGGCTCGCCCTCGTCGGCGACCTGAGCGCCGCCGAGCGCAAGGTTCATGACTGGAGCCTGCCCCTCGGCAGCCGTTCCAGCGGCCTGCCGGCCGGCATGGATTTGCCCCGGATCGTCCGCGTCACGGTGAGCTTTCCGATCGCCCTGACGCTTCCGCAGCCCGACCCACGCCTGGATCGAATCCTCCTCGTGCGATCACCCTTCCCGAAGGCTTCCTCGCGTCCCCGCTTCGTGCCCTTCGGCGGCACGACCAAGGCGAGTCCCCGGCAGCTCGCCTTCCTCCAGGAAGCGTTCGGCGCGCGGGCCTTCGAGGGCGACCCGGGCGACCTGCGCTTCACGTTGAACGCCCTCCACCTCGAGCCCTTCGCCACCTGGCTCAGGGGGCCCGCGGGACCTCGCGACACCCCACGTCGCGAGGCGCGAGAGGAGTTTGGCGAGTTCCACATCCTCAGACCGGCCGAGATCGCCGACCTCTTCGCGGCGCAGGACGGCCGGCCCTATCGTGCGCTGTCCCCCGAGGCGATCCGACCGCGCCACTGACAGACCCCTGACACGACACGCCAGGGCCTGGCGCGCTGCGCCCGGCCGACCGGCCTGAGCGGCCCTGACGAGCCTCTTGCCTGCAGGCTGGAGGCTGCAGGCTGTGGCCGCCTGGCTGCAGCCTGCGCAGGGCGCCGCGCGAGGCTTTCTCGTGATGACTCGCCTTTTCTGCGTCCGCCGCGGGGCTACCGCCGGTAGGCTCGCTGGCACGCTAGCTGCTCATGATCCGATGCATGGTCAGTAAGCCAAGTTACTCGTTTCTGTCTAGCTTCGCCGCCGCCACGCTGCTCGGCGGGCTCAGCGCGGCCGGCGCCGACCCGACCATCCTCGCCTCGACGGTGTCCACGGTGCTGCTCGACGCCGCACCGGCCGCGAGCTTCGGGGCCCCCTCCGTCGCGACCTCAGCCGCCCTCACGCCCTCGACGCGCAGCGCCACGCGGACTCGAGCAAGGCGCGCGCTCGCGACCCGCGGCACCGCCCAGCGGCGCTCGCGCCACCGACGCCGCTATCGCCGCATCCATGGGCTGGTCCAGCTCACCGACCGCCCGGGCCTGAAGGTGCGGACGCCCGATCAGGCCTGGGGCACGGCGCTGACGGTGCAGCGCCTGAGCGAGGTGATGACCGCCTACCACGAGCACTTCCCCGAGGCCTCGCCGATCTGGGTCCACGACCTCAGCCGTCGCTGGGGCGGACGACTGCGGCCGCACCTCTCGCACGACACCGGCCAGGACGTCGACATCCGCGTCGTGCTCAAGCGCGAGACGCTCGGCTACGCTCGCGCGACACCACGCACCCTCGACCTCGAGCGCACCTGGTTTCTGCTGCTGCGCCTGATCGACACCGGCGACGTGCAGGTGATCTTCCTCGACCGCCGCCTGCAGCGCGCGCTCTACGTCCACGCCCGCGCGCAAGGCTACGCCGCGGAGACGCTAGCGAGCCTCCTCGAGTACCCGGGTCGCCGCCGCGGCCTGGTGCGTCATTGGCGCGGTCACGCCGATCACCTGCACGTGCGCTTCCGCCGCCAGGCGCCGCGCCGCGATCTGGCGCTGCGCTCGCCGGCACGCGCCACGCCGCCCCCCGCCTAGCAGCCCCTTCGAGCAGCCCGTCCAGCGATGGCGCGACCGATCGCGCCCGGCGCCTGCCGCGCCACAGCTCGCTGGCGCGCTCAGCGGCGCGCGCCGTATGCTCCACCGATGCTCAATCGAATGATCGAACGCATCCTCCGCGCCCGCGTCTACGAGGTCGCCAGCGAGAGCCCGCTGAGCCCCGCGCCGCGCCTCTCACGCCGCCTCGGCAACCGCGTCTTGATCAAGCGCGAGGACCTGCAGCAGGTCTTCTCCTTCAAGCTCCGCGGCGCCTACAACAAGATCGTCCAGCTCAACGACGCGCAACGCCGGCGCGGCGTCATCGCCGCCTCCGCCGGCAACCACGCCCAAGGGGTCGCGCTGGCCGCGCGCGAGCTCGGGCTCGAGGCCCTGATCGTGATGCCGCGCACCACGGCGACGATCAAGGTACAGGCGGTGCAGGCGCTCGGCGCCACGATCGTGCTCGAGGGCGACAGCTTCGACGAGGCTGGCGCGCATGCGCAGCGGCTGGCCCAGGCGCGCGGGCTGACCCTGGTGCATCCCTTCGACGACCTCGACGTGATCGCCGGCCAGGGCACCATCGGCATGGAGCTGTTGCGCCAGCACAGCGGCCCGCTGCACGCGGTCTTCGTGCCCGTGGGCGGCGGCGGGCTGATCGCCGGCGTCGGCGCCTATATCAAGTTCGTACGCCCGGAGACGCGCGTGATCGGCGTCGAGCCCGACGACGCCCCGACCCTCTCGCGCGCCCTCGCCGCCGGCAGGCGGGTCACGCTCGACCGCGTCGGCCCCTTTGCCGACGGCGTCGCCGTCCGACAGGTCGGCCGCGAGACCTTCCGCCTCGCGCGGCGCGTGGTGGACGAGGTGCTGCTGGTGAGCACGGACGAGACCTGCGGCGCGATCAAGGATCTCTTCGAGGACACCCGCACCATCGCCGAGCCGGCTGGCGCGTTGGCCCTCGCGGGCTGAAGAAATACGTCGCGCGCGAGCGCCTGCGCGGCGCCGCGCTGGTAGCGATCGAGAGCGGCGCCAACATGAACTTCGACCGGCTGCGCCACGTCGCCGAGCGCGCCGAGCTCGGTGAGGAGCGGGAGGCGATCTTCGCCGTCAGCATCCCCGAACGGCCGGGCAGCTTCCTCGCCTTCTGCCGCGCGATCGGCGAGCGCAGCGTCACCGAGTTCAACTACCGCTACCACGACGCGACCCGGGCTCAGGTCTTCGTCGGCGTCGAGCTGAGCGAGGGTCGGACCGAGCGCGAGGCGCTGGCGGCCCGCCTCGTCGCCGAGGGCTACGGCGTCGTCGATCTGACCGACAACGAGACCGCCAAGCTGCACATTCGCTACATGGTCGGTGGCCACGCCCCTGGGCTGCGCGACGAGACCCTCTGGCGGGTCGAGTTCCCCGAGCGCCGCGGCGCCCTGCTCGGCCTGTTGCGCGAGATGGGCGGCCGCTGGAACATCAGCCTCTTCCACTACCGCAACCACGGCGCCGACTACGGCCGGGTGCTGCTCGGCCTGCAGCTCGACGCCGCCGCCCGCCGCGCCTTCGTCGAGCTGCTCCGCAGCCTCGGCTTTGCCCACCACGAAGAGACCCACAACCCCGCCTGTAGCCTCTTTGCCGGCGCGAAGACCAGCAGCACGGGCGCTGAGGGCGAGGCCGCTGAGGGCGAGGCCACGCGAGGACCTCGCCCTAAAAGGCAGCCTGAGCCCCTGCCCTCGTCGAAAACGAGCCACCCCGGCCAGCCCGGCCGCCGCCCCCCATCCCGCCCCCGCGGCCGCAACCCACCGAAATAGCGAGCCGGCCGCCGCCGCACCTGCGGCAGCGAGCTGCGCACGCCGTGGTACATGCTATGCATAGGCCCCTCGCCAGACCGCCGAAAGGAACGTCCCATGATGCTGCGCCGCACGCCTTCGATTGCGCTTCTGCTCTTTGCCAGCCTTAGCCTGGGCGCCCTTGCGCAGCCTGCTTGGGCAACCCCCCATGGGACATCGATCGTAAGGCGCGTTGGACGATCGACCCGCAACGCGCTTTTGGTGGGCGCTGTTGGCGCGTTAGGGGTCCTCGGAATCAACGCGCCCGCGCGAAACTACGTGGTCGATCGACCGCTCGAAGCGGCGGTGATTACTGCGAGCCACTCCCTCGCCGGGTACGCGCCCGCTGCTGCAATACCCACTTCACTTGTCGGTGCGGGCGTCCTTGGGGTCACTGCCGCGGCATATGTCGCCGGGACAGAGGTCGGGGCGCGGACGGACTTGGTTCCCAGCCCAACCTCGCTTGCGGGCAAGGAAGGCCTTCTGGTGGGACCGACCGCTCTATTCCCCTCGCCGCATCGGACGCCATCAGCCTTCAAAGGCTGGGAGGGGTTGGGCCAGGTTGGCGTAGCCATTTGGACGAAGGTAGCGACGAGCGCCAGAGGCGCCTATTCCGTGGTCGTCGAGCAGGAGAAGACGCTTCCCTGGACCTCTAGCAGTGGGCTCCTGAGCAGAGCGGCGGAACAAGCCCGCGGTGGCGTACAGAGTTTGGGCCGCGATACGGTTACCGCCATGACCCAGCTGGGTCTTTCCCCACCGTCCACGGACTTCCTTGATATCGGAAGGCGCAATCTTGAGGCTGTCGTCTTTTCCTCTGCACTCCTGGGTGGCTTCGGATTCGGCACAGGCGGAGCGCTCGCGCGCCGGCTGCGCGGCAGGTCCACCAGCAATAGACAACACCACCAGCAATAGACAACAATAGACAACAATAGAACAAGTGATGAACGGGCTGAACCGCTAGCCAGGGAAGGGCGATTCTTCTTGACTCACCCCTTGCCCTCGCCGCACACTCCGGCCGCTATGCTGAACCGTCGCGTCTCCGTGTCCCGCACTCCCTCGTCCTGCACGCCCGCGTCCCGGGCGCCGTTGCAGCCGATGTTTCAGCGGCCGTCACAGGCGCCCGTGTTCCTTGGTCTGCCCGTCCTCGCTCTCGTACTGCTCGTCGGTGTAGGCGCGGGGTGTGGGCCTCCCTGGGTTTAGCGTAACTCGGAGTCAGCCTTCGCCCCCGCAACCAAGACTGGCTGCGGGGGTTTTTGTTTTCAACACCTAGCGGGTTCGTGCTAGGTCCGGCCCCCAGCGGGGTCATCAGCCGCAAGGAGGAGAACATCATGCAACGCACGGGAGCCCAGGTGATCTGGGAGGTGCTCGCTCGCGAGGGCGTGGAGGTCTGCTTCGGCTACCCCGGCGGGGCGATCATGCCGGCCTATGACGCCTTGCTCGACTACGACGTGCGCCATGTGCTGGTGCGCCACGAGCAAGGGGCCGCGCACATGGCCGACGGCTACGCCCGCGCCTCGGGCAAGGTCGGCGTCGCGGTGGCCACCTCGGGCCCGGGCGCGCTCAACCTGGTCACGGGCATCGCCACGGCGATGATGGACTCCTCGCCGATCGTCTGCATCACCGGCCAGGTCGCGGGCTTTCTGCTGGGAACCGACGGCTTCCAGGAGACCGACCTCACCGGCGTGACGCTGCCGATCACCAAGCATAACTACCTGGTGACCCGCGCCGACGAGATCGCCCCCGCGCTGCGCGAGGCGTTCTACATCGCACGCTCGGGACGTCCCGGGCCGGTGGTCGTCGACATCACCAAGGACGCGCAGCAGGCCTCGACCGAGTTCGCCTGGGATAACAATCCCATCGAGCTGCCGGGCTATCGCGAGCCCGCCGCCGTGCCGCAGGCCGCGCTGACGCGGGCGCTGGAGCTGATCCATGACGCCAAGCGCCCGCTGATCCTGTCGGGCCAGGGCGTGGTCCAGTCCGGCGCCACCGCCGAGGTCGTGCGCTTCGCCGAGACGGGCCACCTGCCCGTCGCCCTGACGCTGCTCGGCCTGGGCGGCTTTCCGGCGACCCACGCGCTGAGCCTCGGCATGATGGGGATGCACGGCGAGGCCTGGGTCAACACGGCGATCCAGGAGGCCGATCTGCTGATCGCCCTCGGCATGCGCTTCGACGATCGCGTGACCGGCAAGCTGGCGACCTACGCGCCACACGCGCGCAAGATCCACATCGACATCGATGCCTCCGAGATCAACAAGAACGTCAAGGTCGACCTGCCGATCGTCGCCGACCTGCGCACCACGCTGCTGGCGCTGCAGCCGCAGCTCGAGCATAAGGACCGCGCCGAGTGGCTGGCGCGCATCGCGACGCTGAAGGGCGAGACCGCCGTGCGCGACATCCAGGCGCTGCCCGACGACGGCCACCTCTATGCCGCCCACGTGATGCACGATCTCTGGCGCGCGACCGAGGGCAAGGCCTTGGTGGTCTCCGACGTCGGCCAGCATCAGATGTGGGAGGCGCAGTATTACAAGCACGACTACCCGCGCAAGCTGCTGACCTCGGGCGGCCTGGGCACGATGGGCTTCGCGCTGCCGGCAGCGATCGGCGCGCGCTTCGCGCAGCCCCAGGAGGAGATCTGGGCGATCGCCGGCGACGGCGGCTTCCAGATGACGGCGTGCGAGCTCGCGACCTGCGCCCAGGAGCAGCTCAAGCTCAACATCGCCGTGATCAACAACGGCTACCTCGGGATGGTGCGGCAGTGGCAGGAGTTCTTCTATGATCGCCGCTACTCGGCGACACCGATGAAGAGCCCCGACTTCGTCAAGCTGGCCGAGGCCCACGGGCTTCAGGGCCTGGTGGTGACGCGGCGTGACCAGGTGGCCGGCGCGATCGAGACCGCACGCAAGGCGCCGGGCACCTTCCTGGTCGAGTTCCGCGTCGAGAAGGAAGACAGCGTCTACCCGATGGTGCCGGCCGGTGCGGACCTGGACAAGATGATCCGCCGCCCGCATCGCAGCCCGACTTCGGAGGTGTAACGATGGATCGCGCGATTTCCCGTACCTTCATCGCCTATGTCGAAGACAAGCCCGGCGTGCTGAACCGCGTCGTCTCGCTCTTTCGCCGCCGTGCCTACAACATCGAGTCGCTGACGGTCGGACGCACGCACGAGCCGGGCGTCTCGCGCCTGACGATGATCACCTGCGCCGACGACGACACGGCGCGGCGGCTCGAGGCGCATCTCTACAAGCTGGTCAATGTCCTGCGCGTGCGCGACATCACGGCCGTTCCCTCGGTCGCGCGCGACCTGGCGCTGATCAAGGTCAAGGCCGCCGCCACCGAACGCGCGGAGATCCTCGAGATCGCCAAGGTCTTCCGCGCGCGCGTGGTCGACATCGCCACCGATGCGCTGATCGTCGAGATCACCGGCGAGCAGGAGAAGATCGACGGCCTCGTCGCGCTGCTCCGGCCCTTCGGCATCCTCGAGATGGTCAACAGCGGCATGGTGGCGATGACCCGCAGCGCCGAGCTGGCCACGGTGGAGCCGGGCAGCGGGGCTCGTCCGCTGGCGGCCTCGAGCGCGGCGTAGCACCAGCGCCCACGCGCGGACCGCGCGCGCAGCAAGCGAGCGCGGCCGCGGCGTCACCGGTGGAGCGCGCAGCAGGCGGGCGCCTCTGGCGAGGGCCAGCGCCCTGGGGGTGAGCGATGGAAGACCAGGACTACGTACGCATCTTCGATACGACCCTGCGCGATGGCGAGCAGTCGCCCGGCGCGACGATGACCTCGTCCGAAAAGATCGAGGTCGCGCGGGTGCTCTCCCGGCTCGGCGTCGACATCATCGAGGCCGGCTTTCCGGCGGCCTCGCCGGATGACCTGGCCGCCGTCCAGGCGATCGCCGGCGAGGTCGGCCAGCGCGCCGTCGAGGGGCGGCCGAGCGACGAGCCACCGATCATTTGCGGTCTGGCGCGCGCCACGCAGCGCGACCTCGACAAGGCCTGGAGCGGGGTCAAGGACGCGCGGCGGCCGCGCATCCACACCTTCCTCGCCACCTCGCCGATTCACCGCGAGCATAAGCTGCGGATGACCTGCGAGCAGGTCAAGGACCGCGTGCGCGAGATGGTGGCCTACGCGCGCAGCCTCTGCGCCGACGTCGAGTTCAGCCCCGAGGATGGCGGCCGCACCGAGCCCGAGTTTCTGCACGAGGTGCTGGCGCTGGCGATCGCCGCCGGTGCGACGACGCTCAACATCCCCGACACGGTCGGCTACACGATGCCCGAGGAGTACGGCGCGATGATCGCCGGCGTGCGCAGTCAGGTGGCCGGCGTCGAAGGCGTCGTGCTCTCGGTCCACTGCCACGACGATCTCGGGCTCGCGACCGCCAACACGCTGGCGGGGCTGCGCGCCGGTGCGCGCCAGGCCGAGGTGACCCTCAACGGCATCGGCGAGCGCGCCGGCAACGCGGCGCTGGAAGAGATCGTGATGGCGCTGCACACGCGCCGCGCCCAGCTCGGCCTGCGCACGCAGATCGACACGACGCAGCTCGTCCGCGCCAGCCGCGTCGTCAGCGCCTGCACGGGCATCGCCGTACAGCCGAACAAGGCGATCGTCGGCGCCAACGCCTTCGCCCACGAGTCGGGCATCCACCAGGATGGGATGCTCAAGCACCATCAGACCTACGAGATCATGCGGCCCGAGACGGTGGGGGCGGCGCAGACCTTGCTGGTGCTCGGCAAGCACTCGGGCCGCCACGCCTTCGCCCTGCGCTTGGTCGAGCTCGGCTACCACCTCGAGGGCGAGCAGCTCGAGAAGGCCTTCGATCGCTTCAAGCAGCTCGCGGACCGCAAGAAGCAGGTGGTCGACGCCGACATCGAGGCGCTGATCAGCTCGGAGTTTCTCGAGGCGCGTGACTACTACACGCTCGACGGCCTGCAGGTCTCCTGCGGCTCGATCGGCATGCCCACGGCGACCGTACGCCTGGTGGGGCCCGACGGCACCCAGCACGTGCGGGCGGTCGTCGGCACCGGCCCCGTCGATGCCGCCTACAAGGCCATCGACCAGATCGTCGAGCTCCATACGACCTTGCTCGAGTTCTCCGTCCACTCGGTGACCGAGGGCATCGACGCGCTCGGCGAGGTCGGGGTGCGCATTCGCGCCGAGGTGCCGGGTCCGCGGATCAGCCCGCAGCACGCGGCGACGACGACGCGGGTCTTTCGCGGGCACGGCGCCGAGACCGACATCGTGGTCGCCAGCGCCAAGGCCTACCTGACGGCGATCAACCGCTTGATCGGCGCCCTCGAGCGCGCCCGCGACGCCAGCGCGCGCCCGGCGACCGGGGAGTTCAAGGCCTCGACGGCGGCGCCGAAGGCCTCCGCATAGCGCAGGCAGGGGGCCCACCCGCCGGGTTCCCGAGGAGACTTCGCATGGGCAAGACCCTGTTCGAACGCGTCTGGGACGCTCACATCGTCGCGCAGCAGCCGGGACATCCCGCGCTGCTCTATGTCGACCTGCACCTGGTCCACGAGGTGACCTCGCCCCAGGCCTTCAGCGGCCTGCGCGCGCGCGGCCTGCGCGTGCGGCGGGTCGAGCGCACCTTGGCCACCATGGACCACTCGACCCCAACGCTGCCTGGCGGCTATGAGGCCGCCGACGGACCGGGCGCCGCTCAGCTGCGACGTCTGGAGGCGAACTGCCGCGAGTTCGGCATCGAGCTGCACGCCCTCGGCACGAGCCGCAACGGCATCGTGCACGTGATCGGTCCCGAGCTCGGTCGCACGCAGCCGGGCATGACGGTGGTCTGTGGCGATAGCCACACCTCGACACATGGCGCCTTCGGCGCGCTGGCCTTCGGCATCGGCACGAGCGAGGTCGAGCACGTGCTGGCCACCCAGTGTCTGCTGCAGACCCGCCCCGAGCCCTACGAGGTGCGCGTCGACGGCCGCCTCAAGCCCGGCGTGACGGCCAAGGACATCATCCTCGCGCTGATCGCGCGCATCGGCACCGGCGGCGGCACCGGCTATGTCTTGGAGTACACGGGCTCGGCGATCCGCGGCCTCGACATGGAAGGGCGCATGACCGTCTGCAACATGAGCATCGAAGGCGGCGCGCGCGCCGGGATGATCGCGCCCGACGACGCCACCTTCGAGTATCTGGCCGGGCGCGAGCACGCCCCGCGCGGCCTGGCCTGGCTGCGGGCGCTCGAGCGCTGGCGCGCCCTGCCCTCGGATCCCGACGCGGTCTACGCCAAGACGACGACGATCGACGGCAGCGCGCTCGAGCCGATGATCACCTATGGCACCAACCCCGGCATGGCGATCCCGATCAGCGCGCCGATTCCGAGCCCCGCGGCCGTGCCCGCCGGCACCGATCCCGCCACGCTGGAGAAGGCGCTGCGCTACATGGGCCTGCAGCCCGGCCGGCCGCTGCTCGGCCAGAAGATCGACGTCGTCTTCGTCGGCTCCTGCACCAACTCGCGCATCGGCGACCTGCGCGCCGCGGCGAGCATCCTGCGCGGCCGGCATGTGGCGGCGGGCGTGCGCACCCTGGTCGTCCCGGGCTCGCAACAGATCAAGCGCCAGGCCGAGGCCGAGGGGCTCGATCGCGTTTTTCGCGAGGCCGGGGCGGAATGGCGGGAGGCCGGCTGCTCGATGTGCATCGCGATGAACGGCGACCAGCTCGAGCCCGGCCAGTACGCCGTCAGCACGAGCAACCGCAACTTCGAGGGCAGGCAGGGTCCGGGCGGCCGCACCTTCCTGGCCTCGCCGCTGACCGCGGCAGCCTGCGCCGTCGCCGGCGTGGTCACGGACGTACGCACCCTGCTACCGGGCAGCTCAGCGCCGGTAGCGGCCACGGGGGGATGAGATGGCGCAGTTCAAGACACTCACAGCGCGGGCCGTCGTGCTGCCGATCGACAACATCGACACCGACCAGATCATTCCGGCGCGCTTCCTCAAGGTCACCGACAAGGACGGCCTCGGCGAGGCGTTGTTCTGCGACTGGCGCAAGGAACCCTCCTTCGTCCTCAATCAGCCGGCGGCGGCGGGCGCGCAGGTGCTCGTGACCGGCGATAACTTCGGCTGCGGATCCTCGCGCGAGCACGCGCCGTGGGCGCTCATCGCGGCCGGCTTCCGCGCCGTGGTCTCGACCTCCTTCGCGGATATCTTCCGCAACAACGCGCTGAAGAACGGCCTGCTGCCGGTCGCCGTCACGCCCGCGCTCCACGGGCAGCTCGTCGCGCTGCTGCAGGCTCAGCCCGACCTGGCGCTGACGATCGACCTCGAGGCCCAGCACCTGCGCTGGCCGGGAGGCCCCGCGACGGAGTTCCCGATCGACCGCTTCGCGCGCGACTGCCTGCTGCGCGGCATCGATCAGCTCGACTACCTGCTGGGCCATGCTGAGCAGATCGCCGCCTTCGAGGCCCAGCAGCAGAGCTGAGGCGCCGCCTGGCCAGGCCACACCAAGACGCATCGGTGCGAATGCAGCACTGAGGCAGCACTGACGGAGGGAAGCGGTGGACGCAACGATCGTACTCTTGGGCGGCGACGGCATCGGACCGGAGATCGTGGCGGCGACGCGGCGCCTCCTCGACGCGGTAGCCAAGCGTCATGGCCACGCGCTGCGCTACGACGAGCAGCAGATCGGCGGCGTGGCGATCGATGCCACGGGAGGGCCGCTCCCTGCGGCCACCGTCGAGGCCTGTCTGCGCGCCGATGCCGTGTTGCTCGGGGCGGTCGGCGGCCCGAAGTGGGACGACCCCCGCGCGCCCGTGCGCCCGGAGCAGGGGCTGCTCGGGATCCGCAAGGCCCTGGGCCTCTATGCCAATCTCCGACCGGTACGGGTCTATCCAGCGCTGGCCGACGCCTCGCCGCTGAAGGCAGAGCGGTTGCAGGGCGTCGACCTGCTGGTCGTGCGTGAGCTGACGGGGGGCCTCTACTTCGGCCAGCCGCGGCTGCGCGAGCGGCGCGAGGACGGCAGCGAGCGCGCGGTCGACACCCTCGAATACACCGACGTCGAGATTCGCCGCGTCGTCCGCCTCGCCTGTCAGCTCGCCGGGCAGCGCCGCGGCCACGTCACCTCCGTCGACAAGGCCAACGTGCTCGAGTCCTCGCGGCTCTGGCGCCAGGTCGCGATCGAGGTCGCGGCCGAGTACCCGGCGATCAAGCTCGAGCATCAACTCGTCGACTCGGCGGCGATGCGGCTGGTGACGCAGCCGGCCGCCTTCGACGTGATCGTCACCGAGAACATGTTCGGCGACATCCTCACGGACGAGGCAGCGGTGATCGGCGGCTCGCTGGGGCTGCTGCCCAGCGCTTCGACCGGCGAGGGCCGCCGTGGCCTCTACGAGCCGATCCATGGCTCGGCGCCGGACATCGCGGGCAAGGGCGTGGCCAACCCGCTCGGTACGATGCTCAGCGCGGCGCTGCTGCTGCGGCACTCGCTCGGCCTGGAGGCCGAGGCGCGCGCCATCGAGCAAGCGGTCGAGCGCGCGATCAACGAGGGTGCCCGCACGCGCGACCTCGGCGGCACACTGGGGACCAGCGCGATGACCGAGGCAGTCCTGGCGCGACTCGACTGAGTCTCGACTGCGACGCGACTGAGACTCGGCGGAGACGCGACCGAGGGGATCGACGGATGCACGCTTCCAGCCCGCCGCGCGCCTCGGAGCCATCGGTAGCCGACGTGGCCTTCGACGCGGCGCTGACTGCGGCGGAGCGACGGCTGATGGCGGGACTGACGAGCCCGCCCGCTATTCAGGCCTGGCTCGAGACGCTGCGCTACAGCCCCGACAGCTTCTACCGCTGCCCCTTGCGGGTGCTCCGCGAGCGCACCGCCCATTGCTTCGACGGCGCGCTCTTCGCGGCCGCGGCGCTACGACGACTCGGCCACAAGCCGCTGCTGCTCGATCTGATGGCCAACGGGCGCGACGACGAGCACCTGCTGGCGCTCTTCCGCGAGGGCCGCTGCTGGGGCGCCCTCGCCAAGTCCAACACCACGGGCCTGCGCTACCGCGACCCCGTGTATCGCAGCGTGCGTGAGCTGGCGATGTCGTACTTCGCCCAGTACTTCAACGTCGAGCGCGAGAAGACGCTGCGTGGCTACACCGGCCCGCTGGACCTCCGCGCCTTCGACCGCTACCGCTGGCTGACCGACGATGCCGCGGCCGATCGCATCTCGACCCGCACCGAGCAGCTGCGCCTGATCGTCCTGGTCGACGAGCAGCAGGCCCGCGGGCTGCCCCTGATCGACGAGCGCAGCTACGACGCGGGTCTGCTCGGCGCCAACCTCCAGGCGCTCTACCAGCCGAAGCGCTGACGCGCGCTGCGGCAAGAGCGCGCGCGCCGGCCGATGACCACTTCATGACAATCGGCTGGTAGTCGTCAGCGGGTGTGCTACATGCGGCCCCAAGACCACGGAAAGAAGACGCCAATGAACGACGCAACCGTTACCCTAACGTCGGCGCCGGGCGGCGGCCTGCCGCGGGTGATCCAAGGTGGCATGGGCGTCGGGATATCGGGTTGGCAGCTTGCCGGGGCGGTGGCGCGAACCGGCCAGCTCGGCGTCGTCTCGGGCACGGCGCTCGAGGTCGTCTACGCCAGACAGCTCCAGCTCGGCGATCCGGGCGGCCACCTTCGGCGCGCCCTCGGGCGCTTCCCCGCGCCCGCGATGGCCACGCGCGTCCTCGAGCGCTACTTCGTCGCTGAAGGGCAGGCGCCGACGGAGCCCTTCAAGGGCGTACCGATGTACGGCATGCAGCCGACCCGCGCGCTGCAGGAGCTCTCGGTCGTCGCCAACTTCGCCGAGGTCACGCTGGCCAAGGAGCAGGGCCAGGGCGGGCTGATCGGCATCAACTTCCTCTTCAAGATCCAACTTCCGCTGCTCGCATCGCTCTACGGTGCGATGCTCGCGGGCGTCGACTTCGTGATCATCGGCGCCGGCAGTCCCGCGCCGATCGGCGCGGTCCTGACCAAGCTGGCGCGCAACGAGGACGTGTCGTTGGACCTCAAGGTCCAGTACGCCGCGCCCGCCGACGACTTCAGGGTGCGCTTCAGTCCAACCGAGCTCTTCGACGCCGGTACCCCGCCACCGCGGCGGCCGCGCTTCCTCGCCATCGTCTCCTCCGTCGAGCTGGCGACCCACCTCGCGCAGGCGATCGAGGTGCCACCCGAGGGCTTCGTCATCGAGCGGTCGACGGCGGGCGGACATAACGCGCCGCCGCGCGGCCGGCGACAGTTCGACGCCGCGGGCCAGCCCGTCTACGGCCCTGACGACGAGATCGACCTGGCGCAGGTGGCGAAGCTCGGGCGCCCTTTCTGGGTCGGCGGCGGCTGCGCCAGCCGGGAGGCGCTAGAGCACGCGCTCGCGGTTGGCGCGGCGGGCATCCAGGTGGGCACCGCCTTCGCCTTCTGCGAGGAGTCGGGCCTCGACCAGCACCTCAAGGGCGAGACCCTGCGCCGCGTCCTCGCTGGTGAGGCCTGCGTCTTCACCGACGCCCACGCCTCTCCAACCGGCTTTCCCTTCAAGGTGCTCGACCTGCCGCAGACGCTCTCCGAGGCCGAGGTCTATCAGCAGCGCCGTCGGATCTGCGACGTCGGCTACCTCCGCACCCCCTTCAAGGCCGAGGGCGGGACGATCGGCTATCGCTGCGCGGCCGAGAGCGACCGAACCTTCGAGCTCAAGCGCGGACGTCCGGAGCAGGCGCAGGGACGCAAGTGCCTGTGTAACGCGCTGCTGGCCAACGTCGGTCTCGGGCAGCGTCGTAACGGCTACGCCGAGCCCCCACTCGTGACCGCCGGCGACGACCTGGCCGGGCTCCTGCGTTTCCTACCGCGGGGACAGTCCTCCTATTCTGCGGCGAGCGTCATCGCGCAGCTCACGGGCAGCTGAGGCGTTCGAGACCGGCGGCCACCGCGTCGGCCGCCTCCGCGCCGGGGAACCCACCTCGGCGTACCCAGTTGCAGAGAAACCCACCGCGGCGTGCTTCGCCCTCTGCCCCGACTCGCCGGCCCAGCTCCCGCCCCGCCCGCACAAGGCCTCGGAACCGCACCACTCCTCGCGGCTGGCCAGGCGCCACGCAGTCTGGCACGCCCGGTGCTTTGCGGACGCGCGTCCTCTACAACGCGCTGCAAAGCGAGGAGAAGAATCGATGGCCGATCCGATTACCCAGCTCAGCCAGCAGGTCGCCGACACCCAAACCGCCCTCAACATCGTCTGGACGCTGATGGCGGGCTTCCTCGTGATGTTCATGCAGGCGGGCTTCTCGCTGGTGGAGGCCGGCCTGACCCGCGCCAAAAACGTCGCCCACACGATGGGCATGAACTTCTTCGTCTACGCGATCGGGGTACTTGGCTTCTACTTCATCGGCTTCGGCCTCCAGATGGGCGGTGTTGGTGCCCTCGGGACGCTGGGCGGCGACGCCTCGTTGGCCAAGGAGTTCACGATCGAGCTCTTCGGCAAGCCCTTCGGGCTCTTCGGCTACTCCGGCTTCATGTTGCCCTTGACGACCTTCACACCGGCCGTGGCGACGATGTTCTTGTTTCAGATGGTCTTCATGGACACGACGGCGACGATCCCGACGGGATCGCTGGCCGAGCGCTGGAAGATCTCCAGCTTCATCCTGCTCAGCTTCGCCATCTCGACCCTGATTTACCCGATCTACACCAACTGGGTTTGGGGCGGCGGCTGGCTCGCGGCGCTCGGCACCAACTTCGGCCTCGGCCATGGCCACGTCGACTTCGCCGGTAGCTCCTGCGTGCACATGACCGGCGGCGTGATGGCCTTCGTGCTGGCCAAGATGCTCGGTCCACGCATCGGCAAGTACGGCGCTGACGGCAAGGTGAACGCGATCCCCGCGCATAACATCGCCCAGGTCATGGTCGGCACCTTCATCCTCGCCTTCGGCTGGTTCGGCTTCAACGCGGGCTCGACGCTCGCCGGTATGGACACGCGCCTGGCCGTCGTCGCCGTCAACACGATGCTTGCGGGCGCAGCCGGCGCCTTCGGCGCCTACCTCTACGTGATGTGGCGCTTCGGCAAGCCCGATCCTACCTGGCTCGCCAACGGCATGCTCGCCGGACTGGTGGCGATCACGGCCCCCTGTGCCTTCGTCTCGTCGTGGGCCGCCGTGGTCATCGGGGGCATCGCGGGCGCCTTGGTCGTCGTCGCAGCGATGTTCATCGACCAAAAGCTGAAGATCGACGACCCGGTCGGCGCGTCGGCCGTCCATGGGGTCAATGGGATCTGGGGCATTCTCTCGGTCGGACTCTTCGCCAACGGGACCTACGGACAGGGGCTCAACGGCGTGGCCCGTGGCGTCACGGGCCTCTTCTATGGCGACGCGGGCCAGCTCGGCGCCTCGGTGATCGGCATCTTGGCGAACATCCTCTGGGTCGCGCCGACCGCCGCGTTGTGCTTCTGGCTGATCGACAAGCTGGTCGGCAATCGCGTCACGGCGGAGGACGAGATCAACGGGCTGGACCTCTCGGAGATGGGTATCTTCGGCTACGCACCAGATGGTGGCCCGCACGTCGGCCCCTCGGGCCAGGCCAAGCGCTGAGCGCAAATTGGGCACGTGGGCAGCGCGGCGGGCGGCGGCGCTCGTCACCGCGGAAGCCTGATCGCGAGCCCCCACCCCCGCGCAGCGGGGGGCCGAGCGGCGGCTCTAACGCCGCAACGGAGGCTTGGTCGCAGCGCTGTCGAGACCCGCCGCCGCGGACTCGCGCCTTAAGGCCTCAGGCGCTGCGTTTGCTGCAGCAGCGTAGCCTCGGTGGCGCCAATCGCCTGCTCCGCGCTCTTCACCAACCGCTGCGCCGCCTCTCGCGCCGCCGGCGCGCGC
Source organism: Pseudomonadota bacterium (assembly GCA_016711215.1). Taxonomy (NCBI): domain Bacteria; kingdom Pseudomonadati; phylum Pseudomonadota; species Pseudomonadota bacterium. Next base: position 26,023 of record JADJTL010000001.1, on the reverse strand, counting down.
TGGCCCTGGCTGCGAATCCACCGCTCGTTGCGCGCGAGCTGCTCGTTGATCGCACCGACCGTATGCTCCAGTGCACCGAGCTCGGCGTCGAGGCGCAGCGCCTTTTGCGCCAGGTCGACGGTTCCGCGCTGAGGCTCAGGGGCGGTCGTCGGTGGCGGCGCGAGGGCGGCGGCTGCAGCGGTCGCCTGCAGCGGCCGCCAGGCGGCCCGGCGCCAGAGCTGTTGCCGAGGAGCCTCGGTCGCCGGCTCGGCGAGCGGACCATCGGCCAGATCATCCATGGCAAAGGGCAGGTCGCGGCCGCGCGCGAGGAAGGACTTCAAATAAAATCCCCAGGCCAACGCCTGCGCACGGGCCCGTCGGTCTTCGGCCGCGGTCGCGTCGCGACCACGCTGCCAGCCCGCACTGAGGTACGCGGCGTTGATGGCATCCTGCAAGCGTCGGATGTCGTGGCCGGCCAGCTGCTGCATCTGGTAGACGACCCGCTGGCGGAACTCGTCGGGGGGCGTCGAGCGGGTGATCTCGACTGCGGGCAGCGCTGCCAGCTCGTCCACCTGGGCCGCGCCACCATCAGCTGGTCGTGCGCTTTCGCCCGGGGAAGCGGCTGGAGGGCTAACCGTCGCCTCGGCGTTCGCTGAGCGCGAGGCGGCGCGCTGGGCCGCCGGTCGAAGAGCCTCCGGCGGGGGCGAAGAACAGGCCGAGCAGCTCGCGAACCCAGCGCCGAGCAGCACCGCGATGCCCAGCATCCCGAGCGCGCGCAAACTTGACCCACCGCATGCACCAAACATCGGCGCATCATCGCACGGCGTCGGCGCAGGGAACTACTTCTTGGGGTTCTCGCGGCTGAGCAGAGGGGGGCGCCTACCGCGCACGAGCAGAAAAGCGCGCGCGGTAGGGCGAGTCGCTCTAGCAGTCGTAGTAAAGCGCGAACTCGTGGGGCACCGGCCGCAGCAGCACCTGCTTGGCCTCTTTCTCCATCTTGTACTCGTACCACTCGGAGATCACGTCGTCGGTAAAGACGTCGCCGCGCAGCAGGAAGTCGTGGTCCTTCTTCAGCGCCTCGAGCGCCTCCGGCAGCGAGGAGGGCACCTTCGGCACGTTGGCCAGCTCCTCGGGCTTGAGCGCGTAGATGTCCTTGTCCAGCGGGTCTCCGGGGTTGATCCGGTTCTCGACGCCGTCGAGGCCGGCCATCAGAATCGCGCTGAAGGCGAGATAGGCGTTGCAGGAGGGATCCGGCGTGCGGAACTCGACGCGCTTGGCCTTCGGCGACGACGAGTACATCGGGATGCGGATCGAGGCCGAGCGGTTACGGCTCGAATACGCCAGGTTGATCGGCGCCTCGTAGCCGGGCACCAGCCGACGGTAGCTATTGGTGCTCGGATTCGAGAAGGCGCAAATCGCCGGGGCATGCTTGAGGATGCCGCCGATGAAGTGCAGCCCCATCTCGCTCAGGCCGGCGTACTTGTCGCCGGCGAAGAGCGGCTTGCCGCCCTTCCAGAGGCTGACGTGGACGTGCATCCCGGAGCCGTTGTCACCGTAGAGCGGCTTGGGCATGAAGGTCACGGTGCGACCGTTGCGGCGCGCCGTGTTCTTGATCACGTACTTGAACCACATCAACATGTCGCCCATGTCGACGAGCGGACCGAACTTCATGTCGATCTCGCACTGGCCGGCCGTCGCCACCTCGTGGTGCTGCGCCTCGACCGGGATGCCGAGCTTCTCGAGCTCGAGGCACATCTCAGCGCGCAGGTCGACGAGGCTGTCGGTTGGCGGCGCCGGGAAGTAGCCTTCCTTGTAGCGCGGCTTGTAGCCGAGGTTCGGCTGCTCCTCACGCCCGGTGTTCCACTGCCCCTCTACCGAGTCGACGCGGTAGAAGGCGCCGTTGGCGGTCTGGTCATAGCGGACGTCGTCGAAGATGAAGAACTCGGCCTCGGGCCCGAAGTAGCTCGTGTCGGCCAGACCGGTCGACTTGAGGTAGCGCTCGGCCTTCTGGGCCACGTTGCGCGGGTCGCGCGAGTAGGGCTCACGCGTCATCGGGTCGAAGATGTTGCAGATCAGACTGAGCGTCGAGTCCTTCATGAAGGGGTCGATGCGCGCGGTCGTCGGATCGGGGATCACCAGCATGTCCGAGGCGTGAATCGGCTGCCAGCCGCGGATCGACGAGCCGTCGAAGCCCAACCCATCCTCGAAGAGCGACTCCTCGAGCCGCGACACCGGCACCGCGAAGTGCTGCCAGGTTCCCGGCATGTCGAGGAACTTGAAATCGACCATTTTGACGCCGTGTTTCTCGGCGAACGCCAACACATCCTTCGGCTTCATGCTCCCTCTGCTCCTTGTTCGTTCTCTTGCTTCGTTCACTTGCTGATCGGTTCGTGCTCTCGCTGAAGTGGGCCCGTCTTGCGCGGCCCGCGCCCGTGGGCGCCATCTGCGCCCACTCCATACAATCAAGCCGTCCGGATTACCAGCGCGACCTTCCGACCTGAGCGTAGGCGCCCCGGGCCGCGCGCGGCAGCCCGGGCGCGAGGCTCAGAGCGCCTCGTCGCCGCTCTCGCTGGTGCGAATACGCAGCACCTCGTCGACCGTGCTGACGAAGATCTTGCCATCGCCGATACGGCCGGTACGGGCGGCCGCCGTGATCGCCTCGACCACCTGGCGCACCAGCCCGTCCGCCACCACGACCTCGACCTTGACCTTGGGCACGAACTCCACCACGTAGGTCGAGCCGCGGTAGACCTCCTCCTTGCCTCCCGTGCGGCCAAAGCCCTTGACCTCGGTCACCGTCATCCCCTGGACGCCGACGTCGCTGAGGCTCTGCTTGACCTCGTCGAGCTTGAAGGGCCGGATGATTGCCTCGACTTTTTTCATCGGAGTCTCCTTCGCGCAGCGAATGCGCCTAACCTTGCTTCAGCCCTGCTTCAGCCCTGCTTCAGCCCCGCTTCAGCCCTGCTTCAGCCTAGGCTTCGCGCCAAGACCTCACATCACACTATCGGATCGACACCTGCGGGCGGATCAACACCTGCGGGGTGGCCGGGAAGCAGCCCCCGGGCCATCCCGCACCGCGCCGCAGCACGCCGTGCCGCACCGCGCCGGGCCGTTGAGCAATCCGTATGCCAGGCGCGGCAGGTCGCGTCAAAGCCTTAGTCTCAAAGGCCAACGCAGCGTTGCGCGGGCGACGCCTGCCGCGCCGAGCCGAGGCGATACCTACATCAGCGTTGGCGGGCGTCGATGCAAGTGACGGCAGCGTAGGATCCGCCACCGCGCGCCTTCCTTCGCCAGACGCCCCGAGCCAGCGCTAGCACCAGCAAGAGCAGCAGCGCCGCGGCCAGGCCGTCCGCACGCGCGCCCCCCAGCGCACAGCCCCCGCCGCCAGCGAGCGGGCTGACGGGGCCACGGGCCGCCGGCCCGGGAGGCCCCGGACTGTCGAAGGTGACGCTCGCGGGCTCCGAGCGATTCCCGGCCTCGTCACGGGCCACGGCCACCGCACGGTAGCGCCCAGCGGGGGGCAGCGGGTCGCTGAATTCCTGCACGTTGGCTTGGAAGGGATGACTGTAGATCACCGTCCCGTCGGCCTCAGCCTCGACCGTCAGCGCGACCCGCACGCGGGCGGCGGGCGTCAGGTTGTCGTCTGCGGAGAGCTGCATGCTCAGCGTCTCGCCCGCGATGATTGGGCCGGCGATGGCCACCGTCGGAGCGACGCCATCGATCTGAAAACGCGTCGTCAGCGGCTGCGGATCACTGTTGCCATTCAGGTCGACGGCGCGCACGGCGACCTCGTACATCCCGTCCGCGAGCACTTTGCCGCTGCTGGCCGCCGGCTTGTAGGTGCGCGCGAAGCTCGGTGCGCTCCAGCCCGCGCCGCCGACGCGCCACTGGAAGCGCAAGAGGGGCCCCGGGGTCAAATCGTCGCTGCCGCTAGCGACCAGGCGCACGGCCTCGGGCCGCGCCGTGCCAGCGGGCTGCTCGGCCCAGCTCGTGTGGGGTGCCTGGATGTCCTCGGCCGGGCGCGCGAAGGCCTTGAGGTACATCAGCCAGTGGTGCTGCGCCGTCTGCACCCGGTCGACGTAAAGGAAGCTCTCGCCCCAGACCCCGCCGCTCTGCTGCACCACGCTCAGCGGCACGACCACCTGCCCATCGTAGCGCTGGTGCAGCTGCGCCAGCAGCGCGGAGCCCACGGCGGCCAGCCGGCGGCCGAGGTCCAGACCGGGCGCGTCGGCGAGCTCGGTGTCGAGGCGAGCGTCCACGGCGTCGAGCGCGATCAAGTCGAGACGCGCCTCGCGGGCGCCGGGATCGATCAGGAGTTGGGCAACCCCCTCCACCGCGAGGGTCGCGGCTGCCGTTGCGCCCCCCGGACCAAACTCGGCCCTGATCTCGGGGAAGCGCAGCTTGAGGCGCAGACCCTCGCCCTGGACCAGCGACGCCACCGGTGGCGCCGTTGCTCGCACCACCCCGGCGCCGAGCCCCGCGACCGCGTCGAGCGCGAAACACGAGGCGCCAGCGCGCCACGCCGCCCAGAGGCCCCGGTTGAGCAACGAGGTCGAAAGAGCCACGCCGAGCTGCGCGCCGCGCCAGGACCAGCTGGGTCGGGCGACGACCGTCGCCGGGGCGGCCACCTCAGGGAGCGCACAGCTCGTGGCCGGAGCGGCCGAAAACGCGGCGTCGACCCCGACGCCGATGGTGTCGCGATCGACCGTCAGCTCGGCCAGCGTCGCGGCCACGGTGACCCTGGCGCCAGCGGCGCTCGTCGTCGCCTGGTAGTTCAGGGGCCGCGCGAGCGACGCCTCGAGCCGCGGTACGAGCTCCTCGATGATCACCTTGCGCAGCCGTTCCTCGAGAGCCTCGGCCGCCCGACCACGCAGCTCGTCTACCGCCAAGTTGATGATCAGGTTCTCGACGCGGCCACAGCCACTGGGCTCGATCACGACCGCCGACGGAGGAACATCGACCTCGATGGTCGATTGCTGCAGGCGGATGCGACCAGCCTCGAGCACGGGCGTCAGCTCCGCATGCGCGTCGACCTCGAAGCGAAAATCGACGCCGCAGCCGATATTCGGGCTGGGCGAGACGCAGGGAACGACGTTGTCCAGCTCGAAGCTGAGCTGCCCCTCGGCGCGGCCCGTGAGCTGGAGCACGAGCTTGCCGTCGGTCGCCCTCAGCGTCACGCCGTCGAGCTCGACGCGGCCCGTCCCGCCCTTCACGCGCAGGGACGTCTCGACGTTCAAACAGCTATAGAGCTCGCGTTTTTCCGTGGGCTCGATCGAATAGGTCTGGGGCACGAGGGCAGGAAGCTGGCGCTCGAGGTAGCGCAGGCCCTCGGGGGCGATGGCCACGACGATCTCCTCGGCGGCGGCGCTCCGCGCCGTGAGCGCGGCGCCCCCCAGCGCGGCGGCGATCAGGGCGATCGTCAGCGGCCAGCGCTCGCCGCGCCACCACGCGCCCCGAGGCCCCGGGGGCCGCGCTCGTTGGCCCGACCCTTCGCACCGGCCCGATCCTTCGCCTCGGCGTTCGCATCGACCTTCGTCTAAGGGCTGAAGCGCCATCTCCCCTCCCCTGCCTCGGCACGCAGCGCGCGCCGTCCCACGACCCTCGAGGCGCCAGCCTGGCGCCTGGCGCCGATCATGCGGAACCAGGCCCGATGCGCAAGCGCGATATAGCACCGCCAGCCCCGCAGCGCGGCGGCGCCGCGGCCCCTGCAACGCCGCATGCAAACCAGCGACCCAACTGCCGGGCCCAGGCCGGCCTGAGACGCTCCGCACACCTTGCGCTGCAAGACCATCGGTCAACTGGCGCGCACCTTCGTGCGCACCGCCGGGTTGACGCCTCCCGATCCTCGTTCACGATCGAGGGGCCGGTGGACTCAAGGGTCGCACCGGCTCCACGCCTGGTGTATGTGTCCGCGTGGTGTATGTCTTCGGTCGCTCCGCGTGCCGCGTGCCGCCGGCGACCCTGACCCGAACATGGAGGTTCATCCGATGGGAAAACGCAGCTACAAGCTCTTCGGGCCACGCCTGGCGTCCGCCACGGCCTTGGCCTTGATCGCAAAGGCCCTCGTGCTGCTGCTGGCGGCGAGCCTGCCCCTGGCGGCCTGCGGCGATACGGTAGCGGTCGCCACAGGCGACGGCGGCCTCAAGAGCGACGCCGCGAGCAGCAGCACAGGCTGCACCACCAACTGTCGTGACTTCGTGGTCAACCGACTGCTGCTGCCCACGGCCACCAAGAGCTATGCGATCGACCTCACCGGGGACGGGAAGGTCGACAACGAGTTCCGCACCAGCCTGACCTTCGTGGCCTCGCTCTCCGACGGTGACTTTCAGACCCAGGTCGATGAGTCCGTCTTCGAGGGCAAGACCCTGCTCACGCTGCGCATGCGCGCCGCCGACTTCGCCAACACCAGCAACGCGCAGGGCCAGCTCTGGCTCGCCGACGACCAGACCTGTTGTGACAGCAACGACCTGGCCGCGTGCGGCCTCGAGGCCGCGGCGCGCTGCTTCAACGGCAGCCACCTCTTCACCCCGGCGGCGAACAGCCCGAACGACCTGCTCTTCGGCGGTAAAATCACGACGGGCGCCTTCGACCTGGGGCCGGCCAAGCTGCAGCTCGAGCTGACGATGGCGGACACGATTCGCCCCATCCTCACGATCGAGCAGGCCCACATCCGTGGGACCTTGACGGGCACGACGATCACCTCGGGCATCATCGCTGGCGCGTTCAACGTCGACCAACTGCTGCAGGTCGCCGTCGACCTGGGGAACGCCACGTTGGTCGAGAAGCCGACGGGTAGCACGGCCGACACGATCCGCTCGACCTTCCAGCTCGGCGCCGGACAGCAGCTCACGCTGGCCATCGTCCGCGGGAACCTGCTGGTCAAGGAGCTCTTCCACGCCGACCTGCCCAACAATCGGATGTCGATTGGTCTCGGCTTCACCGCGGTCGGCGCGACGATCAGCGCACAGTAGCGGCGCACAGTAGCGGCGGCGCGCGCTCGGTCGCGCCACGACGGAGAACGCATGCGCTCACGCTCCAGGCTGGGGTTACTCGCCCTGCCGCTGCTGCTCGCGGCCGGCGCCTGCAGTGACGGGGCCGTCAGCGCGCGACGCGACGCGGGTGGCGATGGTGCTGCCTCCGACGCCTCGGCGGCCGACGCGGCCAGCGCCGATGCTGCGACCTGCGATTTTCCTGCGCCGCTCGTGGCGGGCACGGTGGAGACCGACGCGCTGGCGGACGCTCCGGCGCGCTGCGGGCAGGGCGCGTACCGCTGGCTGCGCGGCTCGGAGCTCGGAGCCATCGTCAGCGCCGGGGAGCCGCGGGTCCTGCGCGCCAGCTTGCTCAACACCCTGCTGGCGGTTTCGGGCGTCAGCCTGCCCGAGCCGCTTCAGCACGACTCGGCGGTGCAGCTCATCACCTACCGCACCCAGGACCGGGGCCAGTTGATCGAGGCCACGGCGGTCGTGGCCTACCCGAACGACAGCACTCCCGGCGCGGCGCTCGATATGCTCCTGCTGCTGCATGGCACCAGCGGCTTCACCGATGGCTGTGGGGTCGGCGGCGACGAGGCCACGCAGCTCCTCGGCGCGGCGCTGGCATCGTATGGCCGGGTCGTCGTCATCCCCGACTTCCTCGGACTGCGCTCGGACGGCGAGAAGACGGGGTTCCTCCACCCCTACCTCGCGGGCCAGCCGACGGCGATCGCGGCGCTCGATGCCCTGCGCGCCGCTGCTCAGCTCGCGCCCAGCCAGCGCGGCGGCGTCTGCGCGCGACCGCGCTTCGTCACCTTTGGCGGCTCACAGGGTGGCCATGCGGCGCTCTGGGTCGAGCGCCTCGCGCCCTACTACGCGCGGGAGCTCGAGCATCTGGGCGGGGTGGCCACGGTGCCACCGGCCGATCTCCTGCGACAATCGGAACGTGCGCTGCGTTCCCTCGTCGACGCGAGCAAGAACGCGGTGGCCTTCCTCGGCACCGTGCCCTTCTGGTACGGGGTCGGCGCGCGCTTGGATGAGGTCTTCGCGGAACCGTGGCCGAGCAGAATCCCAGCGCTCTTGGGCGCAGGCTGTGACTTGGGGGACGCGTTCCGCCCCACCGCGCTCGAGGAGGTCTTCTCGCCGGGCGTGCTGAGCGCTGCTGCCGAGGACCGCTTCGCCGCGCTCGATCCCTGGGGCTGCATCGTGCGCGAGAACGGCCTGACGACGACCTCGGTGGCACGCCTCGGCCAGGCGAGCGAGAGCTACGGGATGCTCTTCGTCACCGGCGAGGCCGACCAGCTGGTGAACACGCCGATCGAGCGCGAGAGCTTCGCGACGCTCTGTAGCCAGGGCCTGCCGCTGCAGTACCTCGAGTGCCGGGACGCTGGCCACACCAAGACCACGCTTTGGGCGCTGCCCGAGCTGCTGCGCTTCGTCGACGATCGCTTGGCGCAGCGGGCGCTCCCGGCGGCCACCCGCTGCGTGCTGCAGGCTCCCTCGCGCTGCGAGAACACGCCCGCGGCTGCCGACTGAGGGAGCGAAGAGGGCGGCGTGCAGCGGCGTGACCTGCGACGAACGCGACCGGGCGCGGGCCCGCCACGCCGGGCGAGCGAGGCGCGGCGCGGCGCGCTGGCCGGCTTGCTCTTGCTCGGCGCGGCCTGCCACCAGCATCGCCCAGTGCCCTGGTCGAAGGATGGGCGAGAGCCGCCACCCAGGGCCGATGCGCGCAGCGACCGCGACACAAGCACGCGCGACGGGGGCCAGCCCGAGGGCGGCGACAGCAGCGCGTCGACCGACCGCAAGGATGCCCGCGCCGGCGCAGACGGCATGGCCGGCGGCTGGGTTGTAAGCCACCTCGAGGACTTCGAGACCGGCGCGCTGGGCACGGCCGCGTGGCAGCCCGATGGCTACCCGGACGACGGCCCCTTCGCCGATCGCGGCAGCTACTTCACGGAGCAAGGCCTCGCGCCACCGAGCGCGTACCGGCTCAGCCTGCCCTTCGGCGAGGCCGCCTGGCTGACGCTCGAGTCCTCGACGCGCGATGCGACGACCACGCTCACGACCCTCGCGAGCGTGGTCGCGGACCCCAGCGGTGGGTCGAATCAGGTGCTGCGGCTGCGCTCGCCACGCCACACCGATGCGACCGTCGTGCGGCCGAGTGCGCCGCTTCCCGCGCGCTATCGCGTCTCGCTGCGCGTCGGCCATCTGAGCTTTGGTGACGGCAGCGGCGCCAACGGCTACAGCGGGGGTGAGCGCGCCGAGCCCTGGCGCGACGCCAGCGCGCAGACGGATAACGGTTGCTACTGGCTAGCCATCCTCGACAGCCGCCCGCGGCCTCATAACAACATCTGGATCCACCACCACCGCAAGGTCGTGATCGACACCGACAACCACCTGCCGCCGCCCTGGGTCGAGATCTGGAACGGGCAATCTTTCGTCGCCAGCGGCAAGCACGGGCTGACGATGTTCGCGATCGACGGGCGCGATCGTGCGCTCGACGCCGACCGCGTCGAGATCGGCAAGCGCTTCGTCACCTACGCCGCCGGCCAGTGGCAGCGCGAGGCCGAGCTCGACGCGATTCGCGCGGTCGACGCCTACCGCCCGGCGACCTGGTACGACGTCCGCATCACGCGCGACGGTGGACGCTATACGCTGGAGGTCAGCGGCGACTTCGCCTACGGCGGGCGCCAGCACTACCGCGCCACCCTCGACGCCGCTACCGCCTGCGTCTGGCACTACAACCAGCCCGGAGAGACAGCCACCAGCGGCTGCCTCGATGCCGCGAGCTGGCCCGCAGTGACAGGCGCCGTCTGGCCCGCAGGCGTCGGCTGGCCCGACTACTTCATGTTCGGCGACCCGCACACCAACTACTACGAGGGCGAGGTCTACTACGACGACGTGCGGCTCGAGCTGCCGGCACCTTGAGCGTCGCGTCGCGCGTCGCTCGGCGGCTCAATACTCGGAGAGACCCCAGTTGGTGCCGGCGTAGCCCGGCACCGTCGGCGGCTGGGCACCAGCGCTGGCAGCGTCACCGGTGAGGGGCGGCTCGGAGGGGATGACCTCGGTGGTGCAGAGGGCGCCGGTGGGGGTCGCGGTGCTGGGGATCTCCTGCCAGCCTTCGCCCGGGCGCTGGATGCGCAGGGCCCAGCGGTAGGCACCGAGGGGCTGCGTGACCGGCAGCTCGACCCAATCCTCGCGGGTGTGGTTCGCCGCGATGGTGCCCGCGAGGGTGCCCCCCGCGGCGCCGGTGGGCACGTGGGTCGCGGAGAACTCGTAAAGCGTGCCCGGCTCGCCGACGGCGATCACGGGAAAGCCGGTGCCGGCGGCAACGATCCAGGGCACATCGATCGCGAAGGGGTAATTCCCCTTCGCCGGCGAGACGAGCTCGGTCGCGCCATCGCCGCGGCGCACGCGGTGGAAGCGAAGCCCGGGCGTGACCAGGGCGGGCGGCGACGCCTGGAGACTCTGGGCGCTGTTGGCGAGCGCGAGCCCGGCGTCGCGGACGAGCCGCTCCAGGTAGTCGAAGGCGGGGCCCGCGCCCCCAAGGGTCGTGCGCAGCGAGCCGTGACCGCCGCGCAGCACGACCTCGACCTGGGCCGGCAACCCGCGCGCGCGCAGCGCCGTCGCGTAACGGACCTGGTGCGGGTAGGGCACGATGTGGTCGTGCTCGCCGATCTCGAGGTAGATCTGCGTGCCCGCGCGCTGCAGCGCGCCGAGGAAGCGTTCCGAGAGCAGGCTGTGCTGGGTATCCGCCACCGCTGGGTCGGTGGTGCCGACGAGCACGTGCAGGTGAGCCTGCCAGCCGCGCAGCCCCGTGAGTGCCGGTCGACCGGCGCAGCTCGGGTAGGTCCAGCCGGTCAACCAGGCGTCGGCGAGGCCCGTGCTCCAGCTCACGGCGCCGAGCAATGCCGGATAGGTGACCGTGCCCAGTCGGGCGTGGTCGCCAAGGAGCGTCGGCGGCACCTGCGCCGCGGCCAGCACCACACGGTAGGGCGCGCCGTTGGGGTTGGCCGCCATCGCCAGCGCCGTGCCCCCCCCACGGGAGGCACCGAAGGTGACGATCCACTGCGGGTTGCCGTGGTAGCGCTCGACCACTTGGGCGATGACCGCGGCGAACTGAGCGAGGGCGCGCTCGTTGGTGGTGCGGCTCGCCGCCGCGCCGCCGCCATTCCACAAGACGCCGATCACGCCGCGGCGACCCTGCAGGCCGCTCTCGCTGACCACGCGCGCGAGCAGGGACCCGTACTGGCTAAAGGTGTTGGCGTGCAGGTCGTACTGGCCGTTGAAGAGGATCGGGTAGGTCGCGGCGGGCGCGTCGGCCGACCAGTTCGGCGGCAGGAAGACCGTGTAGAGCGAGTGGTCGGCGATGCTCGCATGGATCACCTGCGTGCGGCAGCTATTCGAGGTCGGTGCGCCGGAGGCCCAAACGCCGTCGCCGGTCGGCGGCCGCCGGTGCTCGAGCGGCACGCCGGTGGCGGCACAGCTCGCCGCGGCGAAGGCCTCAGCGCTGGCGTTGCTGGGCGCCTCCGTCGTGAAGGTAGCCGCCGGGTAATCATCGACGTCAGGAATCAGCCCGTAGTTGTAGACCCGGTAGCAGAGCCCCGGCGTGTAATCGGGCGAGAGGCTCGGCTGCAACATCAGCTCCGGCGGGTCGGTGGCGAGGAACGACGCGCCACCGCTGGCGGCGCTGAAGTGGGTCGGCAGGGGTAGTTGGTGACTGACGGCAGCACAGGCACGCGGCGCGCCCGCGCAGCTCCGAGGGGTGAAGCCGCAGGCCGGAGGCGTCGCCGCTGCGTCGTCGCACGACTCCAGGACGCAAGCGCCCCAGACGCCGCGGGCGCAGGTTTGCGTGCCGCTGCCGCGCGCGACGCTGCAGGGCCGCGTCGGCTGCGCCGGGCACGCGGGCGGGGCGTCCCCGAGATAGCAGAAGCCGTCGACGCATCGCTGACCAGCAAGACACGCCGGTCGGCAACCAGCGCTCTGATCGGAGCTCCCGCCGTCTCGGGCCGGGCGACGGGCGTCGCCGGCTGGCGTCACGAAGCCGATCGAGCCGGGACAGCCGACGCCGAGGCCGAGGGCGGCCAGCGTCAGCAGGACCGCGCGCGCTCGGGCGCCAAGCGCGCCAAGCGCGCCAAGCGCGCCATGCAACCTTGCGGCGGTCCCACCACCCTGCGTTCTCCTCCGCTCGCCGAGGGCCAGGACGACCCGTGCCCCGGCCCCGGCCCCCCCGCTCGCGCAGGCAAGCAACGCACGCCGGCCTGCCCGTCAGCCTAGCAGCGCGAAGAGAAGAAGGAGGTGAGCTTAGTAAATGACCGTGCAGAGCGGGCGGCGCATGCGGGCGCCGTTGTTGCCTTCCTTGCACTCGCGGTTCTGGCCCAGGCCCGTGCCGTCATCGTCGCCCATGGCGTAGACGTCCGCCCCGAGGGAGAAGGTGCCGTCGGCGTCCTGCCACAGGCAGGTCACCTCGGTGCAGACACCGGGCCCGATCGCCGCCTCCGAGCGGCCGATGCAGAGGGGTGTGCCGCCAGCATCGCGCGCGCCGCGATAGAACGTGACGGGCGTGCCGGCCCCCACCGGCTCGAGGCCGCGGTTGCAGAGGCTGGCCGAGAAGCGCCAACCCTCGCGCTCGCAGGCCAGGTTCTGGTTGCGGCGCACGGTCAGATCGGGCTGCGCTCCCGGCTCGAGCGAGCCCTGCACGTTCTGACGGAAGTTATTGAGGCCGGCCTGTTTCCAGTTCTGTTGCCAGGCGGAGGTGCGGGGCACCGTGCCCGTCTCGTCGACGTTGGTCACGGCGTAGGCGTGCTGGTTCCAGATCATGCGCGAGCGCACCCAGCGGTCCTGAATGTCGCGATAGACGCGCACGCCCTGCACGTAGCCCTTGAAGACCGCGCGACAGACGTTGCCGGCCCCCGCCGTCCCCGCCCGCGGCGGCGTGCAGCCGAAGCCGCCGCCGCTGCCGCACTGCGCATCGCTGTTGCAGCGGCAGAGCCCCTCATTGCACGAGCCCCCAGGGCAGTCCTCCGCACCTCGGCAGCGCAGCCCGGCGAAGAGCGGATCGAGCGCTTCGTCGGTCAAGGGATGGCGCTCGGGATAAGTCGCGCGATCGGTGGCGCATTGCCACGGGCCGCCGTTCTCGTTGCCCTCGTAGGTCTGGCAGTTGGCGTTGGCCGAGACGACGATCTCGGCGTTGAAGTCGCCATCGACGTCCGCGATCACCGGGTTGTCGTACCAGGTGCAGGAGGTGCGCCACTGCGAGAAGAGCACCTCGCCGGTCCTGCCGTCGTAGACGCGCGTGAAGCACTCGTCGGCGTAGACCGCCTCCGCCGCGCCGTCGCCCTCGAAATCGAAGACCGACGAGCCCGTCACGTTCGAGCTGTGATCCTGCGAGCGGCTGGTCCAGAGGATGCCAGCCGCGTCCTGGCAGGGCGCCGCTTGCCAGCTCTTGCCACAGTCGAGATCGAAGACCGTGTAGCTATCGCTGCCGGCGGCCGCCAGCTCGGCACGCCCATCCTTGTCGAAGTCGCCGATCGTCGGCGCGCCACCGGTGCCGCCGGCGGGCAGCGCCAGCGGCCCGAAGATGATGCGGCCGTCGAGCGTTTGCACCCGCACCTGGCCAGCCGCGACGACGGCGATCTCGGGCACGCCATCCAGTCGCTGGCGATCGTCCGCGGCCGCCTCGGCGCCGTAGGTGCCGAAGTCACCGAAGGCCACCTGGCCGCGCTCGTGGTCATATTGCTTCCAGGGCTGCCAGCGACCCTCGCGCCACTGCCAGGCCGTCTCACCGTTGGTCAGCTCGACCAGCCCGTCACCTTGAAGATCGGCGACCACGGGGATGAACCCGGCGTCGTAGCTCAGGTCGCCCAGCGCGTCGTCGAGCAGCCGCCCATCGTGGCCCCAGACGACGCCCCAGCTCAGCACCTCGGGCTTGCCGTCGTTGTCGAGGTCATGAATCGAAGGGCCGGTCCAGCCGCTATAGGTCTTGCTCGCGGCATGCGGCGCGTCCCAAAGCTGCGTGAAGCGCTGCTGCGTCCGGTCGTAGGTGAACGCGACCACGCCGCCTTCGCAGCGCAGGGCGACGATCTCGGGCCGACCGTCGGCGTCGAGATCAGCGACGGCGAGGATCGCCGCGGCCCGAATTCGTCCGAGCGCTGGATCGACGGTCTGCTGCTGCGCGCAGCGCTCACCGTCGATCACGCGAATCACGCCGTGATGACCGTCGGCGCAGTACTCCGCCTGCGCCTTGCCGTCGGTGCCGTCGTAGGAGACGAAGACGATCGAGGGATGCCGCTGCTGCGGGTCACCATCGAAGTCGAAGTCGACGACCAGCGGGGTACCGAGCACGTTGCGGTGGGCCGGAAAACGGTCGCCGGAGGGCGGGCCGCTCCAGGCGCATTGGATCGCCGGCGCGAAGAGCCCGATCGGCTGAAGCGTGGAGCAGGAGCGGTCGAAGTCGCCCTTCGGACCCGTTCCCCAGGGGATGCACTGACCCTCGTCGCAGTAGGTGTCGTTGCTGCACTCGTTATCGTGGCGACAGCTCTGAATCTCGATGCAGCGCCCGGCCACACAGCGCTCGCCCTCGGCGCAGCCCCCGCAGGGACCGAGATCCGCGCGCGACAGGTCGCCAACGCCGCCATCGCCGACCTCCGGCACGCACTGCCCCGTCACCGAGCAAACGTGATGCGGCGGGCAATCGTCGTCGGTCCGGCACTCGCGCTCGCGCACCCGCGAATCGTTGCAGCCCAGCAGCAGCACACCGGTCACCGCCAGGCAAGCCAGCGCGCCCCGCGCTCGACCGAGCTTCAACGCCCCAACCCTCACCGCGCTCGCGTACAACATCTGCGTCGCTCCTTCTACTGCCTGTTCGCCGACTGCCTGCTCGCTCGGCTCAGGTCGCGACCGCGACCAACGCCCGCGCGAAACGCTCCGCTGCCTCGCCGACCTCGCCGGTCGTGATCGAGAGGGGCGGTGCGAAACGCACCACCTCCGGCCGCACGTTGTTGACCACCAACCCGAGCTCGAGCGCGCGTGCCACCAGCGCCTCGGCGCAGGGCCGCTCGAGCACCGCGCCCAGCAGCAGGCCGCGCCCGCGCACCGCACAAACCCCCGGCACGCGCTCCAGCGCCGCTCGCAGCTCGGCTCCGCGAGCCACGCAGTTGGCGAGCAGGTCGCGCTCGTCGATCTCGTCGAGCACCGCGAGGGCGCCGCGACAGACGGCCGGGCCACCGCCGAAGGTCGTCGCATGGTCTCCCGGGCGAAAGGCCGCCGCGACCCCCTCGCGGGCCAGGCAGGCGCCGATCGGCAGCCCGCCCCCGAGGGCCTTGGCCGTGGTCGCGATATCGGGCATGAGGCCGAGATCTTGCCACGAGAACCAGCGACCGCAACGTCCCATCCCCGCTTGCACGTCGTCGACGATCAGCAGCAGCCCGCGCTCATCGCAGAGGCGCCGCAGGCCCTCGAGGTAGGCTGGACCGAGCGGGCGTACGCCGCCCTCTCCCTGCAGGGTCTCGATCATCACCGCCACCGTGGTCGGCTCGATGGCCGCGGCGAGCGCGTCGAGATCCTCGGGCGGCACCTGGCTGAAGCCCGGCGGCAGCGGCTCAAAGACCGCCTGCTTCTCGGGCTGCCCGGTGGCCGCCAGCGTGGCGAGCGTGCGGCCGTGGAACGAGCCCAGCAGCGAGATGACGCCGTGGCGCCGCTGCGCGCCCTGCTGACCCCAGCGCCGCGCGAGCTTGATCGCCGTCTCATTGGCCGTCGCGCCGCAGTTGGCGAAGAAGACGCGATCGAGGCCCGAGCGCGCGACCAGCCGCTCCGCCAGCTCGACCTGTGGCACGGTGTAAAAGAGGTTGGAGACATGGACCAGGGTGCCGAGCTGGTCGCTGATCGCCCGCGCGACGCGCGGATTGGCGTGGCCCACCGAACAAACCGCCACCCCGCCCAGACAGTCGAGGTAGGCCTTGCCAGCCTCGTCGTAGAGCCAGCTCCCCTCGCCGCGCACGAAGACGATCGGCGCGCGGCGATAGGTCGCCATCAGCACGGCGTCGGCCCGCGCTGGCCAGCTCGCGCTCATGGTTCATCCTCCGCGGTGATCATCGTGCCGACGCCCTCGGGCGTGAAGATCTCGAGCAGCAGCGCGTGCTCGAGACGACCGTCGAGCATATGCGCCCGCTGGACGCCGCCCTTCAGCGCCGCGAGGCAGGAGAGCAGCTTTGGCACCATGCCGGCCGAGATCGCGCCGGAGTCGATCAGCGCGCGCACCCCGGCCGGGCTGATCCGCGGAAGCAGGCTGTTGCGGTCGCCGAGATCGCGGTAGAGCCCCTCGACATCGGTGAGGTAGACCAACTTCTCGGCGCCGATCGCCTCCGCCACCGCCGCCGCCGCCGTGTCGGCGTTGATGTTGTAGGCCGCGCCGTCGCGCCCATGGCCGATCGGCGCGATCACCGGGACGATGCCGCGGTCGAGCAGCCCAAAGATGATCGCTGGATTGACCTCGTCGACCTCGCCGACGAAGCCGAGGCGCGCGTCCTTGGGCCGCGCAACCAGCAGCTGACCGTCGAGGCCGTTGAGCCCGGCGGCGATCGTGCCATGCCCACTGAGCAGGCGCACGATGTCCGGATTGATCTCGCCGACCAGCGTCGTCTGCACCACGCGCACGGACTCGGCGTCGGTGACGCGCAGGCCATCGACCCACTTCGGCTCGACGCCCGCCTGCCGCATCGCCCGCGTGATCTGCGGCCCGCCACCGTGGACAATCACCGGCTTGATGCCAACCAGGTTGAGCAGGCTGACGTCGCCCGCGAAGCTCTCGCGCAGGGCCTCGTCGGTCATCGCCGACCCGCCGTACTTGATCACGACGATCTTGCCGCGATAGGCCTGAATGTAGGGCTTGGCCTCCATCAGGATGCGCGCCTTGAGCGTGGTCGCCGCCCGCGCCGCGCCAGCGGCAGCCGGACCCGGGCTGGTCGTGAGGCCGGTCTTGACCTCCTCGCCATCGTCCGGCCGACTCACGAGCGCTCCCCGTTGAAGACCACGTAGTCGGGCGTCAGGTCGGCGGTCAGCACCTCGGCGCAGCCGGGTCCCGTACCGACCCTGATATCGATCGCGAAGTCGCCGGTGGCCACCTGGGCCGCCAGCGCCGGATCGTCGAAGGGCACGGCCGCGCCAGCGCGGCAGGTGGGCACGCCCGCGTAGTCGATCTCGACGGCCTGGCAATCGAGCGGCACGCCGGCCGTACCGAGCGCCGCGAGGATGCGGCCCCAGTTCGGGTCGCCGCCCCAGAGCGCCGCGCGCACGAGGTCCGAACTGGCGACATGCTTGCCGATTTTTCGAGCCACGGCATCGTCGGTGGCGCCCCGCAGGCGCAGCCGAACGACCCGCGTCGTGCCCTCCGCATCGGCGGCGATCTGGAAGGCCAGGTCGCAGCAAACCTCCCTCAGAAGCGCCGTGAACTCGGCCTCGGTCGGCTCGACCGCAGCAGCTCCCGAGGCCAGGACCATGACGGTGTCGTTGGTCGATTGGCAGGCATCGACATTGAGCGAGTTGAAGGACACGGCGACGGCCGCATGCAGGCTGCGGGCCAGCCGCGCCGGATCGACGACGGCATCCGTCGTGATGAAGGCCAACATCGTCGCCATGTCTGGGCAGATCATCCCAGCGCCCTTGGCCATACCGCCTACGACGAAGCCACCGCCGCGGCGCAGCGACTGCTTGCTGCGGCTGTCCGTCGTGCAGATCGCCGCGGCGGCGGCCCGCCCCGCCTCGCGACCGCGGTCGAGCCCCGCGACCGCCTGCGGCAGCGCCGCGACGATCTTCTCCACCGGCAGGCGCGGCCCGATCAGGCCCGTCGAGCAGACCAACACCTCCTCGGCAGCGCAACCGAGCTGGGCAGCCACGGCGCTCACCGACTGCTCGGCGGCCTGCAGACCCGGCGCGCCGGTGCCCGCGTTGGCGCAGCCGGAGGTCGCCAGCACGGCGCGAGCATAGGGCTGCGCGAGATGTCGGCGGCTGAGCTGCACCGGCGGCGCGGCCGCCAGCGAGCTGGTAAAGACCGCCGCGGCCGGCACGGCGCGCTCCCCGACCAGCAGCGCCAGGTCGAGGCCCTGGGGCTTGATCCCGCAACCCAGGCCCACCGCGCGAAAGCCGCGGGCGGCGACGATCGCGCCCTCGGCCTCGGGGTCAGCGGGGAAGGGCTTCTTCATGGCATGATTCCGTTCCGCGGCAGGCCTGCCGCCTCGTCGAGCCCGCACATCAGGTTGGCGCACTGCACGGCCTGGCCCGCGGCGCCCTTCAACAGGTTGTCGATCACGCTCAGCACCACCGCGCTCTGGGTCCGCGCGTCGACGTAAGCCGTCAGCACGGCGCGATTCGAGCCGACGACCCAGCGCGTCTGCGGCGGGTCGTCGATCACGCTGACGAAGGGCGCGTCGGCGTAGGCCTCGCGCAGGGCGGCAAGGAGCTGCGCGCGGGTCACCGCACGCGCCAGCGGCGCGGTGCAGGTCGCGAGCATGCCGCGCTGCATCGGCATCAGGTGCGGCGTGAAGAGCACGCGCAGCGGGCGGCCACAGGCCAGCTCGAGGCCCATCTCGATCTCCGGCCGATGGCGGTGGTTCGTCACGCCATAGGCGCGCACGCTCTCGGCGACCGCGCCGAAGAGCAGATCCTCGCGCAGCGCACGGCCCGCGCCCGAGACCCCAGAGAGCGCGTTGATCACGAGGCCCTGCTCGCCGATCAGCCCCTGGCGCAGGAGCGGCGCCAGCGCGAGCAATGAGCTCGTCGGGTAGCAGCCGGGGGCGGCGACGCGGTCGGCGCCGACGATACGGGCGCGAAAGAGCTCGGGCAGGCCGTAGACCCAGGCCGGAAGCTCCTCGGGCAGTGGATGCGCGGCGCCGTAGGCCTCCTCGTAGCGCGCGGCCGTGTCCATGCGGAAGTCGCTGCCGATGTCGACGACCTTGATGCCGCGGGCCGCCAGCGCCGCGCCGGTCGCCGCCGAGGCGCCGTGCGGCAGCGCCATGAAGGCCAGGTCGACGTCCGGTACGCTCTCGGGGCTGTTCGGCGCGAGCAGGCGCTCACCGCCGCTGAGCTGCGGATGGGCCACCCCCAGCGCTCGGCCGGCCTGGGAATGCGCCCCCAGGTAGGCGATCGAGAAGGACGGATGGCCGTCGATCAAGCGCACGACCTCGCCCCCGGCATAGCCAGAGGCACCCAACACGGCGACGCGCAAGGCCATCGAACCCTCCCCCCAACAAGAACAAGAACTATTTGCGAAGAACGACAATTCGCGAAAGGCGGCAATTTGGCGCAGCGCTCGCCATATCGTCAAGCGTGGGAAACACGGCCGCGATCGACCCTCGGCCGGGCGCCCGAGGACGGTCATCGCGTGCCGCCGGCCGCGCCCTTCGCAGCCCGAACTTTGCAGCCCGCACCTCCAGCGAAAATAGGACCGTTCCTGGGCGGGGTTCCGCGGCTCCGGCCCGGTATCAAGGACCATTGATTTTCGGAGGCGGCTAAGGGCGCGACGCCGCGTTGCCACCGAAACAATTAAGAACCAGACCCACGTTTTTGTGGAACGGGAGTTGCTCTGCAAGGGCGCCGATACGGGATGGCGCGCTGCGAGGCAGCCACGGAGGCCCGTATGGGCATTCGCGGTTGACCAGGCCCAGGCAAACGCCAGGCAAACGCCAACCAAACGCCAACCAAACGCGAGCCAGACGAACGAAGGGAGCCTCTAATGCCGAGACGGATGGGGACGAGGATCGGGTCGAGGATGGGGACGAGGATCGGGTCGAGTGGGATGAGGTGCGGATCGGTCGTGGCGACAAGCCTCCTGGGCCTGCTGCTCGCCACCTCGCCGGCAGCGGCAAAGGGCGCCTTTTTTCAGGACTGGCTTGGTTCGGCTGACGAGGGAGCGAGCGAGAACACCCGCTCCCTCTTGCAACGGCTCGGAGACGCCGCCGCTGGCGCGACAGCCCAGCTCCGCACCTACGTAGACGAAGTGCGGACGCAGCGGCGAAACGCGCGAACTGATGCTGCCCAGGCACGCGCCGACGCGACACAGCGAGCGAAAATGGCCACGCCCTTCAATCTCTCCAACAGGGACGCGACCAGCAGCGCTTCCTCACGGTCCCATGGATCCAATGCGCCAGGATCGTCGCGGGCTCAACGAGCGATGCGGCACGTCATTCGCTAGCCCCACCACCGCCGCAACCCCGCCCTTCGCGCCTACGGCTCCCCCGTCACCTGGACCAGGACCTGCCGGCAGCGCGGGCGGTTGTCGAAGTCGATCAGGACGAGCTGCTGCCAGGTGCCGAGCGCCAGGCGCCCATCGATCAGGGGCACGGTCAGCGAGGGGCCGAGGAGCGCGGCCCTGACGTGGGCATAGCCGTTGCCATCGCCCCAGCGCCGATCGTGCAGGTAGGGAGCGTCCGCCGGCACGAGCCGATCGATCGCGCGTCGTAGGTCCTCGACCACGCCGCTCTCGAGCTCGATCGTCGTCAGCGCCGCCGTCGAGCCGGGCACGAAGACCAACACGCTGCCGTGGCGCACTCCGCTCTCGGCGACCACGCGCGCGACCTCGCCGCTCAGGTCGAGGATGTCCGTCGCCGCCGTCGTCTCGAGCGCAAGCTCACGCCGATGAATCGTCATGTCCGCGACGATGGCCCAAGGCAGCGGTAAGCGGCAAGCGTCCTGCGTTGCTGACGTCCCCGGCCCGCCTCGACGCTTTATCGCCAGCGAGCCCCCCTACCTCGACGCGGTGGCGACGACGGTACGCACGGGACAGGTCCCCTCCACCGTCAGCGCGGAGCGCGCGGTGGCGATCCATTCCTGCAGCTGCGGCGGCGCCTGCGTCGCCGCCTGCTCCAGCAAGGCATCGAGCACGCCGGCGACGCGCGGCACCTCCTGGTTCAGCCGCCCGAGGATCTCTCTGGCCGCTATCGGAACCGCGGCATTCGCCAGAGGCCTGACGGCCTCCGGATCCGACCCCGCATACATGGCGCCGAGCCCAATCAGGACGGCGAAGTCAAGCGTCGGGCCGGCTGTCGTCTCCAACCCGACGCCGGTGAACCCTCCGCTGCCGACACCCGTCAAAGGATGCTCGAACTCGAGCCACTCGGCGCGCATGACGTGTCCGGACCCGCGGACGAAGAGGCCCTCCTTTCGCCCACCGTCGGGCCTGCTGACCCCCGCCGGGCGCCCCACCCAGAAATTTCGGCTGAGCCTCACCACGACCACCTTGCGAGCGAGGTCATACCGAATGGCGAAATCGATCGGCAGCGGCGCAACAAGCTCGATCCCCCGGTCCGTAGTGTCACCGGGCACAGAGCTACTGATCGACTTCATCAACCAGAACTGGAAGCGGAACTCCCGAAAGCCGCGGAGCCAATTCGCCGCCGTGCAAGCGGCGGGTCCCGGGTTGGAGGGCGTGAGGCCCAAGAGCCGCACGAGGTCGTTGAAGACCTCTTCTTCCGGCTGCCCGGCCACCTTCCCGAAGGTGTCGTTTGCCTGCTGGCCGACCCGCCTGACACCGGGCGCCGCCAGGTGCTGAACCAGCACCGTCGAGGCCTCCGCCAGCAAGGCGTTGACGCTGCCTCCCACGCCATCGAGGACCTGCCTGAGGTAGGGCTCAACCCGGGTCACCGCCCCCAGCCTCCCGAGCTCTTCCCGCGCGCCCTGTGCCCGCCATTGCACTCTGGGCTGCGTCACCTGCAAGCGGGGAAAGAGCCCCGCCGGCCCACCCCGGGCTTCATTCAAGGTCACGGTGGCCGTGAAGCTCCCGATCCGCGGCGCAGCCATCAACCGAGCGAACCCGGCGGCCGCGGCAAGCGCAAAGAGTCGCTGCGGGAGCGGGAGCAGGCTGCTGGCGGGCGACCCCGGGCTCACGGCGGGCAGCGTAAGGAAGCCGTCCGGCTCCGGATCCAAGGTGAGGTCGAAGGATCGTGCGCCTCCCTCGCCCTTCGCAGGCTTGACCGACAGGGTCACCACCGTCCCGGCGGGAAAGCGCAGCATGCCGCCCCCGTCGAGGGGAAACTCCTGATTGTCCGGTAGCTGTTGGGAAAGCGAGAAGTATTGACCCAGCCGAAGGCCCTCGAGGAGCTCCGTGACGCGCTGGAGCCACTCCGCCGCCGCGGCGTCAACTGCTTGTGGTGGCACGCGTCTCCCCTTTCGAAGGCAAGCCCCCTGCTTGAAGGCCCTACTCGGCCCGCAGCGCGGCGCGGACGGCCTCTACCGTCGGCGCCGTGGCGCGGGGTGGGTTGCGATAGGCGCCGCGGCCCGCGGCGGCCGTGTGATAGGGTAGCGTGGTCGAGGCGAACTTGCCGCCGTGAGCCGTGGCAATAATCGCCACGCTGGCACCGGCCGCGATCACCCCCTCCTCGCGCAGCCGCCGCGCCCCAGCCACCGCGACGCCCGAGTTGGGGCAAATGTTGACGCCGGCGGCGTCAGCCGCGGCCTTGGCCTCCATCGCCTCCTCGTCGCTGACCTCGGTGACCACGCCCTCGAGCCCTTGGATCACCACCCGCGCCTTGTCGAAGGAGACGGGGTCGCCAATCCGGATGGCGGAGGCGATCGTCGGCTGCGCCGTCATCCGGTGGCGTTGGCGAAAGCCCTCGCGAAAGCTGGTGTAGAGCGGATTGGCGGCGCGCACCTGGACGCCAGCCAGGCGCGGCAGGCGTGAAATCAACCCCAGCTCGTGCAGCTCGAGCAGCCCCTTGCCCAGCGCCGAGATATTGCCCGCGTTGCCGACCGGAATCACGAACCAGTCGGGCACCTGCCAGTCGAGCTGATGCAGCGTCTCGATGCCGATCGCCTTCTGCCCTTCGATGCGAAAGGGATTCATCGAATTGAGCAGGTAGATCTCCCCGTCGTCGGTGAGCTGCTTGACCACGCCCATACAGCCGTCGAAGTCCGTCTGCAACGCGAGCACGCGGGCGCCGTAGACGATCGGCTGCGCGAGCTGCTCGATCGAGACCTTGTTCTCCGGCAGGAGCACCAGCGCCGGCAGCTCGGCGGCAGCCGCATAGCAGGCCATCGCGGCCGAGGTATCGCCGGTCGAGGCGCAGGCCACGCGCCGCGCGCCCACGTGCTTGGCCCACGAGACGCCGGCGGTCATGCCGCGGTCCTTGAAGCTCAGCGTCGGATTCTCGCCCTCGTGCTTGATATACGCCGTCGCGACCCCGACGAAGCGATCGATCGCGCTCCGTCGATAGAGCCCCGTATGGCCCTCGCCGACAGTGACGATCGCGGCGGCGGGAAGGTCGGGCAAGATCAGCTCGTGGTAGCGCCAGACCCCTGACACATAGGGCTCGCGCAGCTCCTGTAGGCGCGCCGCGAAGCGCTGCTTGAGGTCCGGATAGCGCCGCGCCAGGCGCGGCAGGTCGTGGTCGACGCGCAGCAGGTCGCCGCAGGCACTGCAGCGAAAGCGCGAGGTGGTCACGGGCTCGACCTGGCCACAGGCAATGCAGCGCAGCGACGAAAGCGATGAATCAGGCATTAGAGCACCTTGCGGCCGCCGGGCCGCAGCGGCCCACCTTAGCGCGAGTGCTGCGCGGAGGGCTACTGGGCCGCCCGAGCGGCGTGCGCAATGGCCGTGGCGCGCGGTGCTGCCGCGTGGGGGCCCCCCACACCCGAGGGCTCGGAGCCCCGCTGAGCCCCGCTGACTGCCCTTGGAGCGGCGGCCTGGCGGGACCGACCCAGCCCACACCTCGTGGCGAGCGCGCTCGACCGACTCACGAAACCCTTCAATACCGACGCAGTGCGAACGAGTGCCACAGCCACCGAGGGTCGAAGCCAGCCCGGAAGGGCCCGCGCTGCGCGCGGCGCGGTACTTGCTATTGCCTCCTTCCGCCAGGGGCAATGCCGTCCTTCTGCGATGGGAGGCGCATGCCCTGGCGTCCTAGCGCTCGGAGGTCTGACGATGATGAGAATGAGACAGCTGGTTTCGTCCAGCGCGGGCGCGTGGCTCCCCGCGTCCTGGTTAAGCAGACTGGCGCCGGTTGGCCTTTCACTGGCACTCGCGCTGGCACCCGGCTGCTCCAACACGCCGGTCGAGCAGCCCTCCCTGACGGAGCTGCAAGCGCGCCGCGACCCGAGCGGCGCCGCGCCCCTCGAGAGCGTTTCGGACGACGAGGCCTACGCCACGAGCGATGCCGCCAACACGGTAACCGCGGCCGCCCGAGCGGCAGGCGTCAACGCCTTCGTCGCAGCGCTCCAGGAGGACCTGGCCGCGCGCCGCATCGAGCTGCCCGCGCTGAGCCAGCTCAAGGCCGAGCGGCTGGGCGATCCGCTGCCGGGAACCGAGGCCATCGCAGCGCGCTACAGCGAGACCAAGCCTCAGGCGATGATCGGCATCGGCACGGTGGCAGCGGCGCTAACCGAGGCCGAGATCGCCCAGTACAGGGACTGCCCGCTGGATGTACCGGCGACCGATAGCGAGGGCACCCCCTGCGAGGAGCTCGTGCGCCGAGCCCTCGAGAAGGTCCAGAGCTCGATCCCGGACGACACGAGCGCTGCAGCCGAGCACGTCGGCACGCTCTATCCGGACCTCAGCAGCGATTCGCATCGCTTCATCGCGGCCTGGGGTATCGCGTCAGCGCAGAACAGCGCCCTGGCCGCTTCCGCCTACGCGGCCCACGAGCTCAGGGCGGCGGAGAAGTGCGAGAACAACGCCAGCCGCAAGTTGGTCGCTTACCGCCGAGGCGTAACCGAGGGCGTCGAGCTCGTCTACGGGGAGCGCACGTGGGCGATCACTCAGATCGAGGGCTGCAGGATCGGCCCCGACGGCGTTGCCGAACAGGCGCGGACGCGCTCCAAGCGCAAGGTGACGACCCTGGTGGCGGACTATGTCCTCTGCCCGACGGCCGATCTCAGCGCCGTCAATCCGGCGCGCCGCGAGATCGACGGCGAGCGCGAGAAGGGCATCCAGGTCGGTATCGACCAACAGGTCGAGGTGCTCCGCAACGAGCTCGGACGCACCATCAGCGAGCGCAACCTCTGCGCGCCGCCGCCGCCGCCGCCGCCGCCGCCCCCGCCCCCTCCGCCACCCGCCCCGGCCGTGCCACCGCCACCGCCGCCGCCACCGCCACCGCCACCGCCACCGCCGCCGCCGCAGGTCACATACTGGTGGGACGTCATGTATCCGCCGCCAGCGCCGAACGGCAGGACCTATTTACCGGGCGAGGAGCCCGCCCCGCGCAAGGCCTTCCCCGAGTGCTGCTCGCCGATCGTGATCGACCTCGACGAGGATGGCGTCGAGCTCTCGACGCAGCGCGTGCGCTTCGACCTCGTGGGCAGCGGCAGGCCGCAGGCCACCACCTGGGTCGGCGCGCGGGACGGCCTCCTCGTGCTCGATCGTGACGGTGACGGCGTGATCAGCACGGGCGCCGAGCTTTTCGGCGAACAAACGCCCTGCCGCGACGGGCGCTGCTACGACGGCGTCGAGGCCCTCGCGCTCTTCGACGAGCCGGCAGAGGGCGGCAACGGCGACCGCGTGCTGGACGCGCGCGACGCGGTCTTCACCCGCTTGTCGCTCTGGCTCGACGCGAATCACGACGGCGTCTCGCAGCCCGGTGAGCTGGCCTCCTTGAAGCGGCACGGGATCCTGGCGATCAGCCTGGCCGCCAGCTATCCGAATCTCCGGCAGGCCGGCGGCACGCTGACGGCCAAGCTGGAGGTCTCGACCACCCGCGGCACAAGGACCGCCTACGACGCCTGGTTCAAGACGCAGATCAGCGCCAAGGAGCGAGCAGCCGTGCTGCTACCGCCGACTCGAATCCTCGCCGCGAGCGAGGCGCCGCGCTCCCCGCTCAGCGACCGACCCGAGTGCTCCCTGCCGACCTTCCCCGTCGATATGATCGCCCGCTGAAGCGATCGCCCGCTCGACGAATCGCCCGCTCGACGAATCGCCCGCGGGCGGCCGCGCCGCCTGGGGTCCCCACCCTCCCCCCACCGGCGACCGAAGCCCCAGCCAGCGCCCCACCCCCGTAGCGGCACCGTCGGGGCGCCGTCGGCTAACAACTTCCGCGCCGAAGCCGCCCCAACCTGATCATCGAACATGCCGATACCATTAACCATCGAGCCGT